>JAFWZH010000118.1 GCA_017522515.1 Clostridia bacterium
AAACAGAATTAAGGGTAGCAAAAGCCGGAAAAAGTGAAGCAGAAGAAAAAGCCCGAAAAAATATAGATAGAGCAAATGTTGAAGCAAAAAGAGAAATAAATGAGGCATACAAAGCTGCTGATGAGCAAGTGGAAAAGATTAAACAGGAGCTTGCTGCAGCAAATGCTGAAATTGAATACCAACGTGGGCTGAATGAAAATCTTTTAAGGATTAACCGGGAACGTGCGAACGCTGACAGAAAATTAAAACCTAAAAAAGAACATACAGGGTATGTTGTATGTTCTTCATCAGAGCGTGACTATACATACAGAATAAACAGAAAAAATTATAAAATTGTTTTATGGGAGACAGTTCTGCAGAGTCCGTACACAATAGATTTTACTGAAGAGATTGCACGAAAACAAATAACAGAGGAATTGTTTGAAAAAGATGAAAACGGGGATTTCTTTATTACAAAAATAGGAATCACTGCCGGTTATCCAAGCGGTTATGCTGCTATGATAGAAAATAATGAGTGGGCAAAAGAACATAAAAAGTATAATGTTATGCTCGAAAGAAAGTTAAGAATGAATTTTAGAACAGGATATTGGGAAATAGCCTTTTATCACACAAAACCGCTGTCTTGCGTTCCAAAAGATATGCGTATGTGTTAATGGGTGTCAGAGGCTCAAAAACGGCTCTTAAATTGTTTTTGAGGCTACTATGTGATGTTTTATATTAAACAGGCTTAAAACGAACAAAAGCGGCCTGTAACAGCCGCTTTTGATTCTAAATTTGTTCGATTTCTGAAAAAACAACATTTATTACCTTTGTCAAAATCTCCTTTGGGAGCTGCTCCACAACCGTGTGCGGTCTTGAATTAAGGTCTAATGCCTTGACGTGTTCACATAAAATAACACCGGTTGTCTGCGTTCTGTTGTCTAAAGGAATATGCAATGGGAATTTATTGTTTGTGTTTGTTATGGGGCAAATTATAGCAAGATTGGTTTTTTGATTGAAAAAATCATTGCTTACTACAACTGCCGGGCGGTAGCCAGCTTGTTCGTGTCCTTTTTGGGGGTCGAAGCTGACTTTTATAATATCTCCTTGACTTACCATGCTTCTTCTCCTACCGGCTGTCCCCAATCCATTTCAACCGGAACATATTCACCTTCAAAATTAGAAAAAAGTTCCATGATGTTTTTTCTTGGTTCTGCTTTTTCGATTATAATTTTGTTTTTGTCGGCACTTATTACAAGCTGCTCATCTTCGCTCCATTGAACTGCATCGAGCAGAAATTTGGGGATTCTGATACCTTGACTATTGCCCCACTTCTGAATGGTTGTTGTCATACAAAACACCTCCATTATTAGTATATACATAGTATATCCGATTTTTGCGGATTTGTCAATGGTATTTTTAGGATTTATAAAAGACGATTAAAATAAACATAATAAAAATGTCAAAAAACTTTATTGATAATCTAAGCAGACAAGGTTGAATTTTGGAAAGTTTTATGGTATTATAAAAGTGTGGAAAAACTGTTTTGATAATCTAAGCCCCCTATAAGCCTTTAGGCAATAAAAATAAATTCTTTTATTTTTTTATGTGAATGGAAAAAGTCGGAGAGGAAAAAGGGGGTGAGCGTAACCTGTGGTAAGGGTGTGTAAACTCGTAAGAGTTTTCCACGCTTTCCATAGGTGGAGCGAGGGGGAAAAGGGAGAGGTGACTTTTTCTTTAAGGGAGCGTAAGCGACCGCTTTTTTGCTCTCCCTTTTCCCCCTTTTTAGTTGGGAGGTGTTTTGTATGACAGAGAATTATCGTGATTGTTATAATTATTTAAGTGCTAATTATCCCATAGTCGGAGGCTATGAGTTCTATAAAGAGTTGTTTCCTGATAATGAGAATGAGGGGGAAAGGCATACTGACTATTCTCATCCCAATGCGGTGTATTTGTATCGTGATGAGAGCAGTCCTGAGAAAAAACTTCGTCGTAGAAAAATGTTCAATGATACATGGGAGCAGGATTATATGAATTTTGTTGAGGGGAACGCTCTAACCTTGTGTAGTGGGCTTGTTTATCGCCGGAAAGAAAATCGTTTAGAGAACGCTCAGCGAATGTATGCTTTAATTTTTGATTTAGATGGTGTAGGATTTAGTGAATTGCGGAATTTGTTTTTACGTTTTGGCGGTGATCCTGAACGAGTTCGCCGTTTACCTATGCCGACTTTTCTTGTTTTATCCGGTACAGGATTACATATTTACTATGTTTTTGATAATCCTATTGATTTATACCCTAATATAAAAATTCAACTTAAAAGTTTGAAGTATGACCTTACTTTTCGTATGTGGGAATATGGTGGAACGTCTCAGATTGAGGCAATTCAATATCAATCTATAAATCAAGGCTTTCGTATGGTGGGGAGCTTAAATGAAAAACATGGAACGGAGCTTGTTGCGTTCAGAACAGGGGAACGTGTTTCTTTGGAATATTTGAATGCGTATGCTAAACCTGAAAACAGAGTTGATGTAAATAAACCTTTTAGACCTTCTAAATTGACGAGAGCAGAAGCAAGAGAAGCATATCCTGAGTGGTATGAGAGAGTTGTTGTAAAGGGGAATAAAGGGCGGAAAAAATGGGATATTTCATCAAAGGTCAATGGCAAAGATCCGTATGCTCTTTATCATTGGTGGCTTAAACGTGTTGGAGAAATTAAGGGCGGTCATAGATATTTCTTTTTGATGTGTCTTGCAATTTATGCTTATAAATGTGATGTTTCAAAGCAACAGCTTCGGCAAGATATGCAACGTGCATTTGAAGATTTGCAGTTGGTAAAGCATGAAAATATTTTGACCGAAGAAGATATAAAGAGTGCGTTAGAGGCATACGACAAAGAATATTATAATTTTACTATTTCGGATATTGAGGCATTGACAGATGTTAGAATAGAAAAGAATAAAAGAAATGGGAGAAATCAAAAACAGCATATGGAAGTAATGAGAGCTGTTCAGATGGTTGTTAATCCTAACTGGAGATGCGGAAGCGGACGAAAAAGTAAAAAAAATATTGTTTTTGAGTTTATGAGGGATAACCCAACAATTAGAAAAAAAGCTGAAATTGCGAGAGGGCTTGGTATTGATAGAAAAACTGTAATAAAATATTATGATGATATTGTTGCCGAGCTGCAGCAGGAACGGTTACATTCGGAACGTATGGAACAGCTTGAGCGTGACGGTCATATTTCGGTTAAGATAACTCCGTCAAATGAATTGAATGAGTTTTTATTTGGTGATGAATAATGGATGATTATAAAATAGGGGAACTTTCTATGTATGGAAAGAAAGTTTTGAGAAGATGTAAATGTTGGCGTTGTAAGTTTCGTGGTGAATATCAATGGGAAACAACAAAAAAGATTTTTTGTAATAAAACAAAAAGATGGGGAAGTTTAGACAGGGCACAATTTTGTAGATATTTTGAAAGTAACAGTAATAGCTATACAGATTTTTCAACAGAAGAATAGGTATCAAAAACTTTTTTCGTATCATAATATGGAATGTAAAGCAAAATATTGACTTTTGCTTTACTGTGTGATATAATAATATTACGATATGAAAGGAGATGTTTTTATGGCTCAAGCAATGGTTAATTTCCGTATGGACGAAGATTTGAAAAAGAGCATGGAGCAGGTTTGTAAAGATATGGGGTTGAGTATGACAACTGCTTTTACTATTTTCGCGACACGTGTAAGTAAAGAGAAAAGAATTCCGTTTGAGATTTCGGCTGATCCTTTTTATGATGAATTTAATATTCAGAGGATTTTGGCAGCGGTTGCTAACCTCAATGCAGGTAAGGGAGTAGAACACGAGCTGATTGAGGTGGAATGATGAGAAAAATTTGGGATGAAGCTGCGTGGGCTGATTATCTGTATTGGCAAACACAGGATAAGAAAACATTAAAGAGAATAAACGAGCTGATAAAGGATATTGAGAGGAACGGCAATTTCGGCATTGGTAAGCCGGAGCCTTTGAAAGGTAATTTGTCCGGTTTGTGGAGCAGAAGAATAGACGAGTATAACAGACTTGTTTACAGAATCAGAGAAGATTTGCTTGAGATTGTTGCTTGCAGAGACCATTACGGTAAATAAAAAATGAAAATGGCGGGGTTTCCACTCCGCCATTTTTAGAAAAACGGTGATTTTATGAGCAAAACCATTAAACAAATTGCTGATGAAATCGGTGTTTCTAAAACGGCGGTACGCAAACAAATCGAAAACCTTGGTTTGCGATCAAGTTTGCGAAAAAACGGAAACCAGTTTGCGATTGGTGAAAACGAAGAAACATTGATTTTACAGGCTTTTTCACAAAAAATGCAAACCAAAAACGCGAACCAAACGGAAACCAAACCGCAAACCGCAAACCACGAAGTTTCCGATTTAGTTTCCGTTTTACAGAGTACGATTGACACGCTGCAGGGGCAACTTGCAATAAAGGACAAGCAGATAGAGGATTTATCTGAAGCATTAAAGTCGGCACAACAAACTGCGGCAGCAGCTCAGGCACTTCATGCCGGAACGATGCAGCAGCAACTTCTTGAAAGTGATACAACCGGAGAAAAGGAAAAAAGAGGTTGGTTACATAAATTTTTAATGAGAAAGTAGGAGTTAGATAACAGAATAAATTAAAAGTAGAGATATTTTAAAGCTTACTTTTGCATGAGAAAATAAGGCTTGAGTGTGATGAGCGACACGCAAGCCTTATTTTTATACGCAGCAGAAACACAGCTTTTTAATGAACGTGGGGTGTGTTTCTGCTGTTGTGGATTTGCAATTATAACGGTTTACCCGTATGCGATTTCGTGTACGGGTAAACCGTTATGTTATGGTTTTAGTGTAATATATTGACAAACATTTTCGGTTATGGTATAATAGAAAATGAAAAAGAGGCTCGTCTGAGCGAGGGTAAATAGTGTTTAGGCTCAGAGCGTTCCGGGATATTGCCGGAGGTACATTATTTTATAATGTAGAAGCCGTTTAGGTTTGATACACCTATATGATACATGGGCTTGTCATAGTAACCTTGTGAATTGAAAAAATGTATCATTAACCTTTGTGTAAGTAATCTTTTGAAAGCACATTGTAAGCAAAACGTATCGTTGAATGTAGCCGGACATACTGACAAATTGCCGGAGAGATGCTGTAC
>JAFWZH010000119.1 GCA_017522515.1 Clostridia bacterium
AAGCTTTCCTTGAAAAAACTGTGGCTTTTCAAAATCATCTATGATGTGATAACGCCTCGTATTGTTTCTGGCATAGCAGTACGGACATCCAACAGTGCACCCTATAACAAGATTCATGTTCTGAATCTGATCTTTAATACAAATACTCATTTGTCACTCCATTCCTCAAGGTTTACCCTGATGCGGTTAAGATACTCTTCAAACTGAAGAATATCTTTATCCGTAAAATCACGATAATAAATATTCCCCATAGCTGTCATTATGATGGTTTCAAGTGCAAATATTGCAGCAATAGCTACCGCATCCTTACCACTTAACTTAACCGGAAAACAATGTATCTTCATTGGAACCTGCATTTTATCTTTACTTCCTTTACAACTTCAATTTATTTATCCCTACAACTGGGATTGACCGAGCTCTTTTGAGCCAGGGATACTTCTTGTCCGCAGGGCAAGAAGATGTCATAAGAACTCGACAACTTCAAATTTGTCTAATTCTAAAAATTTGAATTTTTATCATCCCTACAAACTGGGATTTATACATTTCCCGTATCATTCCATTCCGATTTCAACAGGCTGTACATACAGGCATCAACAATTCCTTTATTGCTAATATCTGCTTGTCGTAGCGTTCCTTCATAAGTTAAGCCACATTTCTTCATTACATTTCCTGAATATGGATTGTTAGGGTCATGCTGCGCCTCAATTCTATTAGCACCTACTTCATTAAATAGATATGGAATAATTGCAGAAAATGCTTCTGATGTAATTCCTTTATGCCACCATTTGCTACCAATACAATAACCAATATGTAAAATATTCAAATCATCATTTTTATCAACAACGCTTATCGTACCAATAGGCTCATTAATATCTTTAAGAACAATTGCCCACTGATAAAATTCTGGTTTTTCACTTTCTTTTATCCAACCTTTAATAACTGTCTCTGTTATTTTCTTAGAAGTATGTGTTGGCCATCTTAAAAATTCAGTTACCCTATCATCAGATGTCCAATTCATATATGCCGCATTTATGTCCTCAGCACAGAATTTTCTCAATAATAACCTATGGGTTTCTATTGTTTTCGTTCCTTTATGCTCCATATTATCATCTCCTCAAATTCAAATTCGTCTAATTCTAAAAATTGGAATTTTACCGAGCCATTGGCTCAACAATTCTCTGCCTAAACAATACCATAGTTTCAAATCCAGCCGCATGCAATCCGGTACAGATTCCGCCTGGGCCAGAAAAACAATCAATATGGGTATATGCCATTTATTTGGTCTCCTTCCATGAACCATCCTCTAAATCGAATTCAATTCCTTTCGAATCGAAGTAGTCCTTTATTTTCTTCATAGTGATGTAGTTTGGAACACATTTGTCTGTTTCCCATCTGTTTACAGTAGAGAAGGAAACCCCAAGTTCTTTAGCAAAAGCTTCTTGGCTTAAAATGCACTTTTGTCTTAAATTTCTTATCTTCTCTCCAAAGGTCATATCGCCCTCCATTTCTATAGCACAATTATAGCATTTTTATCGTATTTTACAATCAAAATCTGCGCATTGTCCTCTAAAACTTGTGGGCTTCTTCTTAAATGCGACACCAAATGTCGCCTTACCATCTGTCACACAAAAATGAAAAAGCAACCGGGATCTGCATCTCGATTGCTCATGATAACTATAGCACGGCTGAAAGATGAAAAAAATACTCATCCCGTACTATTTTGGTACTATTTTCGTACTATTTTCGTACTATTATCGTACTTTGCTTTGCTCAGTATATAATATAGCACGGTCTATCAAACAAAAGAATACTCAAAACCTACCGATTTCATACCGAAATTATACCGAAAACATACTTTTTTCAACTACAGCCCGCATCTGCCTGGACCAGCTTATCCTTTCGTTTATATTCCTTCCATCAAACTTGGCATCAACTGCTTCATGCCCTGAGATTTTGCTTATGTGTGATAAAGAAGCAATAGAAGTGCAAAAAATTTTGCCGTTCCTATCCGACACTTGGCCATTGTGTCGGATAGGTCGGGCGGTTATTCGGGCAAGTCAATCTTGCCGACAAAGCTGTAATAAATCTCAAT
>JAFWZH010000120.1 GCA_017522515.1 Clostridia bacterium
CTGTACCGTCACTGACGATTCACTTATTAAGGCGATCGATAGCGTCGGGGATCCACCTCTTCCCATTCCGAACAGAGAAGTTAAGCCCGACAGCGCCGATGGTACTGCAAAGGTTTGTGGGAGAGTAGGTCATCGCCACTTCTATAGAACGAGCTTTAGTTAACGCTAAGGCTCGTTTTTTTGTATAAATGCCATTGCAGCATCTGTCCGCTGCCGTCAAGCCCCCTTGTCGTCTAGGGCCGATGTTACTGCAAAGGTTTGTGGGAGAGTAGGTCATCGCCACTTTTTTAAGGGAGAGCTTCAAGCAATTGAGGCTCTCTCTCTTTTGCATACTGCTGCCGTTAATCCCCCTTGTCATCTTGGGCCGATGGTACTGCAAAGGTTCAGGCTCAACGTAAAATTCTGAGGGATTTTGTATTCATGCATATAATTTTGGGTTACGTGGACAAAAAGTAGGATGATTTCACTCTAATAATCTCTTATTGGACAAAAAGTACGCTATGTAAGGTTGCATGCAAATTGCAAAGCGAGTGCATGGTATGTTCGCAGTTTACCGCAATTATATGTATGCCTTACCGCGAATATACGAATAATAAGAGTGAATATGCAGAACTTGTTCACATAATTGCACCCATTGCGTAAAAAAACTGCGGCTATTTTTTGCTTTTGCGCCAGAAGTAATGCCAAACTTTAAAATACGGACTCCATAGAAACTCCGAGGGGTAGTGCCAGATTAGTCTTGACATGCGCTGCAGACTGTTAGCAAAATGCTTGAAATCGTTTTCTTTGCTCAAGGTTTTATAACGGTGGTCATATTTGCCAAAATTGCCGGCAATCATAATTTCGCTTATTAGGTATTCACCCTCGGCCTTATTTGGTGCAACAAGCAGCAATTTTTCATCAATTGAAAACATCTTTTGCATAGCATACATTACTGCAGCCGCAAATTTCATCATTCCTAATTGTTTAATTGTTTTGGTAAATGACCTTTTTTCTTCTTCTGTAGCGCCGGCCGCAAGAATGTAATAGTAGTCAAGCATTTGGCGCATCCCAATGCCCTCTTGGAAATGACGGTATATGTGGAGCAATATATATACTCTGTTAAACGCGGTAGTCGGTGAATGGAATGCAGCGCATTGCAAGGTGGAATTATTGCAGAACTGCTCCTCAGAGCATTTTCTGAAGAAATCCTGTAGCCGCTTGTTTTTTATAGGGCTATTCATCCATGTTGGGGTGAAATGCACTTCTATCTCAACATGCGGGTTGACGGGAAAGTCAACATGGTGATATGTTGGCCTTACTTCGGGACAAATATTCTTAATATATCTGTAAACTTTTTTAAAACCGCCTTCTATCCAAATGTCAACATCGCCTGGAACGCGCAATTCAGGATTAGCGTAATACATGGCTATACCCTGTCCCTTAAGGATGCAGCTTCTGAATCCCTCTTCGGCAAACTTGCCCGAAATTAGTGCTGCCGTATTGTTCAACTCGCGATTCTTGCTTTTGATCCCTTGAACAACATTAAACCATTTGATAAGCAACTCTTTGTATGGGCGCTGTTCGGCCGGCAGCCTTTCAATGCCGCAGAATGCGATGCCCTGCAGTGTCTGTTTACAGGCAATGTCATACAGTTTATCCCACTGTTCCCTGCTAGGTATGCATGGCAGTTTCTCTTCTGTGCCAATGCCGCATTTTATAAGTGTAAAAAATAGTGGGATAATACTTTCCCCAGCCTCTTCATTCATTCTGCTTGCCTGTATTTTTAATAATACAAAATTACAACATAATTTCAAAAATAAGCATTCGCATCAAAACTATTTTTGTGTATATGGCATTCATTTTAGAGAATTTAAGAATATTCACTTTTTATTGCGGCAAGCATTGGGCCTGGGTTTGCAATAAGTGTCAATTCAGCAACCTTGCAAGTTTGCCATAGCAATACCTTTGCCGCCAGACAAGAATAACATTTTAAAACCAATGCTATGAAAACAAAAAAACAGACAAAGGCAAATGCAATTTGCTATGAAAAAACAGTAAAGTCAAGGAAATGCCCGCCTGCATGCGAAGCAACAATTGAAAACCTATGCAAGCGCCATAATGCCCTGGCGCGTTATGTTGGAGTGCCGTGCACTGTTAAGCCAGACAGAATAACCCCTTACCCTGCAACATTAGGCGAGCATGGAGTACCGTTCAAGGGATTCTGCGGCTATCGCATTTCACTCTTACCATTCAAGGGAAACTTTGACAGAATCAGCTTCCGCGGCATAGGAAACGGAAAAAGTGTAGTCAGCGGATACATTATAGATGAAAACGGATATATAGAATCGTATGCGCTTCAGCCCGACAACAGGAAAGGGTGGGCAACACTGCCTCTTACAGCCAAATCGCACGCCCTCTATGCAAGCGTGCCGCTGAAAAACAACAAGCCATTATGGGATGACCTCAGTGCAGAACTTTCTTCCAATGGCTTGCGCGAGGAGATAAAAAGAGCGATACTGATGTTCGGCGACAGAATATCAAACCTTGAAAACACCGTGTTTGCAACATTACAAAACAACAACTGACCTATGGAAAAGAAAAATACAATACTTTATCACCCATTAAGCGAAGAGGGCAAGGAACGCTGGCTTTTCGCCTCGGGCCTTGACGATATGAAAACCTCAGGATGCTATGTGGTAAGGCTTCGGCATGGAGCAGCGGGCTATGGCCTTCCTTTGGAGAATTGCGGCAACAGCCATTATGTTGTTGCAACGCTGTTTGTCACCGACAGCGGCAGCGACGAGCGCCTGCAAGTTAACCGTGTGCTTGGGCAGACAATAATTCTCCCCTCATGCAACGATGCCACAACTCGAATCTTCTCCCGCACACTCAGCAAAAGGAACAGCACTTCAAAGTGGAGCAATTGGGATTCCGTTGCCAGCCAGTCGGAATTAGAACAGCATATAAAATCACAAGCCGATATTGAAGTCGCTTGGGGCGCATCGTCCCACATCAACACCCTCATTGCCCCCGGCGTATATAATATAAAAGGCGAACGCCTCAATGCCAATGACGGACTGCCTATAGCCAACAGCAGTCCCGGGCACACAATCGCAGCCAAGCTTCTTGTGCTTGACAGTTCTATAAGCGGCACAGGCGACAGCCAGGACAAGTGCGTTACACAGATACTCATGCTAAGCAACCGCACCGGCAGCGACGGCAATGTGTACATGCGTACTGGCAGCGCAGCAAGCAAAAACACACTTAATGGCGGTTATGGCTGGAGTTCATGGGGCAAGTTGCAGCAGAATGTTGAGGTGGGGCAAGTAACCTCACTCAACAATTACAAAGACAACGGAATTTACAGCGGAGTATATACTGACGGCACTTCATTTTTCGAGACCTTTGTAATGGTGGCAATCAACAACTATGCAGTTGCCGGTGCTGCCGGAAAAGTAAGGAGCATAAGCCAGTTTAAATACGCACTAGGCGTTGACGGTTCGTTCAGTTACAAAACACGAGTGGGGCAGGGCAATACAGGCATCTCGTGGGGTGAGTGGACCGATATTGACAAAAACGCCCTGCATGCAGTTGAAGAGGAAAAAGCAAGAGCGCAAAAAGCGGAGGCCGAACTGCAGGCTGGCATCAGCAGCCTTGTTGCCGGCACAGTGCCCGATGGCGCAATAACCGCCGAAAAACTAAGTGCTGAAGTACGCGACAAAGTCGATAATCCATTGCGCTCGCTGTATATAGCTGCCGGTGCAAAGTATAATGATACCGGGGCAGACATCATACAGACAACGGAATGGAACGAGGACGTTACTCACAAGGCCGGGCATTATTATCTCAATGGAATAGGAAATATCACAGAGACTGAAATGAGATATATATACAATGCCGGGCGCTTTACATTGAGCGACACATACCGCGCATCAGCTTTTGACCCAGCAATAAGAACCATTATGCCTGCGCGTGGTGGATACACCCAGTCTTATATAACAACATCACTTAACTGCAGTTTTTATGGTTGCACAAAACTGGAAATAATTAGATTTACTTTGGGCGTAGAAGAGTATACCTTGTCTGTCAATGACCTCACTCGCACGTTTAGTGGTTTGTCAAAACTCAGACAAGTTCGGCAAATAATGACTATTGGCAATATAAAAAGCGTTGAAAAGGTGGAACTTGCCTTTGCCGGCTGCTCTTCGTTAGAAGAAGTAAGGCTAAAGTATCTGAAAGTTTCTATAAGTATTTCAGACAGCCCATTCTTTTCTAAAGCAAGTGTATTATATATGATTTCTAACGCCACACCAACAGCCGCAATAACAATAACTCTGCACCCCGATGCATTTGCCCGCCTTGCCGACGATGCCGATGTTGTTGCAGCACTGGAGGTACAGCCGCTTGTTTCATTAGTCTCAGCCTAACGAAATAAAAGATAACAGAGTACAGATAACAGAGTACAGATAACAGAGTACAGATAACAGAGTACAGATAACAGAGTACAGATAACAGAGTACAGATAACAGAGTACAGATAACAAAGTACAGATAACAGAGTACAGATAACAGAGTACAGATAACAGAGTACAGATAACAAAGTACAGATAACAAAGTACAGATAACAAAGATTTTTATGAACAAATTAGAGAAAAAGGAGGGTGTCTATTATACCCAAAACATTGAAAACTTGCCAATAGAGAAACGCGTATTCTTCCGCGAAGGCAAAGGTGTCAGCGCCACAAGTGATAATTACCGTGTTGCAACAGCTGCAGAACTGAATCAATGGAAGGAGTACAAAAAACAGCAGGAGCAAGGAGTTTGAATGCAGCAAAACATGCTTAAAAACTAATAAACCAAACAACAACTTTAAAACTTAATGAATTATGAAAAAAAGAACCGAAGAGAAAACATCAGGCAGAAACGTAAAGAAAACCAGTGGGAAAATCACGCTTGAACTCCTGGCCGAACGCCACGATGCCCTGGCGCGTTACGTTGGAGTGCCATGCTACGTTAACCCCGATGCTGTGAGCAATATCCCCGCAATTCCCACAGAACAAGGCAAACCGTGCAAAGGCTTTGCCGGCTATGATGTCTCTCTTGCACCGTTTGTCGAGGACTTTGACGAAATTGTATTTACAGGAGAAACAAACAATGGCGATGTGGTATGCGGATATATTGTCGACAAAGATGGAAAAATAGAGTCAGTTGCCGATAAACCCATTAAACCAGGCGCATTGCTGAAACTGCCGCTAACTCCCAATTCACACAAACTGTATGCCACAGTTGCAGCAGATAAGGGCAAAGTTGAGACGGACAACATTATAATAAAACTCTATTCCAGCGGAATGCGTACCGAGTACCAGCGCGTGTTTACCGAAATTCTTTCCCGCGTTATGAAACTTGAGGAAGAACTCAAAGACCACAAGCAAACTTGCAACTCGGCTGGTTGCACAGTCAATGAATAATTAACGAACTAGTGCGGAGCACTGAGTATGCATTTTCCGCGAGCTGCAACTTTTTTAGTTAAAAAATACAGCCAATAACTTGACATCGCCTCGTTCGCGTATTATCTTTGCTGTACAAGCATTCAAATAAACTAAAAAGCAATTATGAACAAAAAGCAGGGTAGTGATATGGCGCTTGAGGCTGCCGTAGATATGATTAGCGGTGCTGCAACAGCACTGATGTATACTGACGACGAGATAAACGAAGTTTTTGAACCCGATTCGGCAAAGGAATTCATAGACCTTCGCAACCGCGTGCTCAAGGACTTGGACTTAGGCGCTTCTTGCAATGAGGGTTATTCCTTTGATGCCGGCTGTTCGGCTTCGATGCTCGCGGCAGAAGAGGGCACTGGATATGCAGCACATTCTAAAGAGTGACAATTAAAAACGAGGCAGACTAAAAAGGCTCTTTTGTTGTTACGCTTGCCCGAAAAATACTCATTTACGCTTAGTAAATTAACCCGATAAGTGGCTTTTCCTCCTCGTAGCTCGGCATAGAATGCTGGCACTCTCTGCTCTCGCATTACAGCGTCGGTTGCGTTTTTTCGGGCTTCGCAAGCCTAAAAATAGCTCTTTTTATCCAATCTCCCTACAAATGCGGGTGACCCATTTCACTTTTGGGTCACCCGCATTGTTAATGTTATATCATTATTTCTTGTTAATAATAAGCCACCATGCAAACTTAAAAAGATGAATTTGGCGCTTGATTCTCTTTGGCTCCTTAATGAGGCGGTAGGCAAACTCAAGGTTATGGTCTACCCACCATTTTGGAGCCCGTTTAACGTTGCCAGTATAAACATCAAAACTGCCGCCAAGTCCCTGGAAAATAGCATTGTGCCTCTTCTGTATCTCCTGCATAAGATACTCCTGCTTGGGACTGCCCATGGCAACAAAAACAACATCGGGCTTCTTCGCCACAATGTCATCAATGAGCGCAGCCTTCTCCTCGTCGGTCTTTATGTAGCCGTTACGGTAACCTACAATGTTTATGCCTTCAAAGTCCTGTTTCAACTTTGCTACCGTCTCATCAATAACCTGCTGCTTGCCACCTACAAGGTAGAATGTCTTATCTTTGTAGAACTTGGCAATAATCTTTAGCCACAGTTCGCAGCCGGCAATCTTGCATACGTTCTTGAAACCCTTCTTCTTCAATGCCAAAACAGCACCCGAACCGTCGCAGTAACCCACATTGGGGTTAATTATACTGCGTGTCTCGTCCGTTGCATGCAGTATCTTCTCGGCGTTTATAGCCACAAGTATTCCTTTGTTCTCGTCAATGTACGAAAGCAGTTCCTCCTCCGATGCAAAAGGATATACCTCAACACCGTTCATTGATGCTTTTTTCATATTCATAATTGTTCAGGTTTATTGACTTGCAAAGTTAGCGATATATTTTTAAAAATCAAAAATATGATTTGTTTTACCCAAAATCTAATTTATATGAATTCCTCTGTGGACGGACTTGTCCAACATAGCGTCACTTGCATCAGTACATCCTTCTTTATATCCATTTTAGATATTTCCCTGAATATAAACATTCATGTACCGAGAGCAATGTCCATTATTGTTTATCTTGTCTGTACTGTAATCTTAGTTTTATAATTTAATTAATTCTCCATAATGCATTTGCGCTTCTTTGGTCCATCCGATGTCCATTCCTGGCATAAATGTCATTTCTCCGAATTTTATCTCGCCATTGATTTCATATAAATCAACCCTTACAAACTTGAAACCTTTTGCAAGAATATTTGCAATCTCCTTCATTTTTTCAAATGTAATGGGCTTTTCTATCTCTTTAAGAAGTTCTTTTTCTTTTTCGTTGAAAAAGTCCGGTATTGGTTTCCAATTCATATCGTACATATGTTTCTTTATCTTATGGGTATTGAATACCCTTTCACTTATTACATTGCAATATGTAGGAATACCATTAAAGCAGTAGAACTTGTAATCTATTAGTGTTTCTTTTGGATTTTTCTTTTGATACATGAATTCTTCGGCAATAATTCTTGGTTTTATTCTTGAATAGTGACGTTGTCCGGTCAATTCACCATATGGGAACTTTAGCCAGTATGCCAGTTCCTTTCTTATTTTCTCAAGGTCGGTATTCTTCTTGTCGCGAACCAAAAAGTTTGATGCACATCCATTGTTTGTCTTAATGACAAAACTATTGGGAAGTTTGTCGAAGTCTATTTCGTCAGCTGAATCGTATACGCCGTATAGCTGCGGAAGATATTCTTCACCTATTTTCTCTTTAATGAATTCTCTTACAAGGTATTTGTCTGCTAACCTGCTCCATTCTGTAGTGTCGGAATTACAACTCAGCCAGAAGATCTTGTCATAAAATGATTTGGGATTCTTCTTCTCAATACTTCTGCCCAATGCTTTCCTGTACCTGAGCGATAAGATGAATTTGTGATATTTGCCGATTATAGGGGCAAAGGGTTTTAATAAGTTATAAATTGGGTTCATATAATTATTTGTTTAACATATTACTGTAAATATCTTCAAGTCTCTTTTCAATTTTGTTTGGGAAATAGTTTTGGCTTATATCTATTGATTTTTTTCCATATTCTTCCCTTATGCATTTATTATTTGTAAGGTATTTAATTGCTTCTGAGATACCAGCTTTATCCTCTCTTTTAACAATTATGCCATTATGCCTGTCTTCTACTAGGTCTGTTACACCGCCTGCGCCGGTTGTTATTATAGGAAGCCCATATGACATTGCTTCCAATATGGATATTCCGAAAGATTCAAATTCTGATAATTGTATGTAAATGTCTGAAGATGAAAGAAGCTCTGCTTTCTTCTTCTCGTCTGCCCAGCCGTGGTAGTTTACCAAACTGGAAATACAGTTGTCTTTTATATATTTGTTCATTCGTTCTGTTTCTCCATTGCCGGCAATATTCAACATGATTCTTTCATTGAATAATGATTTGTTTTCTGCAAGCACTTCAAGAAGTGTGAATATTCCTTTGTTGTCATCTATTCGGCCCATATATAATAGATTTATGCAATACCTCTTATCTGATGCTTTAGCAGCCAACGGCTCTTTAACAGAATTAGGTATAAGGTGTACTGTATTATTCAAACTACTGCTGTTAAGAAAATTAACGAAATAGCTTGATACAGTTGCAAGAGAATCGCATTTGTTGCATATTCTATTTACATAGTTGCTGTTTTTTTTATAATACTCCTCAAATTTTCCTCCATGTATGTGAAGGATAACCTTCTTTTTAAAGAATTTGGAAATTCGAACATATATGGCCGACCGCCTAAAATCTGTATTGGATGCTGTATGAATATGTACAATTTGGATATTCTTAAATGTGCAATAGCAAATCAGTTTTAAAATTGACAATAATAGGTTGAAAACTTTCTTTAATATATTTCCAGAAACGTACGAGGCTATAAAATTGAATTTACCGAACATTGGAATGTAGGATCTTACAACAGATGCAATACCGCCTTGCTCTGTGTATTTTGGACCTATTGTCAGAACTTTCTTTGATATGTTGTAATCAATCATAGTATTACATTAAATTAAATTGCTCCCAAAAAAACTGGTATCTAATACAATCGGTGCGCCCACCTCTATCGGCATATATTTGAATTAAGATATGGATAATGAATAATGCAAAAATCATTGCCGCAATTAGATGATTACGGTTGTTGGGCTTATATTTTATCAGGTAAAAGCAAAGGTATGAAGCCATAATGGCTCTTGATATATAGTAGTAGCCAATCACTCTTGAGAATACCATGCTATTTGCAAATAGTGGCTGTGTTAGATATAGAATTATAAACAAAATTAGAGTAAAACCGAATAATTTGTTTGGAAAAGCCTTGCGTAATTCTTTTGAATAAAGAATAATGGTAAGGTCAATTATGAAAAATATGATTTTGCGTGGTCCAAAGTTCTGTGAACGTAGATTCTCTGCAATCATCGCCATATCAAAGCGTTCATCATATCCAACCAGCGCGAACACGTTTTCTATAATATCCATGAAGTTAATCCAGATATTTAAAGAAGACAATATTAGTGCTCCAAAGAAAATTACCAGTTGTATGTTCCTTTTAATATAGAATTTCTCTAAAGGAATATATGCAATGGCATAAAAAGGTATTAGCATGAACGCGCTTTTATGTATGAAGGTAAGCAGATAGACGCTTATCAAATATAGCATAAATCTCCTTTTTATTATGCAGTTTGCTGCGAGAAAGAGGAATGCAGCAGAAACGATCCCCTGCCTTATGCCGTTCATCCATGAAAAAAAGTCTCCTCCGCATATTATAAATACAGAAACAAATGGGATAAGATATTTTGCTTCATTAAAGTACGAATATGCCATTGATATTTGTACAAGCGCTATGAACCCGAAAAAGATGGCAAAATGTAAACCAAAGTCATTGAATATCTTAATTAAATAAACGAATCCGGTCTCAAGGTCATCGCGGTGAACAGTCTTTATAATGTTAAACTTCTCATAATAATCCAAATAGGTTAAATGGTCAATGCCAACATTCCATCTGACACCCGAAAAAAAAGCAAAGACGAGCAACGAAGTAATTATTCCAATAATATAAAATTTGGGTAAAGTTGTTTCTATCTTGCCATTACCAACTACCGATGTCTTTACCTGTGGTAGTAAGAACATCAGTAAGCACATTGTCGTATATACAATAATACTTTGAAGCATAATAATATCCTAAACTTTCTTAATCAGTTTCTTAATTTGAAATTTAACCCTATAATAGGCTATTGTTAACCTCGGAAAGCTAATGAATCTTTTGTAAGTCCCGAAATTGCGGTCAATATTTTCATGACTTTCGCAAATATTCTTCAAATCCGATACTAGCACGTTAATATCATAGCTGTTCTTCTTGCAACAATTGCTTACAGAATGAATAAAATTGTCAATAAGCATGCGTGATATATAAGAACGTGCTTCATTGTTTAATATAATGTTCTTCTCTTCTATTATGCTGAAAATATTGTCTAATACTATAATATCGCTCTTACAATGTATATAATCTCTTTTTTGAGTGGTTGCAGAAGATGAATTGAATTTGTATATGTATTCGGTATTGTTTGTTAATACAATTGTATTTGAGGTCAATAGTGCGCTGCACATTATAAACTCTCTATCTTCGGAGTATTTGAGAGTTTCGTTGAATCTCAATCCGTTTCTTTCAATAAAAGAGCGTCTGAAGAAGTATGAAACAGAACATGATGAGAACACTCCGGCTTTAAACAACTCATTCTTGTTAATATCTTTACGGTTCAAGAATTTGCACAATTGTACGAGTGTTTTATTTGAAAGTTCCTTTTGGTATCCAAAGTGTATTATATCATTGTTGTCTGTAGCTTCTTCAATACTATTCAAGAAACGATGCCCAACTACATCATCAGAATCAATAAAGGCAATCCATTCACCGCAAGCTTTTTCTATTCCTAAATTGCGTGCAGTGCTTACGCCGCCGTTTTCTTTATGAAAAACTTTGATACGCGTGTCTCTTTTTGCATAATCATCACAAATAATCCCGCTTTTGTCTGGACTGCCATCATCAACAAGTAGCAATTCAAAGTCAGAATATGCTTGTGCAAGAATACTTTCAATGCATGCGCTAATGTGTAGTTCGGCTTTATATACTGGTACTATTATAGATACTTTAGGACACATATGTAACTATAAATTGTTTTTAATAAAATCTATTGATGCTTTTTGCAGCTCTTCTCTCTTTGCGTTTACCTTTATCCAGTCAATTGGCTTGCTTATTACATTCATTTCTGAATCTCCACAAACCAATCTCTCCTCTAATGCGAATGTCTGTAATAATGAATTAAAACGTGTCAATCCTCTTCTTTCGTTGCCAATTACTATGAACGGTTTGTTGAATATGATACTGAATACCGCTCCATGGAAACTATCGCATACAACAAACTTGGCATCAAAAAATGAACGAAGCCATGCTGTTACGCTTGGGAATGTACATGCTTTTATATCATTTTTTGTCTCGCTTATGCTTTTTGAAGGCATTGTGTAAAATGCTGTAAGTCCAAGTTCTCTCTCAATATTCTTAATGGCATTTTGCTTATTTGGCGAATTATCAAGAATATAAGCGAACAAATCTCCTTTGCTGACAGAGTCTTCTGCTTCATTAACCAATTTAAGGTAATCTTCCTTGTCAAGCAGCATAGTCGGGTCAAGTACTAATTTTGCATCTGTTTCTAAATGTTCCTTGCACAGTCTTATGGCAGAATCTTCACGTACGGATACTGCGTCAAAGTTTTTTACTAACTTTTTGCATACCAAAGTCTCTTTATCAGAATACTCCCATTTGTCAACCCCAAATGATGCAGCATAACTCAGTTTTTTAACATCAAGTCCCGCTGCAAAATCAAAATATGAATGTGCTATGTTGATATTATATTTTGGACGCCATACTTGATCGCTGCCAACAATAAGAGTTTCCAAACTTTCTTCTATTGTTGCCGTACGAAAGTCATTAAAGGTCTTCTTTTTTGTTGTGTGTACAATATATTTGTTGATAAATTTTTTGGTATTTACACTTATAGCCTCCAACTCATCCTGTTTCACTATGCGTGGGTAGTTCTTGTTCTTATGTTTACCTAAAGCTTTACATATAAATAATTTTACACAAGACATGAATACTGAGAAAACAGTCCTTTTTTTACCTATCTGGTCTATTGTTATTACGGAGTGTCCCATACGTCGCAAGACTTCCTGTAGTGCATAGTTCTGAAGAAGCCCACCGTAATTGTTTTGAAGCGGTTGTGTTATAATTCCTATTTTCATCGTTACATATATTGGTGTGTAATAAGATTATTTCTTTTTACCCATTAAACCCTTTATTATATTTATGCCCTTTTCTCCAGCGACAGAACGAATAGTGCTTGCAACTTTACTCTGCAACGCTGCTTTAGCCTCAAATGTTATTGTACTCATCAGCTTTAATGCTTCATTTTCGTTCTCGTGTGTTGTGAACACTTCAAGAATCATTGGCTTTTCTGTAATTTCAGGATTTGTGAAAGTATCAAGAGCAGTCATGAACTCCTCTTTATTTCTTGCCGATAGGTACTGGAAACCAAGATCCTCGCAATAATGCTTTACAAGCACTGGTGATTTTGCACCAAAGTGACCCGCAGCCGCCATATATGGATCTGCTGTTTCTCCAAATTTATAACAGAAATGTGGAGTAAGCTTAAACTCTGCGCCAATGGCATTGTTTATAAGTATAATGCGTATGTTATTGCCAATGTGCCTGTTGCCAAGTGAATTCAAGTCGTAGAAGAATGCAAGATCGCCTGTTACAAGATAGCATAGGCGGTTAGGACTTGCAAGCGATGAACCAATCATGGTGCTTGTACAACCGTCAATTCCACAACAGCCTACGTTGCTTGTGCACTGAACGCCTTCGGGCAGATGGAACATGTTCCAGCATCGGCGGCTGTTTGATGCGCTTATGTGGAATAGTGAGCCCTTTGGCAGACGCTTTGACAACTGTGATGCAGTCCAAATGTTACTGAATGGCAGTTCTGGTATGTGGTTGTAGATTTCAGCAAACAGTGTTGTGTAGCGGTCAATATTATCGTGCTTATTGCCCTTGTCGCTGCTGTAATGCTTGAAGAATGAAAGTTCTGACATCTGGAACACTGTTGTGAGCTTCTTGAATGGGTCACGAAGCTCACCGTCTTCGCTAACCCTCCATATTTCCTTAACAGGAACTGTGCCGGCAAAGGTGGCAGCAGACACTTCACCAATATGAATCATTAGATCAAATGTTTCAAACAGTGTTGTTGCCTTCTGTAACTGTGATAGGGTAGGGAGCAGATGGTATTTACCGTAGTATCCGCTTGTGTGGTCGCAGATTACCACTGCGTCATGTGTTGCACAGAAACGGTCAACAGCCTCAGTCTGTTCCGGCGTGAAGTGAACATGTGAACCTACATAAACACAAATATTGCCCTTAGGCATTTCTGGCATTGCATCCCATGCCTGTATACGCTTCATTACGCGTACTGGAGGCAGTTCCTTGACTGGGAATTCCCGGCTGTATGTTGTGAACATATTTATATGTACCGGACCTCCACCGTTACGGCGAAGTTCGAGAATTGCCTTATTGGCCTGCATAGTAACGTATGCCTCATCTCGTTCGTCTTTAACAACAGGCAATTCAATTGATAGCTTTACTGCATCGTGAGGAGGGTTGCTGCGGTCAATGTTCTGGAATATAAGTTGGCCAAGGCGGTCTTTGCCTTGATGTGAAGTTATTGCAAGTACAGGAAGCTTGCGATAATAAGCCTCAGTGAGTCCCGGAAAGTAGTTACGCGATGCTGTTGAGCCGGTACATGTGAGAACTACAGGTTCACCGCTTTCTGCGGCAAGTCCGCATGCGATATATGCCGCAGAGCGTTCGTCTACAGATGAATACATTTCAAACCAAGGGTCTTGCTGCAAACTTCCGACAAAAGAGAAGTTTGTAGCACCTGGAGAGGCAACAATTTTCTTGATTCCGTTAGCCTTAAGAAGTGCTATTACTATCTGAATATTTCTCTCTGATGAATAAAATAGCTCGCTCATAACTGTATGTATTATTTTGTTAGTAATCATTTAATCCGTTACTGTTGCTATATGCAACCTTTTCCCTTTCTGTTTTATTATTTTTCAAGATATATTAACTCAATATTCCTTTCTTCGCAGAATTTGTGAAGGCTGTTTTTGCATTCAGCTTGTTTAAACCCACGTTTTTTTAATTTTAAGACATTCTTTAGGGTTTTTATGGGTTCAAAAATAAATGGTTTTCTGATTTTATTTGTAAGATTCTCTATTTTAAGTTCTTTTCTTGTGATAGGATGCAGATAAAGTACGTCAAAAATGGTGATAGCATCAGGGTTAACCCTTGTGTCATTTATGAATATAAGTCTCCCTCCGTTGTTTAGCAATGAGTGAACATGCATGAATATTTGGTATGAGGCAGCATAACTGCGATCGGCAGACTGAAAGAATGCTGTCCTACTAATGTTTATTTCAATATCATTCATGTCACAGTAGTCACCAATCACTAACGTGTCAAACTCCTTTATTGTAGTTCTGTTATGTAAAATCCTTAAACTCTTGTATATAGGTCTCTGTGCAATTATATTTAAAATTATAACTGCTACTGCAGCAAGAAATACTAATGATAATGGCCACAAACCCATATATGCTACGCCTATCGCTAGCAAGAATAAAATCATACATGCGATAAAGTCTTTGTTTTTTAAAATCCTGGACATATCAATGACTCTAAATATAATTTGTGATTACAATTAATTAGGTATATAGTTTCAATTTCCTCTTCTGTTAACTTGAAATCCCATATATCTGAATATTGCCTTATTCGTTCTGAATTTTTAGATGTAAAAACAGGAACAGCCCCGGTGTCAATATGCCATCTGAGAATTACTTGTCCAACATTCTTGTTGTATTTCCCGGCAATAGACTTTACAGATTCGTTATCCCTGATTAATGGATGCATCTTGCATAATGGCGAGTAATCCTGCAATGTTATATTATTATCAACACACCATTCCGCTTCTTCTCTAAATGCATTCAATGGATGTCTTTCTATCTGTATAGTGTCAGGAAAAATTCCCTCTGAGCTTAGTTTCTTAAGATGCCTAATCCTTAAGTTGCATATTCCAATCTCTTTTGCTATACCTTCATTTTTTAACTTTACAAGGGCATTCCAAGTGTCATAAAGGTAATTCAGTACCGGCCAGTGAATAAGCAAACAGTCAATGTATTCTATCCCCATTTCTTTTAGTTTGCCCTTGAAATATTCAGCGATATGCCCATTATACATGTGTATAGGGTCGATTTTTGTTTGAATATAATAATCGTCCCTTGCTATTCCTAATCTTGTAGCGGCTCTTTTTACAGCTTCGCTAATAAGGGTTTCTGTCTTATAACTTGGTGCGCTGTCAAATGAGGTTATGCCGCATTCTAGCGCCGCAGTGCAAACATCAGTAAGTCCTTGGATGCTCTTATATGAAGAGAGACCTGAACCGAATATCAATTTCTTTCTCATCTTTTTAAAATTTTTCTAACCAATCCATTAACAATGCTATCCCTCTCATTCTTTGTCATTCCAAGGTAAAGTGTAGCCAGTGCAACTGATGCTACCGATGTGAATCCTACAGCGATAAATCTCAATATGCCCGGTTCTAAAATGAAATATACGATAATTGGCATGATGATTGCAGCAATAGTTGTAGTTGTTATGGGTATGAAAACATTCGTCATGTACATGCTGCATTTTAGTCCAATCATATTTTCCATAAGGAACATTCTTGCAATAAGAACAACAATCTTAATTATAATATATGTATAATATGCATATTCAGGAACAGAGCCTAATGCGAAGAAACACCACGTCAATGGAAACTCTAATATCCCAATGGAAGTAATTGTCAATGAATACCTTTTGAGTTTTCCGGTTGCTATACATGCGGTGTATCCCGAATTTCCGATACAGTCACACATGCCCATTATCAATGATAATTGTACAAACGCAACAGCATGAGCCGGCACTTCAACCAGCCACACACTTAAAATCTGTTCAGTCTCAATTATAATAGGTAATGCGAGGAGCAACATTGAAAAATAGGAAAATTTTGCACCGCGGCATACTAGCTTGTGCATGCCTGGCAGATCTCCATTTGCATAGCTCTTGGTTATCTGAGGATTGAGTGCTGTAGTGAAGCTGTTTACAAACTGAAGAACCGCATGCTCTACCTGCGTGGCAATGCCGCGTGCGGCATTAACCGCGACACCAAAATAAATATTTATGAGCATGTTTACACCTTGGTTGTTCAAGATGAATGCAGAGTTGTTAAAGAAACTCCATCCCGAAAAGCCTATCATTTCCTTAAAAATGCCTTTGTCAAATCCCCAACTTGTACGGCTCTCTTCAAAATTGCGATGGCAATATACTGCATAGATTATTCTTATAAGCAATGCAAGAATGAGCATCAATATTGCATAAAAAACAAGATTGTCTATTGGGGATGCCATTACAGCATAGCATATTGCTAATTTTACCACAGACTCAAATATGCTGATGTATGCGAAGGCACTCATGTGCTCATGGGCTATGATGCATGCATTGTATGGCACTGAAAGAAGGTTGATACAGAATGTTAGGACTGAACAGTGTAAAACCCAACGGGCTGCATTGAGACGTTCTGGGGGTATCTGCATTTCTGCCTCCATGAACCATAGTCCAACAAATTCTGTTAAAACAGCAACAATAACTGCTATTGCAATCTGGATTGTGACGCTTGTAGAAAAGATACGTTTAAGGCGTTCTTTGTTTCCGCTTCCAATTTCAAAAGTAATGAATCTGCTGATTGCCGTACTTAAGGACGACGAGATTACAGAGAACATCGCAACTATTCCGCCTACAACTTGGTATATGCCATAATCGT
The DNA here is from genome assembly GCA_017522515.1 of Clostridia bacterium. Next base: position 16,983 of record JAFWZH010000120.1, read on the forward strand.
CCACGCCTAATGCCTCAAGTATTACACGGCTAGTGTAGAGAGATATGAACATAACAAACAAGGTGCGTATATACAGCATCGCAGTGTTCTTGGCTATTCTTTTGTTGTTTTGAGCGCTATTTGACATATTCTTTTTTTCATTCTATTCCCTTATGCGCAAATGTAGGCATGAGGGGTGGAATCTTGGGGTTGCATTAGTTATTATTCTCTCCTGTACGCCTCATGAACTCTTTTACCACACATGTTATTCTATAGTCTCAATGCGTGTTACACATACAAGCATTACAGATTTCATCTTCTTAGCTTAATGATTGGTATTTAATATTTATTGGCCGTAATGTTTGCCTTAATAAACTATTATTTACGACTTTCCATCACCGTACCTACTATTATGCAAAAATAAAAACATTTATTTACAATAGCAAACTATAGGTGATTTCTTTTTCAATGCATTATGTATTTATTTTATTTATTTTATCTTAGTTATACTCAGACGGTTTGCCAATCGTTTGGCTCAGTAGAAATTTAAGTTTGGAAAAATAAGGCGGGCATGCCTTGTGACATGCCCGCCAGTCTGCTTTTTATTCTTTTCGCAGTTTAGAACTGCTTTGCAAATATAGCAACAAACGAGCGAGAAATATCAAGCTTGCTTGAATATTTTTCACAGCGAGTGCAGACTATATTCGCGGTTTACCGCAAATATAGCAACAAACGAGCGAAAAAAACAACAAGCTTGCTTGAATATTTTTCACAGCGAGTGCAGTCTGTGTTCGCGCGTAGCGCAAATATAGCAACAAACGAGCGAAAAAAACAACAAGCTTGCTTGAATATTTTTCACAGCGAGTGCAGTCTGTGTTCGCGCGTAGCGCAAATATAACCAAGAAATGTGGCGTCTTGTTCTTGTGTTGACAATATTTAACCATAGTATTCTTGGAAAGATTCCAGTTTCAGCCCTGAGCCGTGATGGTATTGCCGGGCTTTTGTATTATTTCCCACTCCTTTATGTTGCGTGTTGTCTTGTCTATGCTTGCGCCTATTTCTATTATCTGCCTTCCGTCTGTGGCGAATGGGAGGGAGTAGTCCTTGTTCTCTATCTGCTCAATGGCCTGCTGCGCTGTGCCGCTGAACTTGAGTTCTATGATGTAGAGGTAGTCCTTTGTGCCTATGAGCAGATCTATGCGCCCGTTCAGGGTGCGGTATTCGGCCTGGACGTAGAAGCCCATGAGCTTGGTGATGATGTACATCACGTTCTGGTAGTGGTTCTCTAAGTCTTTCACTATATCGTAGGGCGTGCCGGACATAAGGCTCTGGAACTGCTGCATGAACTCTTGGGCCTTACCACTCTCAACGCTCGTAACGAACTTGCTAATCAGAGACTGTGTCTGCTTTTCCTTTATCCTTGTGTAGAAGGGGAGAAGGAAGTTTATGAAGCCTGCCTTAACCTCTTCGTTGGGGTAGTCGAGCGTGTAGAGACCGAAACGGCTGTCGTAGTCCACAATTGTAAGGTATCCGCTTTGGTAGAGTACGGGTATAGGGTCGATGCTGTCTACATGAACGCTGTTGAGCTGGTCTTCGCTTGCTGTGTAGTCACTGAGTTCCTCTATGTTGAATCCTGACTTCTTTATCAGCTCAACGAGGTAGGTGGGGGTGCCGGTGTTGAACCAATAGGTGCCGTAGGTGCGTTTTGCCAATGTGTTGAGCAGGCTGAATGGATTATATATTCCTACGCTTTTTTTACGGTCAAAGCAGTAGCCGTCGTAATTCGCCTTGAGCTGCGCGTAAGCTTCATCCTTTGTCTGGCCGTTGGCGGCTGCAAGTTCTCCAACCTCCTTGTCAAAGACTGCGTGAAGCTCGTCCTCGGTTATTCCGCAGATATTGTGGAATGCAGTTCCCAATGATATGTCGTCAAGGTTGTTCAGGTCGCTGAAGACGCTTACCTTGCCGAATTTGGTCACTCCGGTGAGGAGTGCGAACTTAAGGTCGGCGTCGGCGCTCTTGAGAACTCCGTAGAAGGCCTTGAGCATGCTGCGGAACTCGTTCTGGAGCGGTTCGTTGCCTATTGCCTGGAGTATTGGCTTGTCGTATTCGTCAATGAGGACAACCACGTTGCGGCCGGTCTTTTCCTTGGCGGCGCGGATAACGGCGCGGAAACGCTGCGACAGACTCACATTCCCGCTCTCTTTTGAACCGTATTCATCCTCCCACTGGCGCAGATAGGTTTGAAGTATATTGTCAAGTTCATCAGCACAGCTGTATTTCTCGGCGTTGAGGTCGAGGTGCATCACCGGGTATTTGTACCAGTCCTTCTCTAGATTTTCAATTGCAAGACCTTTGAAAAGTTCTCTCTTGCCAGTGAAGTAGGCCTCAAGGGTGGAGAGAAGGAGGCTCTTTCCGAAACGGCGCGGACGGCTGAGAAAGTATACGCAGCCTTCCTTTACAAGCTTGTATATGAGCGCTGTCTTGTCAACATATACAAATCCCTCGTTGCGGAGATTCTCAAAGTTCTGCTTGCCTATAGGGTATATCATAACCGTGGGGTTTAACGTTTGCAAATATAGTAACAAACGAGCGAGAAACATGAAGCTTGCTTCAATGTTTCTTACAGCGAGTGCAGTCTATGTTCGCGCGTAGCGCAAATAAGTAACAAACGAGCGAGAAACATGAAGCTTGCTTCAATGTTTCTTACAGCGAGTGCAGACTATGTTCGCGCGTAGCGCAAATAAGTAACAAACGAGCGAGAAACATGA
>JAFWZH010000121.1 GCA_017522515.1 Clostridia bacterium
AACGGAATGTGGATGTGGTGGTCAAGAGGTATAGGCGGAAGAAGTGCTGTTGATTATCTTATGAGAGTAAGAGATATGACTTTCATAGAAGCAGTTTCGCAAATTGCAAATGATGAAAGTGCTTTAAGAAAACAGTATGAAAAACCAAAACCGAGAACAGAAAGAAACTTAATACTTCCTACCAAAGCTGAAAACAATGATATTGCTATTGAGTATTTGAAACAAAGAGGAATTAACGAAAATGTTATTTCTTACTTCATTGAACACGGTATGCTCTATCAAAGTGTGCCGATGAACAATATTGTTTTTGTCGGCTATGACGAAAACAATATTCCTAAATATGCAGGTATGCGTGGTACAGAAAAGTACAGATATATCGGTGATGCTTACGGTAGTGATAAAACTTTTCCTTTTCGGTTGGTAAATAAAGAAAATACAAATATTCATATTTTTGAAGGTGCAATAGATTTATTATCTTATGCAACACTTCTATACGAGCAGGGTTCTGATTTCAAAAGTCAGAACCTTGTTTCTTTATCTGGAGTATATAAGCCAACAAAAAATATGACTAATGCACAGATACCACTCTCATTGCGAACTGTACTCAAAGATAATCCTCAACTGAAAACAGTTTATCTTCACTTGGATAATGACTCTGCAGGCCGTAAAGCTGCAGAGGTAATAAGCAATCTATTGAAAGATAAATACACAGTAAAAAAACATTTTGTACCCGTAGGTAAAGATGTTAATGATTATTTATGCTATTCAAAAAATCTACCATACAGAACTTTTGAAAAGGAGGTCGCTTGTAGATAATGAAAAAATTTGAAGTAACAATAACTGAAACTTTAAAAAAGAAAGTTGAAGTTGAAGCAGAAACTCAGGAAGAAGCAGAACAGATTGTAACCGATGATTGGTACAAAGGTGAACACATTCTTGATGCTGATAATTTTTCGGAAGTTGTTTTTGATGCCAAAGAATATGAACCTGAAAAAATAAAAATTGTTTTACTTGAACCCGGTAAAGTTGCAAGAGTAACGGAAATTGATGCATCACTTAAAGGTATGCAGAAAATTGTCGGCGGTAATATTGATGTTGTTTCTTTGGATGATGTGTTAATTATTCATAACCGAGAAGGTAAAGAAAGGAACTTGCCATTCAACAGAGGTTTGTGTGATGAGGCGGGCAAAGTTCAAGATGTAATTTCAGGTACTTGTTTTGTTTGCGGAGTTATTGAAGATAATTTCGGTAGCTTATCTGATAAACAAACTGAAGAATATCTCAAAAAATTTAAGTATCCCGAAAGGTTTTACAGAACCGGAGATGGAATAACAAAGGTTCCATATAATCCAAACAAAAATAAAGATTACGAAAGATAACGGAGGAATTGAAAATGAAATCTTATGATGTAACCGTATCAGTTACTTTTAAAAAGCCTATGAGGATAAATGCTTGTTGCGGTGATGAGGCAATCGCAAAAGCAAAAGACATCTTATTTAATACTGATGTAGTTGAATTTACCGAAAATAATATTGATTCAATCGTCTGCGAAGCAGAGAGTTCGGCGGAAAACCCTTGTGATAATTGCGATGAAGATTGTGATGAT
>JAFWZH010000122.1 GCA_017522515.1 Clostridia bacterium
ATTTCAATTCAATTTTGATATCTTCTAAAAAGAACATAGATTTCTCCCTTTCTGGTCGGTGTCGCAACTACCATTTTGGAGTTTTCTATGCTCTTTTTCAATATTCAATTTTTTTAATCCCACAACTTTCCGTGAAGAGGCTAATTTATTATCGTTTTAACAGTGAGATTGAAAATTCCATTAAAGATGAAAATATTGTCCTTGAAGCAAGTTAATGCAGTGCCGTGGATTATCTCACGGCATAACAAAAAAGAGTAGAGCAAAACCTACTCGATACATGACAAATTATATTAAAGTTAAATATGAGGAAAAATAAAAAAAGTGAGTATTCACTTGTGTTATGAATACTCACTATGGTACGGATGTTCATAAGGGATTTACTAAAAAACAATAACTTTCGGCAGTAACAAACATATTCTCATCCTTCCGTAACGCTTTAAAGAGTTTGAATATCAATTATTCAAACGGAGGATTATACAATGTCTAATTTTATTGAAGAATTATATTATGGAAACATTGAACCGCAGGAATTGAATTCCGAACTGTCAGGCAAATTAAGCAAGAAATTGAATGCACTTACCGAAAAAGAAGAACAGCTCACAGCAAAACTAACCGCAGAGGATAAGGAACTGTTTCTTACCTATGCAAATACATACAATGAGTTTTTGAGTTTAAGCAACTCTGACAGTTTTATATCGGGTTTCAGGCTCGGTGCTAAATTCACATACGATACTTTTGTTACTGATTGAAAGGAAGGTGCAATTATGAATAACAAATCATCATTTGAACAAAACGGCGGCACATACAGAATGGTTGGCGATTACAAAATCCCCAACATCACATTACCTGCCGAAGCCAATAAATCACTCGGCGTATGGGGACTGAAACGCAAAGATTATCTTATGAAGCATAGTCGAGTACAGTTCAATATTATACTTATGAACGGTACATTGTGGACTCATCTTGCGGAGGTTGATGAACAAACATCAGCTATGTTCTCTCGGCTGGTAGAACAGCTGAAAGTCAATGAGGGCATAACAGAACAACTCAAAGCAGACAATCAAATGGAGTGGGTTGCACGTATGAATAACATTGAAGCACGTGCAAGAGAGATGGTTTGTAATGAACTAATATACAAATAAGTGTAGAAGATGTATTGTTTTGGTTTTTGATAATTGATAAAAGTCAGCAGGCAACATTGTTCATTGTATAAATGTTGCCTGCTTTTCCTATGCCGTTTAACTAACTTGATTATTTAATTGAAACAATATATCCCTTATCTTCAATTTCAACAAAACGAGGTTTTTCAGAGCCCTGTTTATTCGGGGAATGAAATGTAAGATAAAGATTATTTTCATCGGCAAAAATCATACCGTGTCCGCCGTCATCATCAATAAGTGGTTCAAGATGAGTGAAGTCTGTGCCAATTTCTCCGCCGTCAAATTTCACAAGACATTCGGCATATTTGCCTTTGATAAAGGTTGACCATAACATCAAAAGCTCATCGGTTTTTGTGCGGTATATAAAAGGACCGTCGGTTATTCTGTGTTCATTTTCATCTTTGCTTTTATCTGCCCAATACGGTTCTGACGCTTTAAACAGAGTTACCGCTTCGCCTGTTCTTTCTTTCAGGTCATCACTCAAAGGAGCATAACAGATTGTGCCGTCAATAATCTGAGTGTGTTCATGGCAGAAAACGATATAAGGCTTGCCGTCACGGTTTATGTAAAGCGTGCCGTCGAGGCACTCCCAATCTTCGGGAGTTGCGGCACCGTTGCTATGTGGAACAAACGGACCAAGCGGTCTGTCTGCTTTGAGAATAAAAGTGCCTCTCAAGCTGTTGCTTTCTCTTGTGAAAGTAGCAAACATATAATATGAATTTTTATATTTATGCACTTCAGGTGCCCAGTTAACATGATAATTCAGATTATGTTTTTCAGAATCAAAACACTCAATGGGCTCACTCCAGTTTTCAAGATCTTCAGAAACATAAACGTCAAAACCGCCTGTATTTTTGCCAAAATTATTTGCTCTTGTACCGTACATATAATATTTTCCGTTCTCATACAGAACAAACGGGGCGCGGATATTTATGTCATTATTTTTCATTTCAACACCCCAAATATTCTTTCTTACTGTCTGCAGTTTTCAGTATACATTACTGAAACAGTTTTCTCAATAACTGAATGCAACTTTTTATTTGTAGCTTGTTTGATACTGATTAATTTGTTATAATATTTAATCACAAAGCAATAAAAATCAAATGAAACAATTCAACCGGTTGAGGTGAACTCTTGTGCTGATATTTGAACAAAACAAAAAATATTCATACCGTGACCCTGCGGCTTACATAGAAAACGGTGTGATATATCTGTTTTTCACATTGGTTGAAAACGCAGAGGACAGACAGTATTTTTATGTTGCCGTTAGCAAAAGCACGGATTTTATAAATTGGAGCAAACTTGAAGTCCTCACAGAAAAGAATAATCTTAAGAATTATTCCTCTCCGGGTAATGTTATCATGTATAACGGTGAATATTATCTTTGTCTGCAAACCTATCCGAGAAAAGACGGTCAGATTTACGGCAACGAAAATTCAAGAATCTTTACAATGAAAAGTAAGGATTTACTGAATTGGGAAAAACCTGTTTTGCTGAAAGTCAAGGGTGATATTTCCGAATGTGATATGGGCAGAATGATTGACCCCTATATCCTTGATGACAGCAATAAATTCATCTGCTTTTTCAAGCAAAACGGCGTATCTTTCAGCACGTCGAACGATTTGATTAATTGGGAATTTCAAGGTTTCACAGAATGCGGTGAAAACGTTTGTGTTATAAAAGAAAACGGTGAATATCTGATCTTTAATTCTCCTGACAACGGCATAAATATTATGTCAACGAAGGATTTCAAAAGTTTTGAAAATATCACAACTCTTTATCTGAATCAACAGAATAAACCTTGGGCAAAGGATAGAATTACTGCAGGATTTGTTATTGATGTAAGCAGTATTTCACCGTATAAATACGCTATGTTTTACCACGGAGATAACGAGGATGACTATCTTTTTGGCGCTTCTCTTGCGGTTGCTTTCAGTGATGATTTAGCTACTTGGTATGAATTGCCGTGATATGCTGTGTTTTTTTGACAGTTCAGCAAACATTGCTCCGCCGATAACGAACACGGCACCTAAAACCTGTAAAGGTAACATAATTTCTTTTAAAAATATAACTGAAAAGATTACCGCTGACAACGGTTCTAAATATCCACAGATGGCAACAGTTTGTACTTTTAATTTTCCGATAGACGAAAAATACAAGTAACATCCCACACCTGTGTTAAGCAGTCCGAGTATGAATATCGGTAATATGCTTTTAGGTGCTATTTCCATTGTATATCCTTGCTTTAAGCCTACGAATAAAGCAACAGTTAAAAACGCTATGGTAAGCTGTAGTGTTGAGTTTTCAAGACCGACAATGTCCCTTGCTTTTTTATTGCAGATGACCATAAACGCATACATAACAGCAGAAAGCAGTCCGCAAATGATACCGAACACATCACCTTTACTATTGAAAGAATTTGTATTTATAAGTATTACACCGACAATTACTGCAAGAAAGCCGACAGCTTTATTTGCAGTAATTTTTTCTTTAAATAACAGCGGGGATAAAGCCATTACTATAACCGGACCGCAATAGTACAAAAGAGATGCTATGCTTACACCGATTCGTGCATAAGCTTCATAAAGGAACATCCAACTTGCGCCCATTGCAATACCGGATACAGCAAGAAAAACGAGTTGCTTTTTATGCTTATGAAAAGTAGGTTTACCTCCTGTTATAAAAAAC
>JAFWZH010000123.1 GCA_017522515.1 Clostridia bacterium
TATGAGTTGCGGTTCGGCAGGAGATGGCTTAGTCTTGTATCTGTCGAGGCTTCCGAATGTAACGGTTGCAGGTCTTACCGATCCGTCAGGAATAAATCAGGAAACAGGCGGAGAAGTCTATATGCCCGGAAATGCTATTGTTGCCTTTCCTGCGGGACTTATACTTGACGAAAACGGCAACCCGAATATTGATATCGACCACACAAGACAGAGCAGAAATCCTGTTGATATTAAAATTCCTCTTGATAAGGAAGCGGCACTTAAAATATTCAGTGGTGAGGACTATGAGCTTGAGTGGGCGATGGAGTATCTGAACAAAATGGAATAATAAAGGAGTAGTGGATATTCGAGATACACTATATATGATGACTATCTTAATGAAGATAAAACAATTGAGAAGTATCTAGAGACAGAAGAGTAAATGGTATAGAAGTTTTTTATAAATTCCAATTTGTCGAACAGTTAGGAAAATAAGAATTTGCAGGAGCAGCAATATGGGTGTTAATAAAAAAGGGAAACGCAAGATTTGCGTTGAAAACAAGGAATACGTTTGGTATGTAAACGAAGATTATGATAGCCCATATTATATATTGAATATATTCTCTGAAGATAAATCACTCATTGTGTCCTGTCCGCTGAAAACCGAAACCGCATACCTAATTAGCAAAGGCTTGGCATTTCAAAATCAAAAAACAAGTGGTGTTTGGAATAGATATTTATTGCCATTTCTTATCCCTGAAATTATTACACCCGTTTTTGTTGCTAAGATAATATCTTGGGCAACAAACGGTGCAAACGCCACATTGGTAGAATGGAATGGCAGAGATATTCCAGTATAACAAATCCCAACTCAACAGCAAGTCTCCATAAATTCCACTCACTGTCCGCACTGCGGATGATGCACAAATTACAGGAGGAAAAACATGAAATCGGATGACTGGCGTTTACTGAATGACACAGAATTTCTGCGGAATCAGCCCCTTGCCGCAATGACAGCAAATGAAATGCTGGAGCATTTCTCCCATCTGAAGCACTGCCATTTCTGCTGGGAGTCCCTGCCGGAGCAGAAGCTGTGTTACCGTCCGATCTGGTTCGTGACGGCGGATGGTGAAACCTGTGTCTGTGACAAGTGTTTTTCTGATCTGAAAGAAACGCTGCATCTGACAGAGGATGAGGATTTGTTTAATTTTTAGGAGGTCACCATGAAAACAACGCTGCAATGCAACGGGAAACTGGTAACAATCAAAGGACATCACATGCATGTCTACACACAGGGAAACAAAAATCACCCAAAACTCGTTCTGATGTCCGGTTCAGGTACGATCGCACCCGTCTATGATTTTAAAGTGCTCTATGAGAAACTGGCGGCACATTTCAGAATCATCGTCATTGAGAAATTCGGCTATGGATATTCGGATATTTATGAATCCTCCTGTGATATTGATTCCCTTGTTGGTATGCAAAGGCAGGCGTTGACGACCATCGGCGAAACCGGACCGTATCTTTTAGCACCGCATTCCATGTCAGGATTAGAAGCAATTCGCTGGAAGCAGACCTATCCGGAGGAGGTCGCTGCCATCATCGGGCTGGATATGGCAATGCCCAGCATCTACCAGAGCTGGACTGAACAAGAGCTGGAAAGAAGAATGCGGATCATAAAATGGGCAGGGAAATTCAGATTTGCAAGCTTTCTCTCCCAATTGAACCACCGTTCCCTAACGAACGAAGAAATTGCGCAGCACAAGCTTTTGAGAAAACGAAATGCGTTTAACTGCTGCATCCTCAACGAGGGCTATGCCATTTTCAGCAACGTGGAAACCATCTGCAGGGATAGGAAAATCCAATGTTCAACCTTGTTGTTTTCCTCAAATGGCAAGCAGACTTCAGCGGGCTGGCTGGAGCATCAGCAGAATTTTGCGTCCGACATGAATGCAAAGCTCATTCGCTATGACTGCGGACATTATCTTCATCATTTCAAAAGTGAAGAAATGTGCAGGGAAATCCTTGCTTTTGTGAATGGTATCGAACCATAGCATCTGGTCATACTGTTTTATTAGAATTTGGCATAACAGGAGGTCCACATGAAATTCACCTGCTGCCCGCACTGCGGCTGATAGAGAAATTGCAGGAGGAAGAGGCGGCGAGTGAAACGTAAATAAGAATTTTGGAGGTATTTAAAATGAAACTTGACGGTTTTGGATTATTCGTGGACGATATGCCCACAATGATACGTTTTTATAGAGATGTACTCGGTTTTGAAATTACCGAAGATGAGAATGCAGTAAATGTATATCTAATTAAAGACGGAACGCTTTTTATGCTTTACGAACGAAAGAATTTTGAAAAAATGACGAGTAGAAAGTATGAATATCTCAAGGGTCTTAATGGGCATTTCGAAATTGCTCTTTATGTTGATACCTTTGATAAAGTTGATAAGGCTTATCATGACGCAATTTCAAAGGGTGCCATTTCGGTATTGCCGCCCGAAAATGAGCCATGGGGACAGCGTACCTGCTACATAGCCGATCCAGAAGGAAATCTGATTGAGATTGGCTCTTTCAATCGCCCGTTTGAAAGCAAAACAAATTTTAATGGAGTGCAGTAACAAATTCCAATAGGTCGAACAGTTAAGAAAATAAGAATTTTGCAGGAGGGTAAAATGATAAAAAAACAAATTTGAAAGATTGTGCTAACTCGATTGATGAGATGTTCAGATATAAGAGAGTCGGTACACTGAACAATCATATGTTAAATGTGTTGCAGGCTAAAAAACAGGACTTTAGATTTTCATGTGCATGAAAACTCCGACGAAATGTTTTATTGTATTGAAGGCGAATTTGATATTGAATTTGAGGACGGATTAATACATTTGCATGAAGACGATTTTATAATTATACCTAAAGGTACTAAGCATTGTCCAGTCTGTAAGGCATTAGTTAAGTGCCTATTAATTGAGACGGAAGGCACTTTAAATAAAGACAATACAGGCGGCACTTACAAAGAGTAACTTAGTACCTTTTCGTTAAATTCCAATTTACACAATCCAAATATCACCAACAACCGTCTGTGGTTCACTCCACAGGCGGTATTTATATTATCCGATTACTCCAAGCGATGATTGACTTTTAATAGAAAATGATATATAATATTGTTAAATGAATAGCTTGATATGAGAAGACTGTTCGATAAACCTGAATTTGATGGAGGAGAATAAATACTATGATACGGCAGGCAACAATCGCTGATGCAAATCCAGAGGATTTTCTTGTTTATGTTAATGATACAGGTGGTAAAACTAGTATTCCTACTTCGGAAAAACCTTTTTATACATGCGCACATTGTAAATATATTTTACAAGATTTGAATATTCTTTCTAATGTTGGCGATACAAAGTACGAGGTGATTAAAAATGGATAATGCTCAAAAAAAGGCACTGGATATTCTTTCTTCACAATACGTAATTGAAAATGGAATACTTGATAATGGTCAATTCTTTTATGAATATGAGGATGAAAACGGTGTAACCAATGATGGACAGGTATATGATAAACCACGAGTAGACGGTGGGAAGCCAATAAATAATTTAGTATATACTGTTTACCCATCAGGGGAATTGGAAAGCTATTATTATCTTTTAAATGGTTTTAATGTTCCTGACAGTGCAGAATTTTATAAAAACGGACAGGTTTCTGAGCGTGATTATCGAGATGTCCAAAGTAATGAACGTTATACTATAGAATGGTATGAGAATGGAGCAATCAAATCTTTTTGGAAATCTAACAAAAATGGATTTATTTGGCAAGATAGTTTTGATGAAACAGGTAATATCATAAAAAAGGGATTAAATGTGGTAAATTATTATTCTTCTATGATTTTTTGAATCCTGACAATACAGTTGAAGTATCGTGGCATGAAAATAATAGATTCAAAAGAATTACATGGAATGAACCTGACAGCGAGCATTTATATCGTGATGTTACATTCGATGCAAACGAGAATATTACTCAATTGGTAATAAATAATCTATATGCTACAAAATCAATATTGAGGGATGGAGAGCTTCGCATGAAGTATGCAGAAAGATATGATAGTTCTTTCGAAATAATTGATGGACTTCTCATACAAACCGATAAGGATAATGTTAAAAAAACATTTACAGGTACGCTTATTGATACCTATAATGATAGTACTATAAAATATGTATTTAATTATAAAAATGGCAAGTTATCTGGAAACCAGAATCAATACTATCCAAACGGTCAATTAGCGGAGTTTTTTGATTCTGTTAATGGAAAAATAAGCCTCCAGAAATATGTTTGGTTTAATTCGGGAAAGTTAAAAAGCGCTTTAATATATTTAGTGCATAAAAAGAATTTTTATTTTACCGAATTTGATCAGAATGGAAATATAATTAATGTCTCCTCAAAAAACAAATATTCACCGAAAAATCGACAAAACAGGAAAAATATGATATAATATAAGTGCAAGGAAAAAACAGAAGAAACAGAAAAAAGCTTGCACTTCGGAGGATGTTATGTACAAATTTGAGGAAA
>JAFWZH010000124.1 GCA_017522515.1 Clostridia bacterium
AGATGGACGGTGCTATTCTTCTCGTTTCAGGTCCTGATGGCCCGCAAGCTCAGACAAGAGAGCACATCCTTCTTGCTCGTCAGGTAGGCGTTCCTTACATCGTTGTATTCATGAACAAATGTGACATGATCGACGAAGGCGACGAAGAACTCCTCGACCTCGCTGAGATGGAAATCAGAGAGCTCCTCAGCTCATATGAGTTCCCCGGAGATGAGATTCCGATCATCAGAGGTTCAGCTCTTACAGCTCTCCAATGTGCTAGCTCAGATTCAAGCGCTCCTGAGTACGCTTGCATCAAAGAGCTCATGGATGCTGTTGACAGCTACATTCCTACACCTGAGAGACCTACAGATAAGCCTTTCCTTATGCCTGTTGAGGACGTATTCACAATCACAGGTCGTGGTACAGTTGCTACTGGTCGTCTTGAGAGAGGTGTAATCAAAGTTGGTGATCCTGCAGAGATCGTTGGTCTCAGCGATGAGAAGTTGAACACAGTTGTAACAGGTGTTGAGATGTTCCGTAAACAACTCGATCAAGCTGAAGCAGGCGACAACATCGGTGTACTCTTAAGAGGTATCCAGAGAACAGAAATCGAAAGAGGACAGGTTCTTGTTAAACCCGGTACAATTCAACCTCATACACACTTCAAAGGTCAAGTTTACGTATTGACTAAGGATGAGGGTGGACGTCACTCACCATTCTTCAGCAATTACAGACCTCAGTTCTACTTCAGAACAACAGACGTTACAGGTGTTATCCAACTTCCTGAGGGAGTAGAAATGGTAATGCCCGGCGATAACATCGAGATGGAAGTTAAACTTATCACTCCTATCGCTATGGAAGAAGGTCTCCGTTTCGCTATCCGTGAAGGTGGTAGAACAGTTGGTGCCGGCGCTGTTGCTAAAATTATTGAATAATATTAAATAATATTACTAGATAATAAAAAATGCCCTTGAATTATCGATTGATAATTTCAAGGGCTTTTTTGTTGCCTTGAGCGAAAAGACAACAGAGGGAGAACAGTTGGGGGAAACTATTAAACTGCGTTCTTTTTTATATATTTTTGCATCCTCATGATGCATTCCGGACAAATATTAATGCCCTTGTATGTTGTTACATTTGTGGCGTTACCGCAAAAAATACATGAAGGCTCATATTTTCTTAATATGAGTGTGTTATCTTGAGAAAATATTTCTATTGCATCGCGATTTGAAATATTCAACACCTTTCTTAACTCCATTGGAATTACTATGCGTCCTAATTTGTCTACTCTTCTTACAATTCCTGTTGATTTCATTTTTTTACCTCCTTATATAGAAAAAACATTCAACTGAATGTGTCGGAATATTAACAAAATTGTTGAATAATGTCAAATATATGGGAAATATTTCCCGGTGTATATGTAAAAATATGGAAAATTTACAAGTGCATAAAATCTAATAGAATAACATATATTTAAGAAGATGTTTTCGTCAAGAGGAGAGAAAAATGCTTAATATTATATGGGCTATGCTTATGTTAATTGGTATTGTAGGCGGAATTGTTTTGGGCAAAACAGAAATAATTATGAATAGTATTATTACGTCTGCCGGAGATGCGGTAAAATTTGCAGTGGGACTTATTGGCATTGTTTCTTTCTGGTGCGGAATTATTAAAATACTTGAAGATGCGGGGGTTGTAAAATGGTTTTCCGGAATTGTAAAACCGGTAATAACACGTCTTTTTCCATCTGCGAAAATAAATGAGAAGGCACAAAATGCAATTATTACAAATTTTGCTGCAAATTTTTTTGGATTAGGAAATGGTGCCACACCATCGGGAATAGAGGCCGTTGCTGAACTGCAAAAGAATATAAAAGATGTTTGCTTATTTCTTGTAATAAATTCTGCAGGAATTCAATTGATTCCAACTACAGTTATCGCAATGCGAGCAGAAATGGGGTCTTCTGCCCCGGCTGACATTATTCTACCAACATGGATAGTTTCTGTAATTTCTATGATTTCAGCTTTAATTGTATTTGCAGTTTGGAACAAAGTAGTTTATCGAAAAGAGTGAGAAGCATGATATACATATTGCCTATATTGATCTTGATGATAATTATTGTTGGTTTTATAAAAGGTGTTCCGTGTTTTGACAGTTTTGTCAAAGGCGCAAAAGATGGTTCGGTAACAATTTTGAAATTGATCCCATCATTAATAGGTTTGATAGTAGCAATAGGAGTTTTCAGAGATTCGGGAATATTGGAGTTAGCAGTGGATTTTGCATCGCCTTTTCTTGAAAAAATAGGAATAAATGGAGATGTTTTTCCTCTCATCCTTATAAGACCTGTCTCAGGCAGTGCTTCTTTAGCGACTTTGAGAGAAATAATAACAAAATGCGGAGCTGATTCTTATGCGGCTCGAACTGCTTGTGTAATGATGGGATCAACCGAAACAATATTTTACACTATGGCAGTATATACAGAAAAAACAAAAATAAAAAAATTGCCGGGAGTCCTTCCGGCAGCATTAACAGCAAATTTTATTTCAGCAATATCAGCAGGAATTGTATGTATGTTTTGTTAGCTGTTTTTAAGAACAGCCTTTACGGGATATCCTGTTTCCTTATCAAAGTAATATAGCCAATATCCGTTGTAATTACCTGTATTGGATTTATTTGGCTTTTTTTGGGCTGTAATCCAACGAGCATACATGCGAATGGACGGTGTGGATTTTCTTCGGTTCCGAACATTCCAACCGGGCAGGCCTATAATTATAAAAAATCTGCCACTTAATGGGTCGATGTATTCACCTCGTATAATGTGTCCTGTTACACGAAGTGCGTAAAAAGAAGTTTTAGTAAAAGTATCAGACGAAAAAGCAGCATTGTAGTTATTAATTTTTCCAAACATTTCCGGATGTATTTCCAACGTACGGAATATTCTTTCCAGCTCGCCTTGGCTTTTGGCATAATGTATAAACCATTTATAAGCGGGATTTGTTGTGTTGAAAGGATCAAAGGATTCTCCGAAAGTATTTGCGGAAGGAGCATCTTTGACTATAATGGTTTCAGAAACCTTTTCCTGTATGAGAGAATATATCAAAGTTCTGCCGCCGGCAGTAACAATTATGAATTGGTTGTCTCCTTCTGAAAGCGCATGTGGAACAGTTAGTGAAGTGTCTAAAAATAAATGATGTTTAGAAGTCAGAGAAAAACGACCAATAAATATTGAAGTGTTCGTAATGTATGTGACCGGACTTATGTAAAGTTCAATTGGAGTACGCCCATTGGCAACAGTTAGAAGTTTAGCTTTGTTTAGACTGCATTGTATAGAAAAAGATTGCTGATTGGACGAAAATGTTATTGAAACATATCCCAAAGATTTATCGGCTTCTTGCTTATTGACTTTTGTTTTATCTGTGTAAGCAGGTAAAAAGAAGTAGTATCCATCTTTCATAAATATTTTCTCCTATTGTTTTATTATAAATATATGCATTAAAAAGAAAAAAATTACAATTGACATATCTGATTATTTGAAATATACTGTACTGCAATTAATGTTATATGATTTTATAGAATTAGGAGGAGGCAAAAATGAAAAAATTAGTTGCTTTAATGATCATGGTTGTACTTATTTTAAGTGCAAGTGTTGTTCCGGCTTTCGCAGCAGAACCGGGATGGTTTTGGGATTTAGGTAGTGCAGAGCAAGGCGCAGATGAAGGTCTTACAATACCTACTGTTTCTACAATTAAAGTAGAGGATGAATATGTTACTTTAACTGATAAGAGCGGAGACGGATATATTTATCCAGGTACATCATCAGCCAGCGCTCATGCAGGAGATATTACAAGTGCAGGATTAGATCCGATTGATTGTAATACTCTCAAGGTAGTTGTTGCAAAAATGAGAATTGTAACTCCTGCAGACAATATGAGACTTCAGATTCTTATCAAAAACGGAGCTGCTTGTGCCACAGGAGATATTGATGCAGAGAATACTGACTGGCAGTATGTAATTGCTGACGGATCATCATTAGACAAGTGGGTAGACGAAGTAAAATGGTTTAGAATTGATCCTGTAAACGCAAACGGTGCGGTAGTTGATGTTGACTGGGTAGCTATGTTTAAAACTGTGGAAGAAGCTCAGGCATATATTTCCGCAGGTGAGGGCGATACAGATAATGATGTTGACACAGACACAGATAAAGATACAAATACAGACACAGATAAAGAACAAACAAAGCCACAGGATCCCAACAATAATCCTAACTCAGGCGATGTAAGTGTTGTTTTCTTGTTTGCAATTGCTGCTTTGGTATTGACTGTAGTTGCTAAAAAGAAGATTTTTGCATAATCTGTTAAAATAGCGTGTTTTTAAAAGACAGTTTCCCGCGAAACTGTCTTTTTTTAATTGAATTTTAAAAGCTGAGGGTGTATAATAATAAATTGGAAAGAAGTGTAAAGCTTCTGTATAAGACAGAAAAAATAATAGGAGGCTTGAAGAGAGAAATGTACGCAATAGGAAACGATCACAGTGCGGTGGCACTTAAAGAGGTTATAAAAGCACATCTCGAATCAAAGGGAATAGAAGTTAAGGATTTTGGAACAGAATCTACAACTGCCAGCAATTATGCAGCAAAGGCAGAAGAGGTGGCTAACGCTGTTGCTTCGGGAGAGTGTGAAAGAGGTATACTTATATGCGGTACGGGAATTGGTATTTCCATTGCTGCAAATAAGGTTAACGGTATACGAGCCGCAGTTTGCTCAGAACCTTTTTCGGCAAAGCTTTCTAAGATTCATAACAATTCAAACATTCTTTGTTTTGGCGCTCGTGTTGTTGGTACAGAGCTTGCCAAAATGATTGTTGATGAGTGGGTAAATGCTGAATTTGAAGGCGGCAGACATCAAGTTAGACTTGATACCATTACAGAGATAGAAGGTAGAAATTAATTTATACTTATGTTAATGATTGCTTCGGCAGTTTATTATAATTTATGCTATATTTAAATAATTTTATGATATGGAGGAGATTACATCATGGACAAGCGCACAAAGCTTGATTTACAGAAAAAAGCTACTCAAATCAGAAAATACATTATAGAAGAAGTATTTTCTGCAAAGTCCGGACATCCGGGCGGATCACTCTCATGTACGGATATTTTTACTACGCTGTACTTTGCTGAAATGAGAGTTGATACAAAGAATCCTAAGGATCCTAACAGAGACAGATTCGTTCTTTCAAAGGGTCACTGTGCACCTGCACTTTACGCAACACTTGCGGTAAAGGGCTTCTTCCCTGAGGAAGATTTATACACATTCCGTAAGGTAGACAGCTATTTAGAAGGACATCCCAATATGACTTATGTTCCCGGCGTTGATATGTCAACAGGTTCTTTGGGTCAGGGAATTTCTACTGCTGTAGGTATGGCTCTTGCAGGAAAAATTGATAAAAAAGATTACAGAGTATACTCAATTCTCGGCGATGGAGAAATTGAAGAAGGTCAGGTTTGGGAGGCTGCTATGGCAGGCGCTCATTATAAACTTGATAACCTTACAGCTTTTGTTGATTATAATGGACTCCAAATTGACGGTAATATTACAGACGTTATGAATCCGGAGCCGATTGCAGACAAATTTGCAGCTTTCGGTTGGAATGTTATTTCCGTAGACGGACACGATCATGAGCAAATTAAAAATGCAATCGAAACAGCTAAAACAGTAAAAGGCAAGCCTACAATGGTTGTTTGTCACTGTGTAAAGGGTAAGGGAGTTTCCTTCATGGAGAATAATTATGCATGGCATGGTACAGCACCTAATCAGGAGCAGAGAGATCAGGCTATTTCAGAGCTTGATGCCCTTATGGCTAAAATCGACAAAGAAATCGCAGAGGAGGCTTGAAAATAATGGGTAAAGTAGCAACTAGAGAAGCTTACGGTAAAGCATTGGCAGAGTTTGGTGCAGACGAGAGAATTATTGTTCTTGACGCCGACTTGTCAAAATCAACAAAAACAGATACATTTAAAAAAGTATATCCTGAGAGACATTTCAATATGGGTATTGCAGAAGGCAATATGATGAGCGTTGCAGCAGGCCTTGCTTCAACAGGCAAAATTGTTTTCGCCAGCACATTTGCTATTTTTGCGGCTGAACGTGCATGCGAGCAGATTCGTAACGCTATATGCTATCCGAAACTTAACGTAAAAGTTTGCGCAACACACGCAGGTCTTACAGTTGGTGAAGATGGTGCATCACATCAGTGTATTGAGGATCTTGCTGTAATGAGAGCACTTCCCAATATGTTGGTACTCAGTCCTTGCGATGAGATTGAGACAAAGCTTGCCATTAAAGCAGCTATCGAGCATGATGGTCCTGTATACGTTCGTCTCGGAAGACTTGGTGTAGAGGCTGTACATGATCCCGAAACATTCAAATTTGAAGTTGGTAAGGGTGTAGAGATTAAAGAAGGTACAGATCTTACAATCGTAGCAACAGGTCTTATGGTACAGGAGTCCTTGAAGGCTGCTGAAATCCTTGCTGAAAAAGGCGTTAATGCAAGAGTTATCGATATGCATACAATTAAGCCTATAGATACAGAAATTCTTGTAAAAGCTGCTAAAGAAACAGGTTTTATTGTGACTGTTGAAGAGCATAATATATCAGGTGGTTTAGGTGGCGCAGTTTGTGAGGCTCTTTCACAGAACTATCCTTGCAAAGTTAAAATGATTGGTGTTGAGGAGAAATTCGGTAAGTCAGGAACTCCTGCAGCACTTCTCGAAAAATACGGCCTGAACGCAGAAGCAATTGCAGAGAAAATTCTCGCAGCTAAGGAGGCAAAATAATTATGGCAAGAAAAAAGATTTCAATGGACGGTAATACAGCTGCCGCTCACGTGAGTTATGCATTCACTGAGGTAGCAAGTATTTATCCTATTACACCGTCCAGCGTTATGGCTGAATTAACTGACTCTTGGTCAGCAACAGGCCTTAAGAATATTTTTGGCGACAATGTAAGAGTTATGGAGATGCAATCTGAGGCAGGTGCCGCAGGTACAGTACACGGAAGCTTGGCTGCCGGAGCTCTTACAACAACTTACACAGCATCACAAGGTTTGCTCTTGATGATCCCTAATATGTACAAAATTGCGGGCGAACTTCTTCCTTGCGTTATTCATGTTTCAGCAAGATGTGTTGCTTCACATGCTTTGAACATCTTCGGTGATCATTCAGACGTATATGCATGCCGTCAGACAGGCTTTGCCATGATGGCTTGTACAAATCCTCAGGAAGTTATGGATTTGGGTGCAGTTGTTCATCTTTCTACAATTAAAGGACGCGTGCCTTTTGTTAACTTCTTTGATGGTTTCCGTACATCTCATGAGATTTCAAAGATTGAAGCATGGGATTATGATGACCTTAAAGAAATGATTGACCAGGATGCGTTGACAGCATTCCGTAAAAGAGCTCTTAACCCTGAGCACCCCGTACTCAGAGGCAGTGCAGAAAACGGAGATATATTCTTCCAGCACAGAGAAGCTTGCAATAAATATTATGATGAGCTTCCTGCTATCGTTGAAGATTATATGGATAAAGTTAATGCTAAAATCGGTACAGATTATAAGCTCTTTAACTATTATGGTGCTCCTGATGCAGACAGAGTTATCATCGCAATGGGTTCAATTTGCGATGTAGCAGAAGAAGTAATAGATTATATGCTTGCTCAAGGCGAGAAGGTTGGTCTTGTTAAAGTTCGTCTTTACAGACCGTTCTGCGCAGACAAGCTTGTTGAAGCTATTCCTGCAACTGCAAAGAAAATCGCAGTTCTCGACAGAACAAAAGAGCCCGGTTCTTTGGGTGAGCCTTTGTATTTGGATGTTGTTACAGCACTTGCAACAAAAGGTGTAAATGCTAAAGTTGTAGGTGGACGTTACGGTCTCGGTTCAAAGGATACTCCGCCTCAAAGCATTTTTGCTGTATATGAGAACCTCAAAGCAGACGAGCCTAAGGCTAACTTCTCAATAGGTATCGTTGATGACGTTACTAACCGTTCATTAGAAGAGAAAGTTGCTCCGGACACAGCTCCTGCAGGTACTATCAGTTGTAAGTTCTGGGGTCTCGGTGGCGACGGAACAGTTGGTGCCAATAAGAACTCTATCAAAATTATCGGTGATCATACAGATAAATTTATTCAAGCTTACTTCCAGTATGACTCAAAGAAAACAGGCGGCGTAACAATTTCACACTTGCGTTTTGGTGATAAGGCTATCAAGTCTTCATATTACGTAACAAAAGCTGACTTTGTAGCTTGCCACAATCCTTCATATATAGTTAAGGGATATAAGATTGTAAATGACGTTAAACCCGGCGGAATTTTCCTTCTTAACTGTCAATGGACACCTGAGGAAGTTGAAAAGCACCTTCCCGCAGAGGCAAAGAAATATATCGCAGAGAATGATGTTAAGTTCTATATTGTAAATGCTATTGATAAAGCAAGAGAAATCGGTATGGGTAAGAGAACAAATACAATTCTCCAATCTGCATTCTTTGCTCTTGCAAACATTATGCCTATCGAAGAAGCTGTAGATTACATGAAGGCTGCTGCTAAGAAGTCTTACCTTAAAAAAGGTGAGGCAGTAGTTGAAATGAACTACAAAGCTATTGACGCAGGTGTAGACGCCATCGTTAAGATTGATGTTCCTGCTTCATGGAAAGATGCTAAGGCTGAAGAAAAAGTTTCCGAAGTTAAGAGTAATCGTCCTGAAATGGTTAAATTCGTTAACGAGATATTGAAACCCGTTGGTATGATGCAGGGAGACTCATTGCCTGTTTCAGTATTTGCTGATATGGCAGACGGTACTTTCCCGCAAGGTTCTTCTGCTTTCGAAAAACGTGGCGTTGCAGTAGATGTGCCCGCGTGGATTCCGGAGAACTGTATTCAATGTAACCAGTGTGCTTATGTTTGTCCTCATGCTACAATTCGTCCTTTCGCAATGAGCAAAGAAGAGGCAGATGCAGCTCCCGAATCAACAAAGAAGGTTCAGATGAAGGGTAAAGGATGCGAGGAATACACATTCACAATGTCAATCAGTCCTCTCGATTGTATGGGATGCGGACTCTGTGTTAAAGTTTGTCCTGCTAAAGAAAAAGCTCTTAAGATGGTTCCTCAAGAGTCTCAGGCTGCTCAGCAAGATGCTTTCGATTATACAGTTGCAACTGTTACAAAGAAACCTACATCTTTCAGCGACTTTACAGTTAAGGGAAGCCAGTTCAACCAGCCCTTGCTTGAATTCTCAGGCTCATGTGCAGGTTGTGCAGAGACATCATATGCAAGACTTATTACACAGCTCTTTGGTGAACGTATGTATATCTCCAATGCAACAGGATGTTCTTCTATTTGGGGTGGTAGTGCTCCTGCAACTCCTTATACAGTTAATCGTGATTCCGGTCGCGGTCCTGCTTGGGGTAACAGCTTGTTCGAGGATAACGCTGAGCATGGTCTCGGTATGTTCTTGGGACAAAAAGCAATCAGAGACAGACTCATTGCTTGCGTTGAAAGAATTGCCGGCAAAACAGAGTGTGCTGAGCTTAAGGAACTTTGCACAGCATACCTCGATACAGTAGATGATGGCCAGGCTAATGCAGATGCTTCTGCGAAACTCATTGCAAAACTTGAAAGTATTGATTGTGATTGCTGTGAGCGTAAGGAAATCCTTGCAAGCAAAGAATACCTCGCTAAGAAATCAGTTTGGATATTCGGCGGAGACGGTTGGGCTTATGATATTGGATTTGGCGGTCTTGACCATGTTATTGCTTCCGGTGAGGACGTAAATATCATGGTATTCGATACTGAGGTTTACTCTAATACAGGTGGTCAGGCTTCTAAGGCAAGCCGTCTTGGTCAGGTTGCACAGTTTGCTGCAGCAGGTAAGGCAATCGGCAAGAAGAACCTCGCTGAAATTGCAATGTCATACGGATATGTTTATGTTGCTCAAATTGCTATGGGTGCTGATATGAATCAAACAATCAAAGCATTGAAAGAGGCAGAAGCATACAAAGGACCTTCAATCATCATCGGATATGCTCCTTGTGAGATGCATGGTGTTAAAGGCGGTATGTCAAATTGCCAAGAGGAGATGAAGAAAGCTGTAGCTGCCGGTTATTGGCAGACATTCCGTTTCAATCCTGAGCTTAAGGCAGAAGGCAAGAATCCTCTTACAATAGATTGCAAAGCTCCTACTGAGAGTTATATTGCATTTATCGAGAGTGAAACACGTTACAGCCGCCTTAAACAGCAATTCCCTGAAAGAGCAGAGAAACTCTTTGCTGAGGCAGAGGAAGAGGCTAAGGCTCGTTACAACCGCTTGCTTAAGATGAAGGACCTTTACGAAGTACAGGAATAATCAAAATCATAAAATAAAGCATAATTTAAAGCACTCGGGATTTCTCGAGTGCTTTTTTTAGTGAATGCTAATTTTTTAAGCTGAAAAATGTTTGATAATCTTTGAAATTGCACCTGATTCCATGATGACTTTTCCTCGTTCTAACAATAATGGAAGGAAAGCCTCTGCAGGTAGGTATGTGGCATTATAATCAACAACAAGAGCTTCTAACTTTTCTACGGAATTACGGTTTTTGCTGTTTGGTTTAATAAGCAAATAATATGCTCCGCGATATCCGTATAAGGAAGATGCTATTCTTTTAAAGTTTTGATTTTTAGAGAAAAATTCTACCATATCTGTAAAAACAGGGAATACAATAATATCCCAATCCGGGAGCAAATGGTTTTTGCGTTCGTCTACAGGTTCCTGTTTGTCGTTTGGCTCCGGAATTTCCTCTGTTGCTTTTTGCTCGGCAGTATTATCGTAACTTTCTTCTTGGACAGACTCGTTTTTCTTTCCCGTGTTATAACGTAAATTTTTTCGTGCATCTGCTTCAGCACTTATTTTCTGGAAAATATTGCGAAAGGCTGTACCGTTAGCATTTGTTTCAGCAGTAGCCTCCTGCGAAGATTTTTTTACGTTGTTGTTTGATTTTAAACCAAGCTCTTTGCGCATAGAATCTGCGGCGGCATTTAAGATTTTATCAAAATGCTCTAAAAGTGGATTCTCTTCGTCGTAAAAAGCTCCTTCGGATGAATTCTCATCAAGATCGTGTGAAATAGTAAGAACGAGACAGCCTTCGTTGTCAAATCTGTTAACAACATGGAGCTGACGGTCATCAATATCACGACCAAATTCTATGTTTGCATGATCTATTGCATCCCACACAAGTTTTGTATAATCTGCAGAATCCTCTTTTAAAGAGGCAAAAGAAAGATGCCTTGCGGCAAGATCGTTGTGGGAAATGTATACATTAACAGTATTTTTAGAAATTTTTTCTATTCTCATGATATCAGCCCCCTTTCTGAGACTTTACATATTATACTCGTAAAAGTGTAAAAAGAGAAGAGTAAAATAAAACCATAAATTATTTGATTTAAAGTTTTTTCTTGTTATAGTATTCCTTTATTTTTTCAAAAGAAACTGCGCTTAAATCATGTTCTATTTTACAGGCGTCACTTAATGCAATATCCTCGGGAACCCCTAACATAATAAGCGTTCTGGATATTATTTCGTGACGCTCTGAAATTGAAAGAGCAATCTTCATCCCGGAAGCTGTTAGAGAAATGTCATTTGCATCATCTATTTCTATAAAACCATTTTCGCGTAATTCTCGCATCATTATGCTCACGGAGGGTTTTGAAAATCCAAGTTCCCTTGCAACATCTACGGAACGACATGTTCCTGTACGTTTTCGGATATTAAAAATGGCTTCTAAATAGTTTTCCCCTGATTCGTGTATGCTCATTGTTTTTCTCCTGTCGATTAATTAATATCTTTGAATAGTATAACATGATTTTATAAGAAAAACAAATTCTGAAAAATAGTGTAAAATTTTGGCAAAAACGTCCGTAAACTTGGGGAAAAGTCGCTTTTGCACCACTATGTTTTACTTGACAAAAGAATATTTAAGAAATACAATTAAACAGCGAATGGTTTGTTCTGTTTGTGCTTTTTTTGTGTGACTTTTGCTTTATCTGAAATCGTAGTTTTGCGCTCGTTTCAGATATCAAAAAGATATATTTTTCGTAAAAGCAGCTAAACAAATTTAATATATGTTTAGGTTGGCGAAGCACACAAAAAAGAGTCAAAATACTATTACAAAAAGGAGGCAAAAGGTGAATAACAATAAATCTACCGAACAAAAAAAAGCTATTAATTATGTAGCGATATTACTTGCTTTTTATGATGTGATTGCTGTTAATTTGTCATATTTTTTGGCGTTATGGTTTAGATTCGACTGTAAGTATTCAATGATGGAAAACAGCGGATATTTAGAACCGTTTGTAAAATTTGCACCGATATATTCCGTATTTTGTCTTATTGTCTTCTTTTTGCTTAGGCTGTATCGCAGCTTGTGGAGATATGCAAGCTTTAATGAGTTTTCAAGAATTTTGGTGGCGTCAATTATTACTTCTGTTGGTCACTGGGTTGGAATTACATTTATTTGTCAGGAAATGATTTTTTCATATCATTTATTTGGCTCAATAATACAGTTTATTCTCTTGATTACTGTACGCTTTGGATATCGTTTTATTCTGCTACAAAGAAACAGCGCAATGAAGAATGCTGCCGGTAATGTTTTTTCGAAAGTTATGTTGATTGGCGCCGGCTCAGCGGGACAAATGATTTTGCAAGACATAAAAAGAGCAACAACAATTAAGGATGTTGTTTGTTGTATCATTGATGACGACAGCAGCAAATGGGGAAAATATCTTGACGGCGTTCCGATAGTGGGTGGTCGTGATGATATTTTAGTCAATGCAGAAAAGTACAATATAGAAAAGATATATTTTGCCATTCCAAGTTGCTCTGCTGAAGTCAAAAGTGAAATACTCAATATTTGCCAAAATACAAAGTGTGAAGTAAAAAATCTTCCCGGTTTATATCAGCTCGTTAATGGAGATGTTTCTGTGGCGGCAATGAAAGATGTGGCTGTGGAGGATCTTTTGGGCAGAGAACCGATAAAGGTTGAAATGAGCGATATTTTCCGCCAGCTAAGTGGAAAAGTAATTCTTGTCACAGGCGGCGGTGGTTCTATAGGCAGTGAACTGTGCAGACAGATAGCAAAACATGCACCTAAGCAATTGATTATTTTTGATGTCTATGAAAACAATGCTTACGACATAGAACAGGAGCTTAGGGAGACATGTTACGGACTAAATCTTGTTGTGCTTATTGGATCTGTCAGAGACAGTCGTAAACTAAACCAAGTTTTCAAAAAGTACAAGCCGGAGATTGTATTCCATGCGGCGGCACACAAACACGTTCCTCTTATGGAGAGCAGTCCTTGTGAAGCTATAAAAAATAATGCTATCGGAACATACAAGACGGCATACGCAGCTATGATGAATAATTGCAAACGCTTTGTTTTGATTTCAACAGATAAAGCAGTTAATCCTACAAATATCATGGGTGCCAGCAAGCGTTTGTGTGAGATGATAATTCAGTCTTTTGACAAACTGATTAAAGAGGGCAGAGCTGATGAACTTCCCGTCATACAGGCTCATATTGAGGACGAGGATGGGGAGGTAAGATTGCCGAGTAAACATTCCGGCGAGATTTCCACAGAATTTGTTGCGGTTCGTTTCGGAAATGTCTTGGGAAGTAACGGTTCTGTAATTCCGTTGTTTAAAAAACAAATTGCAAATGGTGGTCCCGTAAAAGTTACGCATCCTGACATAATCCGCTATTTCATGACTATTCCGGAGGCTGTTTCGCTCGTTTTACAGGCGGAAACGTATGCTAAGGGCGGAGAAATTTTTGTGCTGGATATGGGCTCTCCCATGAAAATTGATACTTTGGCAAGAAATTTAATTAAATTATCAGGTTATACGCCTGATGTGGAGATAAAAATTGAATATGTCGGTTTAAGGCCGGGGGAGAAGCTTTTTGAGGAAAAGCTTATGGCTGAAGAAGGTATAACGAGTACGCCAAACAAACTTATACATATAGGAAAGCCTATAAAATTTGATACGGACAAGTTTTTACATCAGTTGCAGTTTTTAATGAAAGCTTGTTTTGAAAACAGAGATGATGATGTAAGAGAAATGGTTATGAAAATTGTAACCACGTATAAGCCTGTGGATAATTCGAGTTCTCTTGTGAAGGATTCGTTTTATCAGAAGCAAACTACGACCGGAAGGTGAAAAAATGGAAATAAAACCCTTTAATAATAAAATATGGTTATCGACTCCCACGATGCATGAAGAAGAAAAGCTTTTTGTTGATGAAGCTTTTGATACAAATTGGGTTAGTACATTAGGAGAAAATATAAATCAGTTAGAACAGGCGATTTGTAATAAAGTAGGATGCCGTTATTCTTTGGCGTTGTCTTCAGGTACAACTTCTTTGCATTTGGCAATTAAATTAGCAGGGGTTAAGCCGGGAGATAAAGTTTTTTGTACGGATATGACTTTTATCGCAACAGTAAATCCCGTAGTTTACGAGGCGGCAGAGCCTATATTTATCGATAGTGAAGCGGACACATGGAATATGGATCCAAAAGCTTTGGAAAGAGCTTTTGAAATTTATGGCGATGCGAAAGCTGTTGTTGTGACAAATCTTTACGGAGTACCTGCAAAATTAGATGAAATTAAGGCTATTTGCAAAAAGCATAATGCTGTTTTGATAGAAGATGCTGCGGAGTCTTTAGGTGCAACATTTGAAGGAGTGCAAACGGGTACGTATGGCGACTATGGTGTGATAAGTTTTAACGGTAATAAAATTATTACATGCAGTAGCGGAGGAATGTTATTAAGCAATGATAAGAATGCTATTGATTTAGCAAGAAAGTTATCCACACAGGCAAAAGAAGATGCACCTTGGTATCAACATGAATTTGCGGGATATAATTACAGATTAAGTAACGTTCTTGCAGGAATAGGCAGAGGGCAGTTGCTACACCTTGATGAACATGTGAAGGCAAAAAAAGCTATATATGAAAGATATAAGGAAGGTTTAGAAAATCTTCCTGTGAAAATGAATCCTTTTGATGAGAAAAAAATGGAGCCGAATTTTTGGCTTAGTTGTATATTAATCGATAAAGAAGCAATGTGTAAGCAAATTCGTCAAGAAAAGGAATTTACATACATTAGTGAAAAAGGGAAGTCTTGTCCTGAAGAAATCCGTGAAAAATTGGCGTCATTTAACGTTGAATCAAGACCTATTTGGAAGCCGATGCACATGCAACCTGTATTTAAAAACTGCGGATTTGTAAAAGCAAATGATACACTTTGCGTGGATGAAGATATATTTGATAGAGGCTTGTGCTTGCCGAGTGACATAAAAATGACAGAGCAAGAGCAAGATATTGTAATAGAGATAATAAAGAGTTGTTTTTAATATGTACATAAAGTTTATTAAGCGTATACTTGATTTTATTTTTTCTTTATCTGCTTTACTGGTTTTTTCTCCTGTTATATTAATTATGATTATGATAGGGGCCGTTGTTATGAAGGGAAACCCTTTTTTTGTACAACCTAGACCGGGTAGAAAAGAGAAGGTTTTTAAGCTTATAAAATTCAGAACAATGACCTGTGAGAAGGATGAAAAAGGTAACCTTTTGCCGGATGAAAAAAGATTGGTGCCATACGGGAAGTTTTTAAGAGCATCTTCTCTTGATGAGTTGCCGGAATTAATAAATATATTAAAAGGCGATATGTCGATTATTGGACCAAGACCTTTGTTGGTAAAATACTTACCATACTATTCAGAGGAACAAAAACACAGACATGATGTAAGACCGGGATTGACAGGATACGCTCAGGCAAATGGCAGAAACTTACTGTCTTGGGAAGAACGATTTCAATTGGATTTATATTATGTGAATAATGTTTCTCTTTTATTGGATATAAAAATTCTTTTCAAAACTGTAGCTGCAGTTTTTAAGCGTGAAGGAATATCCTCAGAAACTTCTGTTACAATGGAGGATTTTGCTGAATACGTAGAGTCACAAAATACTGTATAGGTAGGTATTATAGTTTATGAATGATTTCGTAACAAATGTTATGTCTGCACGGCTTGGAGAAACACATCTTTTTTATGTAGGGCAAGCCGGGTATATAATAAAAAACAAGGATGGTAAGCTTTTAGGTATAGATTTGTACTTGTCGGAATGCGTAGAGAGAATTGAGGGAAACATTGGATTTAAGAGAATGCTCCCTAAATTATTTAGTGCTTTTGATATAGAATTTGATTATTTAATAACTACTCATGCACATGTAGACCATTTTGATATAGATTCTATACCGTTGCTTATGTCGCATCCCAACACTAAGCTTTTTGCATCTACACGTTGCAGAGAAGAAATTTTACGTTTGCAAATGAAAGAAAGTAATGTACACTATGTGCAGGCAGGACAAAGCGTCTCTTTGGATGGCTTTGATTTGCATTTTGTAAGCTGTGATCATTCTGATGCCGCACCGGATGCATTTGGAGTGGTAATTTCCGTAGATGGTAAAATAATATATATGGCCGGAGATACTTGTTTGCATCTTGAAAAAGCAGAAGAATATATGGCTTTTGGAGAAATAGATATGTTGATTGCACCGATAAATGGGGCGTTTGGCAATTTAAACGAACAGGATTGTGCAGATTTAAGTAATGCGTTACAGCCCAAAATTACTATTCCCAGTCATTACGGAATGTTTCCGTGCCATGGAGGTAATCCCGGTAAATTTTACCATATTATGAAAGAACAGTATCCCGAAAATAAATTTATATTTATGACGGTTGGAGAAAGAATAACTATATAACAGAAACAATATAAATGAGGAGAATTTATATGAGTAGTGAATTTGAAGGCAAAAAGTTATTGATTTTAGGAGGGAATCCGGAAACAACGGCGCTTGTTAAGTTGGCGAATGAAATGGGAATCAAAACCATTGTTACCAGTGGACGTCACACCGATGATGCAAAAAAGTATTCTTGGAAAAGCTTTGATGTGGACGGAATGGATGTTCCCGGGGTTATAGCATTAGCAATGGAAGAAAAAGTTGATGGTGTGTTGGTAGGTGTTGCCGACATTCTCGTTCCGTCCTATTGTAAAGTTTGCAATGCACTTGGTTTTCCTTGTTATGCCACACAGCAAATTGTGGATGTTTTTGCCTTTAAAGATGTTTTTAAAGCTACTTGTGAAAGATATGGTATTCACGGAATTCCGGAGTTTTATTTGGATGCAGACTTGAATGAAAGAGATATTGAGAAAATTGTTTTCCCTGTAATGGTAAAGCCTGTAGATAATGGCGGCGGCGTGGGAATGACAGTTTGCTACAGTAAAGATGAATTGAAACCTGCCGTTGAAAAAGCTTTGGAAGCCTCAAAGAAAAAACGATTTATAGTAGAAAAATACATGCAATGTGAAGACATGGGAATGTATTATACGTTTAAGGACGGACAATGCAGCGCATCTTGTATATATGACAGATATACTACAGATGAACAGCCCGGATTGAGTCGTGTGTGTCTTGGAGGAACATATCCATCAAAGCATATGAAAGAATATTTTGAGAGAATGCATGAGAATGCAGTAATGATGTTTAAGGACATAGGTATTCGCAATGGAGTACTTATGCTATCTGCTTTTTATGAAAATGGTGAGTTTTACGTATATGACACAGGATTCAGACTTCAGGGCGAGGCACCCCATTTGCTTATTAAAGAAATTCAAGGTTTTGACCAAAGAGAAATGCTCATTAGATTTGCCTTGACGGGATCTGAAGGAGAAATGGATCTTTTATCATCGGATGATCCTTATTTGCACGGGAAATGGGCAGCTACACTCTGGTTTTTACTTAAAGAGGGGTGTATCGGTAAAATAGAGGGTTTAGACAAATGGGAAACTGATAAGAACGTCATCGCAAATGCACAGCGCCTATACGAAGGTGATGCTGTTCCCAAAGAATGGATAGGCAATGAAAAGCAAGTTATGACAAGATTGTATTTTGTATGTGATTCGAAACAGGAATTGGGGGAAAAACTTAGAGAATATATGGATTGTGTTAAGGTCTTTGATGTAGACGGACGAGAAATGTTACTTAAAGGCTTTGATGTAAATAAAGCATTAGAATTATAAGGCGTTGATTTTTGATATGAATAAACCGTTAAAAGAAAAAGTTATAGTAGTATCCGGCGGTACAAAAGGAGTAGGCAAGACAATTTCCGAAGAGTTTGCAAAAGCCGGAGCTAAAGTGGTTATAGGAGGCAGAGATGAAGACGCTGCTCGTAAGTCTATTAAAATTATTAATACTTATGGTAGTGAAGCAATTTTTGTCCATACCGACTTGGAAAAAGTAGAAGATTGTAAAAAATTATTTGACGAAGCTGCAAATAAATTTGGAAAGATTGACGGTTTTTTCAATTATGCAGGTGTAACGCCGATTTCTCCTTTAGATACTTGTGATGAAGAGACTTTTAATCAAGTAATGAACGTAAATTTCAGAGCTTGTTTTTTTTGTTGTCAGCAAGCCATAAAATATATGCGAAAGAATGGTGGAGGCTCTATAGTTTTTACTGGTTCTGCTCACGCATGGGGAGGCGAGAAGGATAGAGCTGCATACGCTTGCTCTAAAGGCGTTTTGATTACTCTTATGGAACATATTGCTCATAATTATGCTTCGGAAATGATACGTTGCAACTATCTTACTTTGGGATGGACGCCAACAGAAGGAGAAGTTGCCCTTAGAAAACAGCAGGGAGAAACTGAGGCACAATTAAGAAAACGTGCGGCAAACACAATTCCGATGGGCAGAATGTTAGAAAGACATGACTACGTGGAGGCATTGATTTACCTTATGTCAGATTCCTCTGCCATGATGACAGGCAGTACATTCAGAATAACAGCCGGAGAGTATATTTAAAAATAAGATGAAAGAGATTATTAACGGTAATATTCCATACTCCTACAGCAAAGTAGGCAGCTATGAAGAAAAATATAATTTAAAAGAAACACATGAAGATATGATGCGCTTGCTGTTAGCTTTTGACCGTTTTTGCAAGGAGCATGATTTGAAGTATTCTCTTGCCGACGGAACGCTTTTGGGAGCCATGCGACATGGCGACTTTGTTCCTTGGGATGATGATGCCGACGTAATGATGACAAGGGCAGAATATACTAAGCTAAGGCATGTACTTACAGAAAATTCAGAAATCAAAGTATTAAAAATTCATTTTCTTGACAGGGTAACAACGAAAGAGTTGTTGGAAAAAAAGATATATATTGATTTATTTATAAATGAGGAAAAACCTGCAAACGAATTGGTTTTTAAGTGGAAAAAATTTAAAACAGGATTTTTAAGAACTGCATTTCACAATACTAAAGTGAGAAATGTAAGGCACGACAAATATAACAAGACGTATAAGAAGATAAGGGATATTGTAAGTAGTATTCTCGGCCTTTTTGCTATAATAATTGTCGGACCTCGCGATATATTTGAGCTGAATGATAAGGCGGTTGCTATAAAGAAACATAAACCATCGGGAATATATACACGTTATACATCGAGAATGTATGAGACAGGAAGACGCTTTGATAAAAAAAGCTATGACGAGGGATACGGCGAGGTTTTATTCAGAGGGGAAAAGCTTATGGCGTTAATTAATTCAGATACATTTCTTAAAGAAATGTATGGGGATTATTCTTTATTGCCGTCTGAAGAAAGAAGAAAGCCTGAGCATCCGGTTAATATGTTGGATTCTCCTAAAAAGTGCATAAAATTTTTTAATTAAAGAAAGGAGAAAGTAAAAATGCAAGCGATTATTTTGGCTGCCGGTTTTGGCAAGCGTCTTAGACCGATTACAGATCATATGC
This sequence comes from Clostridia bacterium, assembly GCA_017522515.1. The sequence continues at coordinate 19,883 of JAFWZH010000124.1, forward strand.
CTAAAAGTATGGTTCCGGTTAAGGGAACTCCTCTTCTTGAAAATACTTTAAACCTTTTGGCTGCCACAGGTAAAATTGACAATGTAGTGATAGTTGTGGGCCATATGGCAGAATATATAATAAAACACATAGGGTATAGTTGGAAAGGCATGTCTGTTACATATGTGGAAAATGCTGATTACGACAAGACTAACAATGTCTATTCTCTTTATTTGGCAAGAGATTTTATACATGATGATTGTATTATGCTTGAATGTGATTTGTATTATGGTTATGACTTGATAGAAAAAATATTGTCGGGAGAAGCGGAATGCAATATATTGGTAAGTGAATATAACCCTAAAACGATGAATGGATCTGTTATTTTTTCTCGTGATGGGGTGAAGGCAAGTTCACTTGTTATAAAAAGGGATCAATATGAAGGCTTTCCGTATGAAGAGGCTCTTAAAACTGTAAATGTGTATAAATTCAGTAAGAATTTTATCTGCAACCAGTATTTTCCTATGATTGATTTATATGTAAAAATAGGAAATATAAACAGTTACTATGAACTTGTTCTTGGTGCAATGATATATTACGGGAACAATGATATAAGGATAGTTAAAATTGATGCGGATCGCTGGTATGAGATAGATGATGAAAACGATTTAGCGATTGCAGAGACCGCAAAACTTTAATACGATGACAGTTTATGAATTAAAAGACAAATTTAATTATTGCATGCACGGACTTGGTGCTTTTGCCGGTGTAAGACAAACCAATACAAAAGAGGCTTTTTTACGTTGGTATAAAAAGGGTGTTAAGGTTTTTGAATTTGATATCGGAAAAACAGATGACAGTAAGTATGTTGCAGTTGCTCATACTGTTGATGAAAAGTCCATGAGAAGGATGGAGGTTTTTGAAAAACCTGATATATACGCTTATGACTGGTTTATGAAACAGACACTTTTTTCGTTATCTACAAAGGGCCTCACCCCCATATCATTACAAAACATTGTTGATATGTTATCAGACTATAAAGATGCTGTTTTTATGCTTGACTTATTCGGGATGTTTGCGAAGGAACAGATTTTAAAGTTCCTGGAGGCACTTACATTCTGTATAGGAGAAAAAAAGGAATTGCATGAAAGACTCTTGATAGAAGCGTATACTACAGAAACCGTAGCGTTAATTTCAAAATCAGGATATAAAGGGATATACTGTGCCAGATATGAATACAATACAGGGGAGAACGATGTTGAATCTGTAATTTCGTTCTTGAAAGAAAATGATATTTTTTTTATATCGTATCCGTTTATGTATACAGAGATGTTTCCCGGTGAAATCGAAAAGTATTCAAAAAGCGGCATGACTGTTTTTTCGCGAACCAAGTACAACAATAAAAATAAAAAGCTTATAGAAAGCGGAGTAAGTGTAAATATTGTTTCGTATGTATTTGAAAAAAAAGTATGCGTATTTCAATATATGAGATATATGCTGGCATGCACAAGGCGACTGCTGGCTAAAATTTATGTTAGAATAAAGTATTAAAAAAGAGGAAATTATGGCAGTTGTCAGTGTAATAATACCTGTATACAATGTGAATTGTGAATATATGAATCGTTGTATGGAAAGTCTTTTTAATCAGACATTCAAAGATATTGAAATTATAATAATTGACGATGGTTCAAATGAAGAAACTGCTGCTTTTTGTGATTTACAAAAAAATATTGACGAAAGAATTCAAGTTTTTCATTGCGAAAATAAGGGTGTAAGCGCTGCAAGAAATTACGGTACTGAACTCGCAACCGGAGAATATATTATGTATCTGGATTCGGACGATATGCTGCTCCCTCACGCAATTTCAGATGGACTGCAATATATAAAAGAAACAAATTCTGACATGGTCATTGCGGCAGTTATTAAAACAAAACCGGGAGAAAGTGTTAGCTTTCCGTCACAAGAAAACAAACAATATCATATTTATACGAAAGATAATATGGATGATTTGCGCAGTTACTTTCTGATGACAAATCGGACCGAATATAAAAACGTAAAAAAATATGGCTATATAGGCAGAGGTCCATGTGCAAGACTCATAAGGAGTGATGTTGCGAAGAATAATCCTTTCCCTGTGGGACAACCCTTAGGGGAAGACGTTTTATGGAATATGCAATTTACAAACAAGTGCAGTAATATCTGTGTCGTTTTGGATATATGGTACTGCTATGTGATATATGGAAGTTCGTCCATGAGAAAATATTATGGGAATAGGGAAGAAATACTTTGCAGATATGCAGAACTCTTAAAAAAAGAAAATGCAGACTTTATAAAAGAGAATGTTCTGTGTTATGCTAAAAATCTTGCAATGGAGTTTTATACTGTTGTATCTTGCGAGTTACTTTCTGAGAAATGTCCCATGACATCGAAAGAAAAAAGAAAAACTGTAAAAGAATATTTAAATAAAGAGCCCTGGAATGTTTTGAATAAAAAGGAAATGTACAGAAAATTATCTTATAAATACAGATTTTTCCTTTTTTTATGCAGAACAGGCTTATGGACTTTTGTGTTGCCTATATTAATTGGTGAGTAAATCAAGAAGGGGAATTTATGGCAATTGATAGAGAAAGCAAAAGAAATATAGACATATTAGAAAAACCTTTTAATTCAGAAATGTTTTTTGTTTTTTTGTTTTGCTTGGTTTGGGCGAACAATACATTAATTTCGGATTTTAAGCTTGTTATGTACAGGTTACCGCTTTTTAACTACATCACACAAATTGTAGTTTATTTAGTTTTTATTACGGCAATTTTATTGTCTTTATCGTATTTTTTTGAACGATTGAGGCTGTCGGACATTTTTTTATATGTTGTCGTTGCAGCAGGGTATCAATTAGGAATAAAATACGCAGCATATTCTGAAGTTGCCACTGTATTATCTGAGGATAGGCGAGATTTTATTTTCTTTATTCTTACTTTATTTCTTATAGGGGCAGCATATAGAAGTGAAAAAGTAATTGATTATTTACACGTCCTTTCTGTTTATGCAATTTTTGCAGATTTGGCAAGTTTGATAGTTTTCGGAACTGCTGCATTGCAAATAGGTGATGACAATATGGGTATGGCATATAAACTCCTTCCACATGTTGCGCTGACAGCCGGATATTTTTTTGAAAAATATCAAAAAATTGATCTTATTGCTATGATTATAGGTTTTGTGCTATTAGTATCGTACGGAACAAGAGGCCCTGTTATGGCAATAATTGTTTTTGCTGTTGCGTATTTTATATTTGTAAAGCAAACAAAAAATAAAATAGTCACTTATTTAGCAGTTCTTACAGCTGTTTTCTTTGTCATTTTGTTTATGGATACTATTATTGACCTTTTGAGACAAATAGTGTCAAGTATGGGAATGAGTACCAGAATTTTAGACAGTTTTGCTGAAGGAGAAATAACAGATCCGAATGGACGCGATAATATTAACAAAACCTTGTTGAGTGTAATAAAAGAGAATCCCTGGGGACTTGGTGTTGCAGCGGACAGAGCATTTACAAGGTCATATGCCCATAATATTGTTTTGGAATTATGGGTATCTTTTGGTGTACTTGGCGGTTCTTTGATATTTGGAGTATTAATTGTGCTGTATCTTGTTGCTTTGTCAAAATGTAAAAGCAGTAAAGAAAAAACTTTCATTATAGCTTTGCTTTGCACAAATAGCTTCTTTAAATTATTTTTGTCAAGTTCCTATTTATTAGAACCTCACTTTTTCCTACTTATAGGCATATGTGTTGGTATAATAAGGCGATCAAAAGAAGAAAATACGGGTGAAATACTTTGAGAAAAAACTCATTGTCGCAAGTAAAATATGGTGCGATTCTCTCTTATATATTAATAATACTTAATACTGTTTCCGGTTTATTGGTTACTCCGTATATTGTTGACAAGCTGGGAGGCAGTGCTTATGGTGTTTACAAGACTATGTCTTCTTTTACAGCATCACTGTTGGTTTTAGATATTGGTCTTGGCGGTACATTATTGAGATATATATCAAGATACAGAGCTGACAAAGAAGAAGAAAAAATACCTAATTTTATATCTATGAGCTTACTTCAAGCAGGTATTATTAGCGTAGTCGTTATAATTGCTACCGGAATAATTTATTTTTTTATTGACAATATATATAGGAACGGTCTTACAGCAACTGAGATAGTAAAAGCTAAACAGCTGTATGTCTTTTTGTGTGCCGGCATTATTGCTCATATTTTTGAAAATGTTTTCAATGGTGTAATAACAGGTTTTAATAAATTCATGTTTGGCAACGGATTAAAGATAATCCGCGTGCTTGCAAGAATGTTGACAATATATATTGCATTGCAATATATAAAAGATGCCTTGGTTATTGTATTGTTAGACTTGTTTTTGACAATAGGAATGCTTTGCGTTGAAATTGTTTATATAAATCGTGTGTTAAACGTTAAAATAAAATTCAGTAGATGGGAACACAGCGTGTTTAAAGAATCATTTAAGTATTCTATGCTGATTTTTATCACTACTATTGCAACTCAAGCTAACGGAAATCTTGACAACGTAATAATAGGAGCTGTTGTCAACGCCAGGGCTGTTACAGTTTATTCTATGGGTTTACTGATATTTTCTATGTTTGAACAGCTTTCTACATCGATTTCAAGTGTTATGCTCCCTACAGTAACAGAAACCTTAAAAAACGATGATGACAATCTTTCTGCAACTAAAAAATTGATCCTTAAAGCAGGCAGAATACAATTTGCTTTGTTAGGTGGTGCCTTGACTGGTTTTGTTGTTTTAGGCAAAACTTTTATCAAATTATTGTTAGGAAATGGCTATGAGGATGTGTATATCATTGTCCTGATACTCATGTTGCCTTCCTTGTTGGAATTGTGTGTCAATGTATGCTTATCTATTTTAAGGGCCCAGAATAGATTGGTGTTCAGAACCATGATTTTACTTTTGACTACGGTACTGAATATTATTATTTCCTTGGTTGGTACGTATTTTTGGAATTATTATGCGGCAGCTGTAGGAACTGCTTTCAGCTATTTTTTTGGCAGCGTAATAATAATGAACATTTATTATTATAAGATTTATAAAATTAATATGATAAAAATGTATAAGAATATATTCGGCAAAATTTGGATTTGCTTGATTTTAAGCGGAATAGCTTGCTTCGCAGCCACACTTCTTGTCGAAAATCTACTTGCGAAAATGCTTCTGGGTGTTGCGGCTTTTGCTGTAGTTTATCTGGGCACATTATGGGCATTTGGTTTAAAGAAAGAAGAAAAGGCACAATTAAGGAAAACAAGGAAAACGAGGTAATTTAAGAATGGTAAATGTTATTGGCTTGGGGTATATAGGTCTTCCGACTGCTCTTATGATGGCATCTCATGGGGTAGAAGTGGTAGGAACAGATTATAATAAGGAACTTGTGGCTACTCTCAATGCGGGGAAAACGACTTTTAAAGAAGACGGCTTGGATGAACTGTTTGAAAAAGCTTTGAAGAGCGGTATCAAATTTACTACGGAATATTGTGTTACAGATACATATATTGTGTCTGTGCCAACTCCGTATGATAGTTTTTCAAAAAAAATAGATGTATGCTATGTGAATTCTGCAGTAAAAGAGGTAATTAAAGTTTGCCCTAAAGGAGCTACTATTGTAATAGAGTCTACTGTTTCTCCTGGAACAATTGATAAATATGTAAGGCCGGTAATAGAAAAGGCAGGTTTAATTATTGGAAAAGATATAAATCTTGTACATGCCCCCGAAAGAATTATTCCCGGCAATATGGTATATGAACTTTTGCACAACAACAGAACAATAGGTGCAGATGACAGAAAAATCGGAGAAAAAATAAAAGAATACTATGCATCTTTTTGCCAAGGAGAGATAATTATTACAGATATTAAAACGGCTGAAATGACAAAAGTTGTAGAGAATACTTTCAGAGCAGTTAATATAGCTTTTGCAAATGAGTTGGCAAAAATTTGCAGAAATGACAATATGAATGTTTATGAAATCATAAAAATTTGCAATATGCACCCAAGAGTAAAGATTCTTAATCCGGGCCCAGGAGTAGGAGGGCACTGCATTTCCGTAGACCCGTGGTTTTTGGTAGGAGATTATCCGAGCCTTACAAAAGTGATATGGGAATCAATGAAGGTAAATGATTCTATGCCGGCTTTTGTATTAGAAAGAATTCATGACATAATGAAAGAAAAGGGCATGACAGACATATCAAGAGTAGGCTTATATGGGTTAACGTATAAAGAGAACGTAGATGACTACAGAGAATCTCCGGCTCTGCAGCTTTTGGAATGTCAGAAAAAACACTTGGCACAGCCCCTTGTTGCCTACGATCCTTTTATAAAGCATAATATAACAGAAAATCAGCTTTTTGACTTAGATGAATTCTTGGAATCCGTAGATTTTGTTGTTATTATGGTAAAACATAATGAGATAAAAGAAAATGCAGACAAATTAAAGGGAAAAATTATTTTAGATACACAAAATATCGGAATAAATTCAGAGGGAGTTTACTATTTGTAATTTATAAATAGAAGAAGGAATTAAAATGAAAACAGTAATGTTGGTTTTCGGCACAAGACCGGAAGCAATTAAAATGTGTCCTCTTGTAAACGAGTTAAAAAAAAGAAAAAATATTAATACTGTCGTTTGTGTTACAGGACAGCACAGACAAATGTTAGATCAGGTTTTGGAAGCTTTTGATGTAAAGCCCGATTATGATTTATCTGTAATGAAAGAAAAACAAACATTGTTTGATATAACTACAAATATATTAAACAGTATTAAGGCTGTGTTAGAACAGGTGAAACCCGATGTTGTGCTTGTTCATGGAGATACCTCCACAACCTTTGTAACTGCACTTGCATGTTTTTATTTACAAATTCCAATCGGCCATGTAGAAGCAGGATTAAGAACCTTCAATATATACAGTCCTTATCCTGAGGAGTTTAACAGGCAGGCAGTATCCATTGTTGCCAAATATAACTTTGCACCTACCTTACTCGCAAAAGAAAATCTTGTAAAAGAAGGCAAAGATGAAAAGTATATATATGTTACGGGAAATACGGCTATAGATGCTTTAAAAACTACTGTAAAGACAGAGTATTTTCATAAAGAGTTGGAATGGGCAAAAGACAGCCGACTGATTCTAATTACAGCACACCGCAGAGAAAATTTGGGACAGCCTATGCATAATATGTTCCGTGCAATACGTAGAGTATTAGACGAACACCCTGACGTAAAGGCAATTTATCCCATTCATATGAATCCGGTTGTAAGACAAGCAGCCTCAGAAGAGTTGGGCAATTGTGACAGAATTCATATTATTGAGCCATTGGAGGTACTCGATTTTCATAACTTTTTGGCTAACAGCTATATGATACTTACGGACTCCGGCGGAATACAGGAGGAAGCGCCCTCTTTGGGTAAACCTGTTCTCGTTATGAGAGATACAACGGAACGCCCGGAAGGAATCGAGGCAGGCACATTAAAGTTAGTAGGTACTGACGAAGAAGTTATATATAGCAATTTTACGAAGCTTCTTGATAACAAGGAAGAATATAACAAGATGGCACATGCCAGCAATCCTTACGGGGATGGTTTTGCATGTAAAAGAATAGCAGATATATTGGAAAATGAACAGTAACAGAAAAATTCTCGTAGTTAAAATGGCAGCGCCAAATGCTTCATCATCCTCAATGATTAGAACTTTGGCCGTAATAAAAGGCTTTGTTGAAAACGGATATGAAGTGGATTTGTTCTGCATTCATGCAAACTCAAATATTGTATTAAAAGATTTGTCCGGCTATAGTTTTATGGAGCATGTCAACATTATTTATGCAGATGAAGAAAAAAACGGCGGCGCAAATCAAGCAGTATACGGAATGCTTAGCGGTTCAAAAGGCGGTATAAAACATAAACTATTTAAAATAGCAAGAAAATTGTATCATTATACAACACTTTACGATTTTACACATGATATTGCAAAAAAAGTTTCTATAGAAAAGCTTCCGTCAAAAGAATATGAGTATGTGATGTCAGATTCCGATCCAAAGACAAGCCATATAGCTATGGCAAAATTAGTTGAGCAAGGTTTAACTTATAAAAAGTGGATACAGTATTGGGGAGACCCTTTGGTAGGAGATATCTCAGCATCAAAAACAATATACACTAAAAAAGCAATAAAAAGAGAAGAAAAAAAGCTCTTTTCAAAGGCAGATAAAATTGTTTATACATCACCGTTCACACTACAAGAAGAGCAGAGAATACAACCGGAGTTTGCAAATAAAATGATATTTGTGCCTACTCCGTTCATTGAGACGAAGATTTATAGTGAAACAAAAAATAATATATTTACTGTAGGTTATTACGGAGATTATTTTTCGAATAACAGAGATATTATGCCATTGTATAATGCTTGTAATGGCATGAAGAATGAATTGATATTGAATGTTATGGGAAAAGCAGATTTTGCACTTGAAAAAACAGATAATATAAATGTTTTTCCAAGAGGCGATATAAGTGAGCTTGAAAAGAAAACTGATTTATATATTTGCGTTCTTAATAAAAAAGGCACGCAAATACCGGGAAAGCTGTATCATTATGCTGCTACTAACAGACCTGTGCTTGTACTTGTAGACGGAGATAACAAAGAAGCAATGATAGAGTATATTGCAGGCTTTGACAGATATTTATGGTGTAATAATGAAGAAAACAATATCATACAAAAACTCAGAGCTGTTATGGCAGAAAAGCAGATTTGGGAACCTTGTAAAAGGCTCAATTGCAGAGAAATTTCTGCAGAAATTATTTCGTAAGTTTTGTGGGAGGATAATATGAATAATTTTAAAATTGCAGTTGCAGGAACAGGCTATGTAGGACTTTCATTAGCTGTCCTTTTGGCACAACATAATCAAGTTACTGCTGTAGACATTGTCCCTGAAAAGGTAGCTCTTATTAATGAAAAAAAATCACCCATACAGGACAAAGAAATTGAAGAGTATTTATCTACCAAAGAATTAAATCTAACAGCAACGGTAGAAGGTGAAAAGGCGTATTCCGACGCTGATTTTGTGGTTATTGCAGCACCAACCAATTATGACAGCGCAAAAAATTATTTCGACACAACGGCAGTCGAAGCAGTCATAGAACTTGTAAAAAAATGCAATCCAAATGCTGTAATGGTAATAAAATCCACAATACCTGTAGGCTTCACAGAAAAAGTAAGAAAAAAATACAACACAGAAAACATACTTTTCAGCCCTGAGTTTTTGAGAGAATCAAAAGCTTTGTATGACAACTTGTATCCATCAAGAATAATAGTGGGAACAGACTTGCAAAACGAAAAACTTGTGAAGGCAGCTCATACTTTCGCCGGACTTTTACAAGAGGGCGCAATCAAAGAAAATGTTGATACTCTTTTCATGGGCACTACGGAAGCAGAAGCAGTAAAACTTTTTGCAAACACATATCTGGCTCTAAGAGTGTCATATTTTAACGAGCTGGATACGTATGCGGAAATAAAAGGTCTTGATACACAAGCAATAATAGAAGGTGTTTGTTTAGACCCGCGAATAGGCAATCACTACAATAATCCTTCATTCGGTTACGGAGGGTACTGCTTGCCCAAAGACACTAAGCAGTTGCTGGCAAATTACGCAGATATTCCTGAGAATCTGATAGGGGCAATTGTAGAAAGCAACAGGACGAGAAAAGATTTTATTGCGGAGCGAGTATTAAAAAAGGCAGGCTTCGACGGAAACAACGCGCAAAACCTCACGGTAGGCGTATATAGATTGACAATGAAAAGCAATTCGGACAATTTCCGCCAAAGCTCCATACAGGGAGTAATGAAAAGAATAAAAGCAGAAGGAACGACTGTTATTATTTATGAACCGACCTTGGAGAATAATTCCGTATTCTATGGCAGTATTGTTGTAAATAACATAGAGACTTTTAAAAAGCAGTGCGACTGTATAATAGCAAACAGATATGACGCTTGCCTTGATGATGTAAAGGAAAAAGTATATACGAGGGACCTCTTTAAAAGAGATTAAGAAAGGAAAAGATATATAATGAAGCTTAACGAATATATTGATCATACAAATTTAAAATCTACAGCAACGAGATTTGATATAGAAAAGCTTTGCTCGGAAGCAGCATATTGGAAATTTGCCTCTGTATGCGTAAATCCGGTAAATGTTCCGTTGGCAAAGGCACTCTTAAATGGAACGGATGTAAAGGTATGCACCGTTATAGGATTTCCTTTGGGAGCAAATTCTGTAAGAATTAAGATGGCAGAAGCGGAAGAAGCTTTAACAAATGGCTGTGATGAATTCGACATGGTAATAAATCTTGCGGCTCTGAAGGAACGTAGATACAGTTTTGTTGTAGATGAAATAGAATCAGTCAAACACGTTATTTGTGGCAAAACTTTAAAAGTTATTATAGAAACAGGTCTTCTTACAGAACATGAAAAAGAAATGGCTGTAAAGCTTGTTTGTGAAACAGAGGCTGATTTTGTTAAAACATGTACAGGTTTCACAGAAGGAAAAGCCACGGTTAAAGATGTTGACTTGTTAAAAAGAAATGTCGACTTGTTTGAATGTACGCTTGTAAAAGCTTCCGGAGGAATACGAACGTATGAAGAGGCAGCAGCTTTGATAGCGGCAGGTGCCAGCAGATTGGGAACTTCTTCGGGAGTGAAAATAATGCAGCAAGCAATTGACGCCGGTGCAATTTAAAATTTACATTAATTTTCTGTTTCAATGAAATAATTTCGCAAATAATAAACTCCGTCACATAATCATGTGAAGGAGTTTTTTTATGCGAAAAGTGTATCTTATAGAAACAATTTTTATAATTTGGTTGGTAATTGTATTATTTGTTTTTTTTCCAATGCCGGTAAAAGCAGACAATGGAGAGGGAATAAAGCCAATGGTAGCTTTTACATTTGATGATGGGCCGAATCCGATATATACTAAAAAACTTTTAGACGGTTTGGCAGAAAGAAATGCAAAAGCAACTTTTTTTGTTGTGGGAGAAAGATTGGATTATGAATCCGGAAAATACGAGGAATGGGAAATTACAAAAGGTAGAGAACTTGTTGCACGTATGGCAAGAGAAGGGCATACAGTGGCAAATCATTCGTATTCCCATTGTTGGCTCAGTAAGGCTACACACGAAAAAGTTAATTATGAGTTAAGAAAAACAAATGAGCTTATAAAAGATATAACAGGCCAAGAAGCCAAATATACAAGACCGCCCGGAGGCAGTGCTTTAACTGCACCGTGGGTAAGAGATATAGCGGCTCCCATGATAACTGTTTGTTGGGGATATTATGATACTCGTGATTGGCAATGCAGAAATGTAGATAAAATGGTTAATACAATAGTCGAAAATACTTTTGACGGTGATATTGTTTTGCTTCATGATAATTATGAAACATCTGTAGAAACAGCATTAAGAGCAATTGATATTTTAAAAGAAAGAGGATATCGTTTTGTAACTGTTGATGAACTGCTAAACAGGAATACAGGAAACGGTTGGGAGCTGGATCCTTCAAGAATATATTGCACAATGAGGGAAGGCGATTATTCCAGATTGAAAAAGGTCTGAATTTGTATAAAAAATACTTTCGTTGCGAATAATAAAGCAACGAGGTGTAGTTGTGAAATGATTCTTGAGGATACATTATTAACGGGAAAAGAATATATAAAGCATGCTGCGAATATCGGTGAAAAACATTTGCAAGGCAGATACGGAGTCAGAAGTATTCCATCAATAGAAAGATGCAGTGGAAGTATAGACGAAACATATAGCAGGGTTATGTCGGAGGGCGAAAGCACAATAAAAGTGCAAAGTATTCCGGCTGACGAATGGATAGCGGATAATTATCATATTGTAAATGAGGCAATAGAAAGTATAAAAGCCGAAGAATATAGCCGAAAAATATTACCTCTATATGATTTGGCAACGGAAATTGCATCTCATACAGATGGCTGCATTAGGCAACAAGAAATATTGGATTTTGTGACGTCGTATGAAAAAGTAAGGCCTATAGATACGACGTCTCTTGTATTTTTACCATGCATGTTGCAAGTAGCACTTATTAAAAGAATCGCGGAAATTTGTAAAATTTCAGACAAAATATATAAAGACAGAAAAACTGCGGAGAAAATTTTCAAAGAATTTTCTGCTTATGCTACGGAAAGCGGGCAGCGCATGAGAAGTGCTGCTGTTTTATTTGATAATGCAGATATGATAACGCCTGTTTTTGCTGAAACCGTGCTTCGCCTGTCTGCGGAATCAGAGCAGAATGACGCAATAAGAATTGCACTTTCCGGTAAGCTGGCGGCAAAAGGAACAACTGTTGAAGAGCTGATAGAAAGAGAACACAGAACGAGGATTTCGTTAGGCGTTTCTATGGGTAATGCAATAAAAAGCTTAAAGGACTTGCCTTCTCTTGATTGGGATAAAATTATGTCTGAACTTTGTGTTACGGAGCAGATTTTACGTAAAGATCCTACAGGTATTTTTAACAAAATGACTTCTAAGTCAAGACGTGAATATTTGCGTATTGTACAAGTGTGTGCCAAACGCAAACATACTTCGCCTGAAAAGTATGCTCTGGAAGTACTGGAAAAGGCTCAAAAAAGTAATGCACATGTGGGAGAATTTATATACGAGGATTATACAAAGCGTAATGACTTTGGATCTTTTTTTATTATGTTTTTGTTTACTTCTGCTGTTTTGGCTTTTTGCCCCGGTGTATATGCGTACGGACTTTCCATGGAACTATACGGCGTAGCAGGAATTTTCTTAGGAGCCTTCTGTGTTTTGCTTATATTAATTGCGTCGATGAATATTTCTTTGTCTTTGATACAAAAAATGTACACAGACAGGAAGATGCCGTTTTCACTGCCTGAAATGGAATTTAATGGTAAATTACCTGAGGATTGTAAAATTATGATAGTTTTACCATGCTTGATTAACTCGAAAAAAAGAGTCGATGAAATGATAAAACAATTGGAGGCGGCGTATTGGGCAAATCCTCAAGAGGGAATTTGGTATACATTGCTGGCAGATTTGTCTGAAAGTACCACAAAAACCACTCCGTCAGACAGAGAACTAATTCAGTACGCAAAGACAGAAACAGAAAAGTTAGGCGAGCGTTTTTGTATACTTGTAAGGGAGAGGGATTTTTACAAAGAAGACAATAAATGGATGGGATATGAGCGTAAAAGAGGAGCGCTTATTGAGCTTAACAGAGCAATAATTAATGGTGATTTGCCGGAAGTTAATTATGTGCTGACTGTGGATGCCGACACTATAATTCCTATAAATACTGCTGTTAAAATGGCACAAATTATGCATCATCCTTTAAATCGCCCACAGATAAGTTATGTGAAAGGTGAACCTTTAGTGACAAAGGGTTACGGAATTTTGCAGCCTGCGATATCTCCGTCGGGAATTGATAGAGAAAACACTACCTTTTTTGAAAAAATTTATAGTGATGAGGCAGGTTTTGACTCTTACGGATGTAAAACGTCAGATTTTTACTTTGATGTTTGTGCAGAGGGAATATATACCGGAAAAGGAATGTATGATCCGTATGTTTTCAATGGTGTTCTTGATGGAAGATTTAAAAGAAATAGTATATTAAGCCACGATCTTTTGGAGGGATCCTTTGTAAGAACGGCATTTGTTTCAGATGTTCATTTATATGACAGTTTCCCGCGCAGTTACGGTGGATATATTAAAAGAGAACACAGGTGGATAAGAGGAGATTGGCAATTACTTCCTTACTTGGGAAAAAGATTCGAAAACGAAAATGGTGTTTTAAAAAATAACCCCCTTAATTTTTACTCGCGTTTTAAAATTATAATGAACTTATTAAGAAGTTTGCAACCTGTTGCACTTTTTGTAGTTTTTACAGCAGGAATGCTTTTTCTTCGTCGCGATGCCTTTTTGTGGATTTTTATCGTTGCAGGTACTCTGTTAATTACATCAGGAGGCCGATTTGTACCAAGAATTACACGGACACTATTCAATTTTATATTGCTTCCACACACCTTTTTTGTTCATGCGGATGCTGTGATACGCGCAATATGGAGGACTTTTCACAGCAGACAGAAAATGTTGGAATGGGTTGTTTCTTCTGATGCGGACAAGAGTATACAAAATACATTAGCTTATTATTACAGAACGATGTGGATGAATTTTGCGGCATCGGCTTTTTTGGCTCCTTTTTTATTTGGAATTCCAAGTATATTGTGGCTCGCTGGGCCATACGAAGCTTATGTTTTTTCTAAAAAAACCATTAAGCAAAGATATGTAAACAACGCCCGAAATCTAACAGAGCTTCAGAAGAGGAAATTTCGCATGAATGCGAGAAAAATATGGGCTTTTTATTATGATTACGCTATAGAAAGTGAAAACTTTCTGCCACCGGACAACGTGCAGTTTTCGCCGGTATATTCCGTAGCCCACAGAACTTCACCTACAAATATTGGTTTTTTGTTGGTTTCCACTGTTATTGCGCAACACTTCGGTTATATATCGCAAGGGGAAATGCTGGTTCGTTTAGAAAAAATCATGAATACTTTAGACAAGATGGACAAGTGGAACGGACATATTTTTAATTGGTATGATACTATGTCTTTACAAGTTCTTGAACCAAAATATGTTTCTTGCGTTGATAGCGGAAATCTCGCGGCTTGTCTTTTAACAGCATCCTCTCTAATAAGTACTATTGATGAGGAATCTACAGAAATTTATATAAAAAAAGCTGCAGAGGGTTTATATGACACGGTATGTTGTTTGAATGAATTGGCAGAAAAAGGAAATACGGTAGAAATATGGGTTTTAGAAGAATTTTTAAATAAGGACAATTATACAAAAGAAGAATTTTTGCGAGTAATACAACACTATAAGGAGATTGTTGTATCTGCAAAGAACGAAAAAGCGGATGCACATTCATTTCGCTGTAATTTAATTGAAATGCTGAACAATGCGGAAAAAAATATTTTGCAAGGTGTTTTTAATTTATACGAAGACAAAAGGAACTTAGCAACCAGAATGAAAAATATGGCTCTTGCAATGGATTTTGGCGTTTTATATAACGAAAAGCGCAGGCTTTTATGCATAGGGTATAATTATAGTACAGGAGAATTTTCAAATTCATTTTATGATATGATTATGTCGGAGGCACGATTAACATCTTATGTGGCTATGGCAAAAGGCGATGTTGAGGCGGAACACTTTTCGGCTCTTGCACGCAGATATAATGAGGAGGGCAATGTGCTTCTTTCCTGGTCCGGAACTGTTTTCGAATACGTATTGCCGGAATTATTTGTACCGTCACCATGTGGCTCTGCTTTAAATAAATCAATTTATGAAATGCTTGGAATTCAGCAAAGACTTGCAGGCGATAAACCATGGGGTATTTCTGAATCAGGCTATAATGCTCTCGATATAAATATGAATTATAAATATAAAGCCTTTGGCTTAAAATCTTTGGCAGTCAAAAGAATGTATAATGACGATGCTGTTGTAGCACCTTATGCAAGCTTAATGGCAAGTAGCATTATTCCTCAAACAGTGTTCAGCAACATGGAGCAGCTATCGCGCCTGGGAACAGAGGGAAAATATGGCTATTACGAGGCAATTGATTTCACTCCCGGACGAAAAGGTGTTGTGGAAAGCTTTATGGCCCATCACGTAGGTATGGCCTTGTGCGGCATTACAAACTTGCTTTTCGACGGAATTGTTTCAAGAGGTTTGAGTGACACAGCTATGATGCAACCTGTTAAAGTTATGCTTACAGAGAAGTTTCCTAAAAAAGCATTAAAAAAACCTGCCGCGAAGGCTATAAAAGAAATTACCAATAAAGAATTTCAAAGTGATGAAAAACAGCAGGAACAGCATGTTTGTCTTTCCGGCTATGATGCACATGTACTGTCAAACGGTAAATACAGCGTTGTCATTAATGGTCAAGGAAACAGCTATTCTTCTTTCTGCGGGATGGGTATAGATGTTCACAGAGAACAAATTATACCTGAGGGAGTGGTACTTTATTTGAATGGTGAAATGATGAAACCGGTAAAATGTACTGTTTTTTCGGGAAACGGTGAATACCTTTATCTTACAAAACAGGAAGAAATAACACAAAGTATATGTGTGGCAACAGAGGAAAATGCGGAGGTTCGTGTTTTTAAAATTACAAATAAAAGTAATAAAGAGGTATATGAGAATATAACGCTGTATTGCAGACTTATGATGGACTATCCTACTGCTTATGCTGCACATCCTTCTTATTCGGGAATGTTTGTTACTACAGAAGCTATAAAAACCGAACCTTCAAGTATTTGTCTCTTGGCAACCAGACGAAAACACAAGCCTACAGATAATCATGTGGAAAGTTATTTTTATGTAAATGTTTCTTCTGAAAGCAAAGAACAGGCAGAGTCAATAATGTATGATACCGATGTGCTGTCTTTTAAAGGTAAAAACGGAACTTCTGACGCTCTGTTATCAGGTACAGCGGGGACAGTTTTAAATCCGTGCTTTGCTGTGAATCTTAAATTGCGTGTAGAGGCCGGCGGGAGTGCAACTTTTTATCTTGTTATGGGTATGAGTCATAATGAAGAAGATATTCTTACAAAAATTTATGGTTTTGCCAACACGGAACGCATTTTTGAATTGGCAAGGACGCGTTGCCTTATTGAAAAGGAACACATATCTTTTAGAAAAGGAGATATGCAATTTTTTAGAAGTTATGCATCTAAACTGCTTTACGGCAGAAAATATTATGATGATAAAACAAAAAAGAGTTTATGGGGTTATGGTATTTCCGGTGATAATCCTATAATTACTGTCTTGATACGCAAAATTGAAAATGCTGTAAGGCTTGAAAGATTGGTAAGAATGTGGTGCTATTATAGTTTCAGAGGTATAAAACTTGATATGGTTTTAGCAGTTTTTGACAATTCAGACTATGTAAGCCCAATACATGAGATAGCGGATTCTCTTGCACAAAGGGCTATGTGGGGATGTTTCCCTGTAAGAGGCGATATTTTTGTAATTGCACCTAAAGACAGTAACGGAGCTGCACCGGTTATTGAAGCTTCAAATCTTGTTTTTTGGCTATAATTAAAAGGGTTGGGAGTGCGGCTTGTGAGAAATTTAAATTATAGTAATTTAGAATTTAACAATGGATTTGGAGGTTTTGATACCTCCTCAGGTGAATACGTTATTTATAAAAAACCTCCTGTACCTTGGATTAATTGTATCTCCGCTGTTGAAGGAGAACCGTTTGGTTTTATTATTTCAGAAAAAGGCGGGGGCTATGTATGGCATGGTAACAGCAGAGAAAAACCAATAACCCGCTGGTATTGTGATCCCTCGGAAGATTTATCTGACGAAAGTATAGAAATTATAGAATTTACCAAGGAGGGAGAGGATTCCGTTTCTCCTTTTTTAAATTGCGTAACAAGTCATGGATATGGATATTCATCATTTGAAGGAGAGCATAATGGTATACAGTGGCATTTTACGATGTTTGTACCAATTGATAAATGTGTTAAAATAACACTATTTGAAATAACAACAGAGAAAGAAACGGAATTATCTGTAAAGTATTCCGTAGATACGCCATACTGTCACGAATTGTATTCCTCCGTAGAAAATATACGAAAGGCTATTTCCAAAGGAGATACATGGAAAGGCGTGTTGCTGCTGTCTGACGATAAAACTTTTTTGCAAGAATATATCAGATATGAATCGTGCAGTGAGGCGCTGGAAAAAGTAAAAGACTATTGGACGGAATATTTGGGCAGAATCCGCATAACTACACCGGATAAAAGCATAAATGTTATGATGAAAGGCTGGCTGTTGTATCAAACTGTAAGCTGTCGCTTAAATGGCAGAACTGCTTTTTATCAATGCGGCGGAGCATACGGTTTTAGAGACCAACTCCAAGATAGTCTTGCTCTTTTATGCATAGAACCGCAAAAAGTTAAGGACCGTATTTTGCTGCATGCTTCCAGACAATATGAGGAAGGCGACGTACAGCATTGGTGGCATCCTCCGGAAAATGCAGGCATACGCAGCAGATACAGTGATGACTTGTTATGGCTCGTTTACGTAACATCTCGTTATATAGAGGTCACAGGAGACAGCGGAATTCTTGATATAAAAGTACCGTATATCAAGAGTAAACCCCTTGATTTTAACGAAATTGACAGGTATGAGACACCGGAAGTGTCCGAGAAAAGTGAGAGCTTGTTTACTCATTGCTTGCTGGCTTGCAGACACGCCATGAGATATGGAGAGCATGGCATTCCACTTATAATGGGCGGCGATTGGAACGACGGAATGAATCGCGTGGGTATTCAAGGCAAAGGCGAAAGTGTTTGGCTCGGCTGGTTTTTATGTTATTGCCTTAAAGCATTAGATAAAATGTCTCTTTTATCTCAATCTGCAAAAGTAGATAGACATAGATTGCAAACAGAAGCGCAAAAAATTGCAAATGCTATAGAAAAACATGCTTGGGACGGCAGTTGGTATATTCGTGCATTTTGTGATAACGGGAGGGTTTTAGGCAGCCACCGTTCCGGAGAATGTATGATAGACTCCATAGCTCAATCATGGGCTGTGTTAAGCGGATTCGGAAGGGAAGAAAGATGTAAGACAGCCCTTTTGTCTGCGGAGCGCTTTTTGGCAGACTATGACAACGGAATAATAAAACTGCTTACACCTCCTTTTTCTGCTGAGTCTATTGAAGATGTAGGATATATTGCGTCGTATCCTGCCGGAATACGTGAAAATGGCGCACAATATACCCATGCGGCAGTTTGGCTTGCAAAAGCATTTCTTAGAATGGGAGGCAGTTTTGCTGAAAAGGGCAGACGCATGGTGGATGTAATTAACCCTATAAATCATGCACGGACAGAATTAGAAGTTGCGCGTTATAAAACGGAACCTTATGCTGTTGCAGCAGATATTTACAGCGATGAAAATATTGGCCGCGGCGGTTGGACTTGGTATACAGGTTCGTCCTCATGGCTGTATCAGGTGATTCTTGAAGATATTTTGGGCTTCACAGTGAAAAACAGTGAAACTAAGGATAAAGCAGAAATAGTATTAAACGCAAACATTCCGGATGAGTGGAAAGAATATACAATAGAATATAAATATAAAACTTCTGTATATATCATTACCGTAACAAAAAAATCAAAAGGCCGCAAAACAATAAAAATTACAGATGATGGAAAAGTGCACAAGATATTAATCTGAAAAAGGCAGGCTGTTGCTCCAAACAAGTTGACATGAAAAAATTTTTAGGGTATCATAGTCGAGTATTTTTACTTCGTCTCTGTTTAATCGGAGATGAAGTTTTTTGATTTATGAGAAGGAAGTGTTTTTGTGGGACAGAATGCAGATGGTACTTATTCAGAAATAAGACAGATAGTTGCGCGTGATGTAGATATGAATAACAAGATAAAAATGTCTGCCGTTTTTGCAATTGTGCAAGACACAGCCAATGCTCAGTGTGTTGAATTTGGTTGTGGATGGGGCGACTTAATGAAAAAGTATAATGCTTGCTATATTTTATCGCGTATGCGTTTTGAGATGCAAAGACATCCGGGAGCCGGTGAGGAGATAGTTATCAGAACGTGGCCCAACAAAAACATGAAGGCTATTTTTACCCGTTATTTTACAGTTGAGGATTTAAAAGGCAATGTTTACGGCAGCGCTGTTTCACAGTGGGCCTTGTTTGATGTATCTAAGCGTTCTGTTTTAAGACCTTCGGAATGTAATATTGCATTCCCGGAGATTATATCGAAAGAGGAACCTTTTGCAATGCCAAAGGGTGCTATGTATTCACCTGAGGTTTTTGATGTTTCAAAAGTGGGAGAGCGCACGAGAATTCCGTCGTATGCTGATTTTGACTATAACAGACATGTGAATAATGCAAAATATGTGGAGTGGGCTGAGGAAGCCTTGCCTATAGATTTTTTTACAGACGGAAATAGTATTTCTGTAATTGATATTAAATACAAGCATGAAATATCTTTTGCAGAATATATGGCAAAGCCTGAATCAAACAGAAGCGTTAAAATAGAGTGTGCCTGTGATGTGGATGGCACATATTGTATACGAAGCATTTTGCCGGAGGGAACTGAAGGTATACAATGTATCATTAAATAATATATTATGAAGGGAATCAGTGATTACACATGATTATTGATGTTCATGCGCATTATGATGACAATGCGTTCTCAGAAGATTTAAACAGTTGTCTGGAAAGAGTAAAAGAGGCGGGTATAAGATATGTAATAAATGCTGCTGTCAATTATGAGACTTCGGTAAAATCCATAAAGCTTGCAAAGGAATTTGATAATGTTTATTGTGTACTGGGAATCCATCCGGAGTATGCGGAAACATATTCACCTGAGGTTCTGGAAAAAATAAGTAATCTTATAAAAAACGAACCGAAGGCGGTAGGTATTGGCGAAACCGGACTTGATTACTATTGGCTTCCCAAGGACAACCCTGATGAGGTACTTCGATTAAAAGAATTGCAAAAAGTTAACTTTATTGAGCATATAAGTTTGTCGGAACGCTTGAGACTGCCTTTGGTGGTGCATGACAGGGATGCACATCAAGATACGCTTAATATTCTCAAAGAAAATGTGTCGGGGCAAGTAGAAAATGTATTGCATTGTTATTCCGGCAGTGCTGAGATGGTAAGGGATTTTGCTGAACTTAATATGAGCTTCTCGGTGGGAGGAGTATTAACATTTAAAAACGCAGTTAAATTGGCGGAGGCTGTGAAAGTGATGCCAAAAGAACGTATACTTATTGAAACGGATAGCCCGTATTTGACTCCTGTTCCATATAGAGGAAAAAGAAACGATTCGTCATATACGGTATATACAGCAAGACGAATGGCAGAAATTCTTAATGTTTCCTATGAATATATTTGTCAGTTGACAACGGACAATGCTTTGAGAGTTTTTGGCAAATTGCACTAAAAAACAGATTTTTCCACAGGTTTTTTTGTATAAGTTGCGAGCATCATGCATGAAAATTTGTAAATCAAAGATAAAAAGTTGACACTTTTCCCGCTTTTATACTAAAATTGTAGCATACGCGACTCTGCCGAAGGTGGAGTGCGTTTAGAGATTTTTCAACATGTTGAAAGCTTGCAAAAAGAAAAATAGATTGGAGCGATTTGTATTAGTATTCGAAAGCAAATCATAGCAATAAAAAAATCTTTAGGCTTGGTTAAATATATGAGCATACTCTGTGGCGTAATGGCTGTTTCCATTTGTTTGGCTGTAGGTCTTTTTACAAAGGATTTCAGAACAGTTACAGTTAGCGTAGACGGAGAACTTTATGAGATAACTACTCGTGCGGAGACAGTTTCTGAGGCTATTAAGGATGCAGGTATTGTTCTTGCAACAGATGACAAGATAAACTACGACCTTACTTGCAGCTTAGATAAAGTAAACGATGTTATTTCAGTTTCAAGACCGATTACACTTCTCGTTACAATGGCAGGAGAAGAAAAGGTTATTAAAACTTACACAGATAATATTTCAGATGCCCTTACAGAAAACGGTATAAAGGTTGATAGTTCCGATGTAATTCATGGTGGTAATCAAGACGGGACTGCTTCTGACGGAGACGAGATTACTATTGTAATAGTATCTACAAAGGTAGTAGAAGAGAAGAACGATATTCCGTATGAGACTGTTTATGTTGAGGATGCAACATTATATAAAGGTGAGTCAGAGGTTGCTGTTCAAGGTCAAAACGGCTTAGTTACAAGAAAGTATTCTGTAAAATACGAGGATGGCAAAGAAGTTTCAAGAGAATTGATTTCAGAAGTCAAGACACAGCCGATAAATAAGGTTGTTGCAGTTGGAACGAAAGTTTCGTTCACAACAAACAGAGGCTTTAACGACAGTTATTCAAAAGTTTATGATATGGTGGCTACTGCGTATTCACCTACTCCTGAGAATTGGGGCTATGCCACAGCTTCGGGAAACAGAGCAAGAGAAGGCGTTGTGGCTGTTGATACGCGAGTTATTCCGCTTGGTACAAAGCTTTATGTAAAAAGCAATGTTGCCGGCATTCCGGATTACGGATATTGCATTGCGTGGGATGTAGGCGGATCAATTAAGAACATGAGAGTTGACTTGTTCATGGAGAGCGAAGATGATTGTAACCGTTTTGGTGTTCGTGATGTAACGGTTTATGTACTTGAGGATCAAAGCGTAGATGTTTTCGCATTAAGAGGTTAATTCAAATAAAAGTAAATTAGTGAGGCTATTAAATGGATCAAAAGTTTAATACAAAGGATCGTATGATTTTTTTCGGCATTAAGCCGTCAAAAAGTCTTGGACAAAATTTCCTGAACGACATTTCAGTTGTTCAGGAAATTGTTTATTCTGCAAAGCTGACAAAAGAGGATATAGTTGTGGAAGTTGGCCCCGGATTGGGTGTGATGACTGATTTGCTGGCTAATGAAGCAGGACTTGTTATTGCTGTTGAGATTGATAAAAATCTTATACCGCCTTTACAGGCTGTGTGTGATGTGCATGATAATATTGAGCTTATTAATGGCGATATTCTTAAAGTGAACATAAGAGAAATAGTGGCACAGAGAATAGAGGAATCTAACGGTACATTAAAAAATGTAAAGGTAGTAGCAAATTTGCCGTATTATATCACAACACCTATTATTTTTTCTTTTTTAGAAAATAAGATGCCGCAGCTTCGCTCTATGACCTTTATGGTACAAAAAGAAGTTGCTAAGAGGATGATAGCGAAACCGGGTGGCAAAGATTATGGTGCACTTACGGTTACGGTGGGATATTTTTCAGAGGCAGAAATAGAATTTATAGTACCTCCTCATTGCTTTATACCGCAACCGAATGTAGACTCAGCAGTTATTACATTGAAACTTCGCGAAGAACCTCCGTTTGAATTAGATGATCAGGAGTACTTTTTTAAGGTTGTGCGTGCTGCTTTTTGCCAAAGACGTAAAATGCTGGCAAACTCTTTAACAAATGCGCAATATTTGGGAATTACACGTGAAACGGCAGTGAAATGTATAGAAGAAATTGGAAAAAACTCAGGAATACGAGGCGAAGTGCTTTCGCCGGAGGAATTTGGACAGCTTTCAAATTTATTGTTGCACAATTCTTCATTTTGAGTATAATATATGTTGCGAAGTAATAGAATTTCGCAAGAAAGCTTTATAAAAAAGCTTTTGTGAGAGTAAAAGAAACAGAAAGAAGGACAGGAACATGTATAACAACGTTTACGTTAACGAATGGGTTGAACAGATGGCAAAAATGACCCAGCCGGATTCTATAGTATGGATTGATGGTTCAGAAGAAGAGCGTGAAAGATTAACAAAGCAAGCTCTTTCAACAGGTGAGATGATTGAATTAGATCAAGAAAAGCTCCCCGGTTGTTTATATCATAGAACAGCAGAAAATGACGTTGCCAGAGTTGAGCACCTTACATTTATCTGCACAGAGCACAAAGAAGATGCAGGCCCGATTAACAATTGGATGGAAAAGAGTGCGGCTTATGCAAAATTAGGTACACTTTTTGAGGGCAGTATGAAGGGCAGAACAATGTATGTTATCCCTTACATTATGGGACCTGCTTTCTCAGAATTCAGCAAAGTTGGTATTGAGATTACAGACAGTATCTATGTTGTATTGAATATGAGAATTATGACAAGAATGGGTAAAATTGCTATGGATATGCTTGGCGATTCACCTAATTTCATTAAAGGTCTCCATTCAAAAGGCGAGATTGATCCTGAGAAGAGATATATCTGTCACTTCCCTGAGGATAATGCAATCTGGTCAATCGGTTCAGGTTACGGCGGTAACGTTCTTCTCGGTAAGAAATGCTTTGCTTTGCGTATAGCAAGCTGGCTTGGTAGAAAAGAAGGCTGGATGGCTGAGCACATGCTCATCCTCGGTGTTGAGAGTCCTAAGGGTGACATTCAATATGTTTCTGCTGCATTCCCCAGTGCTTGCGGTAAAACAAACCTCGCGATGCTCATTCCGCCTGAGAAATACAGAGCTATGGGATATAAAGTATGGACAGTTGGCGACGATATAGCTTGGCTCAGAATAGGTTCTGACGGTAGACTTTGGGCTGTTAACCCTGAGGCAGGTTTCTTCGGTGTTGCTCCGGGAACAAGTATGAAATCTAACCCCAACGCACTCCTTACATGTCAGAAAAATACAATCTTCACAAACGTTGTTATCACTCCTGATAAGAATGTATGGTGGGAGAGCATGGGTGTTGATGCTCCTGCAAAAGCAATTGACTGGAAGGGTAATGAATGGACTCCTGATATGGGAACAAAGGGTGCTCATCCTAACTCAAGATTTACTGCACCTGCTTGTCAGTGTCCTTGCATCTCTTCTGAGTGGGAGAATCCTGCAGGCGTTCCGATTTCAGCTATCGTATTTGGTGGTCGTCGTGCAAAAGTTGCTCCGCTTGTATATCAATCATTTGATTGGGAGCATGGTGTATTCGTTGGTGCTACAATGGCTTCTGAGACAACAGCTGCAGCTACAGGCGCAGTTGGCGTAGTAAGAAGAGATCCTATGGCTATGCGTCCTTTCTGCGGATACAATATGGGAGAATACTTCCAACATTGGCTTGATATGGGTAAGAAAATCCCCAATCCTCCTAAAATCTTCAATGTTAACTGGTTCCGTGTTGATGAGAACGGTAAATTTATTTGGCCCGGATTCGGTGACAACCTCAGAGTTCTTCTTTGGATTCTTGCTCGTTGCAATGGAGAGGTTGAAGCTGTTGAGTCTCCTATCGGATATTTGCCTAAGGTAGAGGATATCGATCTTGAAGGCACAAGTATTACTCCTGAGGTTCTTTCCGGATTGCTCTCAATTGACAAAGAGTCATGGATGCAAGAACTTGAAGATCAAAAAGCTCACCTTGCTCAGTTTGAGAAGCTTCCTGCAGAGCTTAAGTCTCAGTATGAAGGTCTTGCTGCAAGAATTGCTGCCATGTAATCCTGTTTCTTGATGAAAACATAAAATATATTGACCTACAACGGTTAACAGCTGTTGTAGGTTTTTTTATTTTTTATGAATAATTTTTTGTTTCGAGGTAATAATAAGTGCGTATCCAAGAGATATAAATATTTTACGGAGGCGCTTCGAAATGGATAATTGTAAGGATTCAAAAAATTGTAAAACAGGAAAGCAGTCAATAATGTGTAACGTTAAAAGCTGCAGGTATAATATGGAGACAGAACATTCTTGTTCTTTAGCTGAAATTCAGGTTGCACCGAGAAAGGGCAATTGCTCACAGACAGAGGATGAGAGTTTATGTTCAAGCTACCGTTGCAAAAATTGTTGAGATAATTTAAGCAACTAAAATATATGGTATAAATTTATGCGGAGCCTTTTTGATAAGACTCCGCATAAATTTTGTTATTTACATAAAAAAAGTCCGAAAACCATATGAATATGACTCTCGGACAAAAATTGGTGGATCATCAGGGACTCGAACCCCGGACCGACCGGTTATGAGCCGGTTGCTCTAACCAACTGAGCTAATGATCCGTAAATAATTAGCGTTCATTAGTATATCACAAGAAAAAGTTATGTCAAGGCTTTTTGCAAAAAAAATCTTTTGATTTATTGCAGTACAAAATAAAATGTGATATACTTTTTATTCGTTAGAGCTGTATGATAGATGTTCAGCACATAGGGCTTTGGCAAATCGGTAAAAAAATCGAATCTGATTTATGGTAGGAGTGTGTATGATTTATGAAAATTCTTCAAAAAGTTTTAGACGATTGTAAGAAGAGAAATCCAAATGAGCCCGAATTTCATCAGGCTATAACAGAGGTTCTTGAATCCTTAGAGCCTGTTGCAGAGAAACATCCTGAGTGGGTAGAAGCAGGAATTTTCGACAGAATAGTAGAGCCGGAGCGTCAGATAATGTTCCGTGTAGCATGGGTAGATGACAATAATAAAGTACAAGTGAACAGAGGCTACCGTGTACAGTATAACAGTGCAATCGGACCTTATAAGGGTGGACTTCGTTTTCATCCATCTGTAAATCTCGGAATTATTAAATTCCTTGGATTTGAGCAGATTTTCAAAAACTCACTTACAGGCTTGCCTATAGGCGGCGGTAAGGGAGGCAGTGACTTTGATCCTAAGGGCAAGTCAGATGCGGAAGTGATGCGTTTTTGCCAAAGCTTTATGACAGAGCTCTACAGACATATAGGCGAGAACACAGACGTTCCTGCAGGTGATATCGGTGTAGGCGCACGTGAGATCGGATATCTTTACGGTCAGTATAAGAGAATAAGAAACGACTTCACAGGAGTACTTACAGGCAAGGGTATTCCGTGGGGAGGCAGCCTTGCAAGAAAAGAAGCAACAGGATTTGGTCTTTGTTACTTTATGGATGAAGCTCTTCGTGATAACGGCAGCTCATTTGAAGGAAAGACAGTTCTCGTTTCAGGTTCAGGTAACGTGGCAACATATGCGGCTCAGAAGGCTACGGAACTTGGCGCTAAAGTTGTAGCAATGAGTGATTCGAACGGATATATATACGATAAGAACGGCATTGATCTTGCTGCAATTAAGCAAATTAAAGAAGTAGAAAGAAAGCGTATTAAAGAATACATAAATATCCATCCTGATGCAGTGTATACTGAGGGATGCAGAAATATTTGGACAATTCCTTGCGATATTGCACTTCCATGCGCAACACAGAATGAAATTGATGCTGAGTCAGCGAAGATTCTTCTTGCTAACGGATGTAAAGCAGTAGGTGAGGGTGCCAACATGCCTTCAACTGCAGAAGCAATTGAGATTTTCCAGGCAAGCGGTATTCTTTTTGCACCTGCAAAGGCTGCAAACGCAGGCGGAGTTGCTACTTCTGCTCTCGAAATGAGCCAGAACAGCATGAGATATTCATGGACTTTCGAAGAAGTTGATGCTAAGCTTAAGCAGATTATGGTAAATATTTATCGTAATGCAAGTAAAGCAGCAGAAGCTTACGGACAAAAGGGTAACCTTGTAATGGGTGCTAATATTGCAGGCTTTGAAAAGGTTGCACAGAGCATGTATGCACAAGGTATTGCTTATTAATTTCAGTATGTATAACGAATTTACTGCCCCGTTAAAAAGGGGCAGTTTTTGTTTTACAAAGAAAGTAAATGGTGATAAAATAAAACGAGTGTTTCGTAATCAATATACGGAGGAGTGTCTATGAATTTTAAAAGATTTATTTCATGTTTGTGTGCGTCATTAATGGTTGGCAGTATTGCCGGATGTCAAAATTTTGACAAAACAAATATAGGTAGTAACGCCGGCGCTACAAATTCGTTGAACACGGAGAAACCGCAGATTATAATGCCGCCGATTGCTAATTTTGCACCGCCGACACTTGAGGCTCAGCCTGAAATAGAAGATCCCGGTAATGAAATTAAATATACGATTTCAAGAACAATAGGCTCTAATATGGTTGTCCAAAGAAACAGCTATTTTAATGTTTTCGGTTGGTCAGAGAATAAGGGCGGTATTATTTACGGAGAATTTATGGGAGAAAAACGCTATTGCGTTATAGACGATAACGGTGAGTGGAGCATACAATTCTCTTCTCATGAGGCAACCACAAAACCTCAAACCATAAAAATTTATCCGTTAAATGGTAAGACCACAAAGTTTAATAATGTACTTGTGGGAGATGTTTGGATGGTTTCGGGTCAGTCGAATGCCGAGATGCATCTTTCTGAAACATTCCCAAGATACTCTGAATATAAAAAAGAAATTGGCAAAAACGAAAATATCAGATTATTTGCACAGGGAAGGCAATATGTAGTTACGACCCAAAGTGAAAAAGATTATTCCGTACCGCAAAAAGATATAATAAATGATGCGTGGACGTGGAGAAAAAATGAAGCTGAATTTGCAAACAGCTTTTCTGCAGTGGGCTACTATTTTGCAAATGAGCTTTCTAAAAAAGCCGATATACCATTAGGTATGGTAATGTCGGCTGCCGGTGGCGCTGTGCTCCATGAACTTATGCCGCAAGAGCTTGCTACGGAATGCGGCTTTACTTCCTCGCCTTGCGGTCAAGTTTCGCTTTTTTACAATACATTAATGTATCCTTTCACTAAAAACTCAATTACGGGTATGATTTTTTATCAAGGTGAGAGCGAAGCTAACGTAGGTCAATATAAAAATTATGCTCAAAATTTAGAAAAGACAGTAGCAGCATACAGAGAAATTTGGGGAGTGAATTTCCCATTTATAAATATTCAGCTTGCTACGCATCTTGGTGACAGTTTAACGGCATGGTATGAGTTACCTAATATCAGGGCGGCACAATTCAATGCATACAGAAATATCGATAACTCTTATTTGGTTGTATCGAGAGATCAAGCATTCCAACCCGGCGACCCTGATTGGGCACATCCGTTCTATAAATTTGAGATAGGTAAGCGTGCCGCAGATATTGCTGCGTCGTCATTATATAAAGTGTCAAGTGTTGATTATAATCAATCTCCGGAACCGGTTGACATTAAAGAAGATGGGAATGATATTTTAGTTGAATTTAGGCACGTGGGAGACGGTCTTAAACTTTTGACAGGAAATCAATTAAAGGGTTTTGCGGCAGAAGATTCAG
The DNA here is from genome assembly GCA_017522515.1 of Clostridia bacterium. The sequence continues at coordinate 48,641 of JAFWZH010000124.1, forward strand.
AAGGACGTGATATTTTAGTAAATGCCGAAATAATCAACAGTAAAACCGTTAAACTTGAGCTGTCAGGTAAAGCCAAGACAGTTAAGTACTGCATGATGCCGGATGGCAGTATTAGTGAGGCTAACTTAGGCAGCAGCACAGATTATCCTGCACCTGCTTTTGAATTGTCAGTATAAAAAATAATAACGGAGGCAAAGGGTATGTCACAATATAAATGGATGAAATTAATAATTGTTTGTTTGACTGTGGTATTGCCGGTATGTTTTATGATGAGCTGTAAAAATAGTGATATTACAACGAATGAACAGCAAAAAGACAGTGAAATTACAGGTTTTGATGCTAAATTTAAATTTTCTGCAGAGGGCGGACAAGGAAGTGCTGTTTCCGGAGATACTTTTTTTGCGTGTTCAAGTAGGGGCGCTTGTGCGATGTACGACATGAATACAGGTGAAAAGATTGCGGCTTTTGATTTGGCATCAGCTACAGAGGATAATAGTCACGCATATTCTAACCATTCAAATCAAGTTATGTTCGGCGCCGAAAAATTTAAAGAAGATGACCCGTTTCCTTTAATGTACGTTACAACGGGAAACAGCGGGGAACACGACTCTTCAGGAGCGTATTACGCAAAATGTGCCATTGAAAGGGTGCTGCACAGTGAGGAAAAAGGCTGGTATTCCGAATTAGTAATGTTGTTAGAGTTTAATGACATGGAAAACATACCGAATCAGACGGGAAACGTGGGTAAAAATATGAATGTTAACAAGAATATGGGAGACTTGTTAACTAATATGTACGACTCTGAAACGGGCAAGTTTTTGTATGTTGACGGGAATGGTTACGAACAAACAAAGGGTTACCAGAAAGTGAGCTGGGGCTGGCCGGCTTGGTTTACGGATTGTGAGCCGACTGAGGTGACAGCCGGGAAAATTTATTTAAAAGGGGCAAGATTCAGAACAACTGAGGCGTATGAGGCTTTGAATAAAGAAGTGTACGGAATAGAAAGCTATTGGACGACAGATGCAAATCAAAAGGGTAACGCATATATTGTTACTGAGTTTAATATGCCGCCGCTGCCGAAGGGGACTTCTGCAAGTGACGGATACGGAGCAACATTTACGCTTTATCCTAAGGATATTACGGATCAGTTTACTACGGAATATGACATAGGCTTTACGCAAGGCGGTGTGCTTTACAAAGGAGTAATCTACTACTCTTACGGTAACGAAAAAAATGAATCGGGAAGATATCGCAAAAACGGCATTCAGATAATTGATATTGCGTCTAAAAAAATCATAGGAAAATTAAATTTATCCGGAACTGTTCTCGGTTTAGGCAAAGAGCCGGAATGTTGCAGTATATGGAAGGGCGAGCTTATGCTGGGCTTGAATGGTGACGGTTATGAGGTATATAATATAATCCTAAAATAGAAGGGGTGTTTTTAATGTTAAATTGCAAGGTTAATGATTTGCTGGATTTAGAAAAGACAATAGCAACAGAAATTTTTGACGGAATAGATTTCCCGTGGGAGGTTTTGCCGAAAATAAAAGAGTTTGTTATTAATTTGGGAAAAACTCTTGATTCTGATAAATATGACATGGTGCAGGAAAATGTGTGGATAGCAAAAAGTGCAAAGGTATTTCCGTCTGCGTATATTTCCGGACCGTGTATCATCGACGAAAATGCAGAGGTACGCCACTGTGCTTTTATAAGAGGCAGCGTAGTAGTGGGAAAGAACGCTGTGGTAGGCAATTCCGTCGAGTTAAAAAATTGTATACTTTTTGATAACGTGCAGGTACCGCATTATAATTACGTTGGAGATTCAGTGCTGGGTTATAAAGCGCATTTGGGTGCGGGCGCATTGACTTCCAATGTGAAAAGTGACAAAACAAATGTTATTGTAAAACATGGTGGCAGTGACAATGTAATCGAAACAGGTTTGAGAAAATTCGGTGCAATAGTGGGAGATAATACTGAGGTTGGTTGCAACACGGTTTTGTGTCCCGGAACGGTTTTGGGCAGAGAATGTATTGTTTATCCTGTTTCCAGGGTAAGAGGTTTTGTGCCTGAGCGCCATATATTTAAAGATGCAAACAATATTGTTGAAAGGGTGATTAAATAATGGGTAGATTATTTGGAACAGATGGTATTAGAGGAATTGCAAATTCTTTTTTGTCTTGTGAGTTGGCTGTGAAGGTTGGCAGAGCGGCGGGAACAGTGCTCTCCGACGGCAGCAGAAGAAGACTTTTGTTCTGTGTGGGCTCTGATACGAGAATTTCTTCTGACATGTTGAGCTTTAGCATTGCATCGGGCTTGTGTTCGGTTGGTGTTGACGTAATTATTTTGGGCGTTGTACCTACTCCGGCTGTTGCGTATCTTGTTGAAAAGTATAAGGCTGATGCAGGCATAATGATTTCTGCATCTCACAATCCTGCAGAATATAACGGAATTAAAATTTTCAGCGGTGACGGATATAAAATCCCTGATGCATTAGAGGAGCAAATTGAGACTTTGGTTTTGGATGAGGAAATACCGGAGAACCTTTCGGGTACGGATATTGGTAAGGTGACTTACGCAAACAATGCCGTTAGGGATTATGTTGAGCATTTGAAGAGTACAGTAATGAATTCCCTTGATGGTTTAAATATTGCTGTTGACTGTGCAAATGGTTCTGCCAGTGTTTCGGCAGAAATGCTTTTTAAAGAATTGGGTGCTAATGCTGATATTTTGCACAATAAGCCGAATGGCATAAATATTAACCGTAATTGCGGTTCTACACATATTGAGCTTTTAAGAGAGTATGTGCTTTCAAATAAATTGGATGCCGGAGTGGCGTATGACGGTGATGCAGACAGATGTATTTGTGTGGATGATAAGGGTAATATTGTAGATGGTGACTTTATAATGGCCATTTGTGCTAAAGATATGAAGTCAAGAGGCAAACTTGCTAAAAATGCTGTTGTCGGCACAGTAATGACAAATATGGGATTTGGCAAATTCTGTAAAGAGAATGATATTAATTTTGTTGCTACTAAAGTAGGAGACAGATTCGTTTTAGAGGAAATGCTTCAAGAGGGCTATGCTTTTGGCGGTGAGCAATCGGGACACGTGATTTTCAAGGATTTTGCGTCAACAGGTGACGGACAGTTGACTTCCATTCAGTTACTTTCTTTAGTAAAACGCAGCGGACAAAAGCTTTCTGAGCTTGCGGAAGTTATGAAGCGCTATCCTCAGTGCATTATTAATGTTACTGTTTCTAAAGACGGTAAATTGGCATATTATACAGATCCTCAGATTAAGGCTGCTATTGAAGAAGCCAAAAAGGAGTTTGGTGACACGGGCAGAATCGTAGTTCGTCCTTCAGGAACAGAGCCTCTTATTCGCGTAATGACAGAAGGAGAGGACAGAGTTCTTACTGAGAGTATAGCGAAAAGAGTTTCTGAGGTTATTCAGGATAGACTTAGCGGTAAGTAAAAATATTTGCAAAAAACACAAAGGCATGGTAAAGTTATTAATCTACACACAAAAATGCAAAAGTGCAAAACAGGAGATGATTTTATCATGGCAAAAAAAGATTATTCAGCTATAACACCGGAGGTATTGAAATTGTCTGAGCTTTGTGCAGACAACAGCGTTATAAATTCAGAGCTGTATGCGAAGCACAAGGTTTACAGAGGATTAAGAGATATTAACGGAAATGGTGTGCTTACGGGGCTTACAGAGATTTCTGAGATACAATCATCTTATTTTGACGAGAAGGGTGAAAAACATTCTTGTCCGGGTGAACTGTATTATCGAGGAATTAATATACAGGAGCTTGTTGGCGGATTTATAAAGGATAATCGTTTCGGTTTCGAGGAAACAACTTATTTGCTGTTGTTTGGTTCTTTGCCGGATAAGAAGACGTTGGACGAATTTAAATCCATGCTTGCCGGATACAGGACGTTGCCTAACTCATTCGTTCGAGATATTATAATGAAAGCACCGAGCAATGACATGATGAATACTTTGGCGCGAAGTGTATTGACATTATATTCTTATGATACAAGGGCAAATGATACTTCTGTACCAAATGTTTTGCGCCAATGTTTGCAGCTCATTGCGTTGTTTCCGTTGCTTTCTGTATACGGTTACCAGGCTTATGATTATTATTTGAAGGATGGTACCAGCTTTTTTATTCATGAGCCGAGACCGGAGCTGTCGACCGCAGAGAATATTTTGCATATGCTTCGTATTGACAGCAAATATACAGAGTTAGAGGCGAGAATTCTCGATATTGCGCTTATATTGCATGCGGAACATGGCGGCGGTAATAACTCTACATTTACCACACGCGTTGTTTCTTCTTCTGGCACGGATACATATTCGGCTATTGCTGCTGCTCTGGGTTCTCTTAAAGGACCTAAGCATGGCGGAGCTAATATTAAGGTTGTGCAGATGATGGAGAATATTAAGGAGAATGTTTCTGATTGGGCGGACGAAGAGGAAATTTCCGCATATCTTTCTGCAATATTAAACAAGCAGGCTTTTGATGGCTCGGGACTTATATATGGTATGGGGCATGCGATATATTCCGTATCTGACCCGAGAGCAGAGATTTTTAAGGGTTTTGTTAAAAAGCTTTGTGATGAAAAGGGCATGGAGAAAGAGTATATTTTATATTCTAATATAGAAAGACTTGCTCCGAAGGTTATTGAGAAAACACGCAAAATGTATAAGGGTGTTTCGGCAAACATAGATTTTTACAGCGGATTTGTTTACAATATGCTTGGGTTGCCTCTTGAATTGTATACACCGATTTTCGCTATGGCGAGAATATCGGGTTGGAGTGCGCATAGATTGGAAGAAATTATAAATGCGAATAAAATTATACGACCTGCCTATAAATGCGTTCAAACAAGAAGGGAATATAAGCCTTTATCGGACAGATAATAGATTACGGAGGGTATTATGAAATACACTTACAGAACAAAGGGCACTTGCTCTGCAGAGATAATAATAGAGCTGGATGACAACAGCATTGTGCGTCATGTAGAATATTTAGGTGGTTGTAACGGTAATCTTAAGGGCATTTCCAAGCTTGTTGAGGGTTTGCCTGCAACAGAGGTAATTGACAGGCTAAAGGGGATTCGCTGCGGAATGAAGAGCACTTCTTGCCCGGATCAGCTGGCGAGAGCTTTGGAGTTAATGCTTAAAGAGGAGAAATAATTATGGTATATGAGTTTGGTTTTGGCAAGGAAAAGCAGTTGGTGGATATTCCGCAGGGTATAGACGTGCGGGAGCTGACAGCTAATGATGATATAGAGTTTAATGATATTGATAAGGACGTGGTGCATGCATTGGAGAACCCAATCGGCAGTCCTCGCCTTAAGGATATTGTTAAACCGGGGGAGAAAATTGCTATAATTACCAGCGATATTACGCGTCCTATGCCTACATACAAGGTTATGCCGGCTCTTCTTGAGGAGCTTAAGGAGGCGGGGGTTGATTACAATGATGTTACCCTTGTTTTTGCTCTGGGCAGTCACAGAAGACAAACTCCTGAGGAAATGCGTCGTCTTGCCGGCGATTATGCTTATGAGAAAATTAACGTGGTTGACAGTGATATTGATGATTGTATACGTATGGGTGTTACTGCCAACGGAACACCTGTTGACATTACTCGTGTGGTGGCTGAGGCTGATAGGAGAATTGCTCTCGGAAATATTGAGTTTCACTATTTTGCGGGATACAGTGGTGGCTATAAGGCCATAATGCCCGGTGTTTCCACGCCGGCTGCGATACAGTCTAACCACAAGCTTATGATTAAGCCGGAGTCTTGTGCAGGTCGATTGGAGGGAAATCCTGTTAGAGAGGATATTGAGGAGGCAGGACGCATTTGCGGTCTTGATTTTATACTGAATGTGGTGCTTGATGAGCATAAGGAGATTGTTAAGGTTGTTTGCGGCGATCCTATAAAGGCGCATCGTGTGGGCGCTGCATTTTTGGATAGACTTTATACTAAAGAGATTGATCGCGGTGCTGATATTGTTATTGTTTCGCAGGGGGGCGCGCCAAAGGATTTAAATCTTTATCAGACACAAAAGGCTCTTGATAATTCTAAGCATGCTGTGAAGGATGGCGGAATAATCATTCTTATCGGTTCTTGTGCTGAGGGTTATGGTGAGCATACTTTTGAGGATTGGATGCTTAATTCTGAGTCTCCCGATGATCTTGTTAATAAGATTCGTCGCCATTTTGTTTTGGGTGGTCACAAGGCGGCTGCTATCGGAATGGTGCTGCAGCGTGCGGAGATTTATCTTGTTTCTGACATGGCTCCGGAACAGGTTGAGCGCTCTTTTATGAGACCGTATACTTCTGCGCAGCAGGCTTTTGATGATGCTTTGGCAAAGTTCGGCGGCAAGGCCGAGGTTATCACAATGCCTTATGGCGGCTCTGTGCTACCAAGGCTTGTAAAATGAAAATGCAGTTGACAAAAAGGTGATTATTTAATATCATAACGAAGTCGCAAGCGGATGTGGCGGAATTGGCAGACGCGCTAGTTTCAGATAACGACACCTTAGTGGAGGGTTGAAATGAGAGTAGTGAAGAAGCCGAAAAACACCAATTTGCGACACGGAGAAAAGTTTCACTTCGTGTAAAAAAATAAGAGAAACAGCATAAATGCGGATGTGGCGAAATTGGCATACGCGCTAGTTTCAGATAACGACACCTTAGTGGAGGGTTGAAAAGAGAGTAGTGAAGAAGCCGAAAAACACCAATTTGCGACACGGAGAAAAGTTTCACTTCGTGTAAAAAAATAAGGGAAACAACATAAATGCGGATGTGGCGAAATTGGCATACGCGCTAGTTTCAGGTAACGACACCTTAGTGAAGGGTTGGAATGAGAGTGGTGAAGAAGCCGAAAAACACCAATTTGCGACACGGAGAAAAGTTTCACTTCGTGTAAAAAAATAAGAGAAACGAAATAAATGCGGATGTGGCGAAATTGGCATACGCGCTAGTTTCAGGTACTAGTCGAGGTTCCTCGGTGTGGGTTCAAGTCCCGTCATCCGCACCAAATTAGCACGATGGTTTTGATACGAAATCATCGTGCTTTTTCTATGTTTGAAAAACCTTATGGCACAGGGATTTTCGGCACTTTATCACTATAAGTTAGATTTATTGTATTAAAATTAACTGTGCGTAAATCTAAGTTTAATGAGTTGAACCTACCTCGTTACGGTATATGTAAATAATACAATGAATCTTTTGTTTTGAATTAATTTCACCGTTATTGGAAAAGTTTCATTGTGACCATAAAAGTCTCTGTGTGATTGAAAACTCTCCCTTTTGTGTTATAATAAACAGTAATATTTTTAAAAATGAGGCGGGCATTATGGCAGAAAATAAAGAAAAAACATATGTGAGTGATAATGCTAAACTTATGGCAGAGTGGAATTGGGAAAAGAATAATGAACTAGATTTTAATCCTAAAACATTAACTCTTGGAAGTAATAAAAAGGTTTGGTGGAAGTGTAACCAAGGACACGAGTGGCAAGCAACGATATCTAATAGAACAATAGGACGTGGATGTCCGTATTGCTCAGGCAAGAAAGTGTTAAAAGGTTTTAATGACTTACAAACAGTTAATCCAACTTTAGCAGAAGAATGGAATTATGAAAAAAACGTAAATTTAAAACCTGATCATTTTACGGCTTATAGTGGTCAAAAGGCATGGTGGAAGTGTAGCCAAGGACACGAATGGCAAGCAACGGTGGTTAATAGAAATAGAGGGAGTGGTTGTCCATATTGCTCGGGGCGATATGCCATTAAAGGTGAAAATGATTTAAAAACAGTTAATCCAATTTTAGCAAACGAATGGAATTACAAAAAAAATGGTAGTCTAAAACCCGAACACTTTACAATAAGCAGTCATAAAAAAGTGTGGTGGAAATGTCGAAATGGACATGAGTGGCAAACAACAATTTCTCACCGTACTTATGGTTCTGGTTGCCCATATTGTGCAGGCCAAAAAGTTATAAAAGGCCATAACGATCTTCAAATAAACAATCCGACTTTAGCACAAGAGTGGAATTATAAAAAAAATAAAGGATTAACACCTGAGGAAGTAATGCCCAATAGCAATAAAAAAGTATGGTGGAAATGTCAAAAAGGGCACGAATGGCAAGCATCAATTTATAGCAGAAATAAAGGACATGGGTGCCCCATCTGTAATTCCGAACGACATACTTCTTTCCCTGAATACGCAATTTTATATTATCTTAAAGAATATGGTTTAGAGGTAATACATTCGTATAAAGAAAAAGGTTATGAATTGGATATTTATATCCCATCAAAAAGAATTGCTATTGAATATGACGGGAGTTTTTGGCACCAAAACAAAACAAAAAAGGATTTAGAAAAAAATTCCAAGTGTGAAAAAGACGGGATTAAACTATTTCGTATAAGAGAAGGGTTGCCACCGTTAAATGACAGTTCTACAGATTACGTTGTTCAAGAAGTTAAAAAAGAATTGTCCATAATTCTTGGAAAAGTTTTAAGTAATATAATTGGTAAAACCGTTGATATTGACCTGACAAGAGATGCTATTGCTATAGAAAATCTGCGAGAATTTATGGAAAAAGAAAACTCTCTTTTATTCTCCAACTCTAAAATTGCAAAAGAATGGAATTATGAGAAGAACGGTAAACTAAAACCGGAACATTTTTCAGCGAATAGTCATAAAAAAGTATGGTGGAAATGTCAAAAAGGTCACGAATGGCAAGCTAGAATAAGCAGCAGAAATAGTGGGAATGGATGTCCATATTGCACAGGATTATACATTGTTAAATTCGAAAACGATTTACAAACAATCAACCCCGCCTTGTCGAAAGAATGGCACTACGAAAAGAACAATGGATTAACACCTGAGGATGTAATGCCTAATAGCGATAAAAAAGTATGGTGGAAATGCAGCAAAGGTCACGATTGGCAAGCATCAATTTATAGCAGAAATAAAGGACATGGGTGCCCATATTGCTCAAGCATAAAAGTTTTAAAAGGATACAACGATTTGCAAACAGTTAATCCCAATTTAGCAAAAGAATGGAATTATAATAAGAATATGGAATTAACCCCCATGGATGTATTGCCTAAAAGCGGAAAAAAGGTATGGTGGATGTGTAGTAACGGACACGAGTGGCAGGCAACAATAGCGCACAGAACTAATGGTAGCGGTTGCCCCTATTGCTCTGGCCGATACGTTATTATGGGAGTAAACGATTTAGAAACAGTTAATCCCACTTTGGCTAGTGAATGGAATTATAAAAGAAACGGTGATTTAAAACCAGTGCATTTCTTGGCAAATAGCCATGAAAATGTCTGGTGGATGTGTTGTCAAGGACATGAGTGGCAAGCTGCAATTGATAGTAGAAATGTAGGTAGGGGGTGTCCATATTGCGCCAGTAAAAAAGTTTTAAAAGGCTATAACGATCTGCAAACCATTAACCCTAGTTTGTCAAAAGAGTGGAATTATGAAAAAAATAATGGATTAACACCTATGGACGTAATGCCTAACAGTGGTAAAAAAGTATGGTGGAAATGTAACAACGACCACGAATGGCAAGCAAGGATTGCAGATAGAAACAAAGGAAACGGTTGCCCTATTTGCAGAAAAAGCCATAGCAAATGAAGGTGATATTTGTAGCCAACGACTTGGTTTTGTACGTTAAAGAGATTTAATACATGATTGAAACTTAATAAGTTATTCGAAGGAGATTAAATGTCACAGCAGTGGAATGTATTATTGAGAGAAAAGGTAAACGAAACTAATTTTATCCTTGCAAAATATCAAAATTACAATTCAAAAGATCAATGGAATTGTATATGCTCTTCTATGGACTGGATTGATGTGGGCATGACAAATATCTGCAAAGCTTTGGATGAATTGAAAAACTCCGACGGATTGGAAACCTGCATGAAGTTTTATCAGTATATTTGCTGCATTGATATGGTGTGGGGCGGAATATGCCAACTACATAGAGTATTTATAAATCGCGACACTATACCCTTTGATAATGATTCCAGCGTTTTTCAAATGAAGTATTTTGAAGAAGATGATAATCGATATTTTGAAGAAATTCGCTCTTGTTTTGGCGCTCATCCTGTAGAATTAAAAACGAAGCAAACGAGTAAAAAACAAGAGGCAATAAGAAAATTTGCCAGTTGGTCAACTCATTACGGAACTCCTCAAGAAATGTCAGTTCTTATATATAGTAATATTCCAAAATCCAGATTTGAAGAAGTGGTTGTGACCGTCGAAGAACTGAAAAGCTTCTATGAAAAGCGTTGCATATACATAAAACAAATCATTGATGCTATTGAGAACATCGCTCATGATTACAAAGAAGAAATGAAAAACAGTGTTATTCCAAAATCAAATAATCTGACAGAGCAAATTACAATATTAAAAAATGCTTCACAGCAACGATTTGGTGGTGGAATTCTTGTTGAAGAACTGGAGCAGATTGAACGTTTTCTCATGACAAATTTTAGTTGCATAAAAAATAAGGATGCTGTTGAAACGTTTAGGCAAAAAGTTGTGTTGGGGATAGTCGAAATTTATGATTACTTTCAAAATATGAATGTTGACTGTAATCTCGAAATTGAAAAGTTATTGTTACCACAATATATGCCGCATGAAAACCATTTTAGATATGAATTTGCAAATCTATATTCAAAAGCCATCCTTAAAATATGGAAGACTTATGATGCTAATTCAATCAAAGTACTATTAGAAAAGTATATTTGTTTTGAATACAAAACCGATGAAGAATTATATTGGCTGACTGTGATTGCGCTAAATTTGGCGCAAGATGATTTGAAAAAAAGCACATAATAACATTATACAATCAAGGAGTATTGTATGGATATTATAATATCTATATATTCGTTCACAATAATTTATCAATCACCGTGTCTGCTTATAATAGGCGCGGTGATTTCGTTTTTCGGGGACTTGATTCTTCTAATCTCCCGCCCCAAGTTGGTTATGAACACTCGCATCATGATTTTAAGCTCCTTTATTAGTAGATGAGGGAACTTTTATAATAAGTGATAGTTGTGTTATAATCAATTTGATAAATAAGAATTTGTGGAGATAACCTTATGGAATGGTTTAATGTATTTGGTTTGGTTTTTATAGTTGTAATAATGATTCCCAACATCATATTTGCTATTAGATATAGTGATGGTTTTCAAAATAAGTGTATCAACAAAGGTATCGAAGTTATTGAACAAGTCGGTAGATTTGGTTGCTTTGGATTTATGATTTTTAATTTCCCCAGGACTTGCTTTGGCTGGTGGTCTAATGAAGCATTCGCAATTTATCTTGTCGTGGATACTCTGTTGATTGCCCTTTATTGTGCCATATGGGTTATTTGCTGGAAGAAAAATAGTGTTTTCAGAGCATTGGCACTCTCCATAATCCCATCACTAATATTTCTGTTTAGTGGAGTTATAAGCAGGTCAATTTTACTGATTATTACATCAATACTATTTGCACCTTCTCATATTTTGATTTCATACAAGAACGCCAAATGACTTTGTCAAATTCTTATTTATATTGCTGCTGTTTTTTATAATATCAACAAATGTTAATACCCATTGCTTGTGGCAACGGGTATGTTGCTGTACGATAAAGATAATTTCTGAGAAGAAGGAGGTTATACATCATGCTAAATGAAAACATCAAAGCAGTCAGAAAATCAAAGGGGTTATCACAAGAGGAGCTTGCAGTCAAGATAAATGTGGTTCGCCAAACAATCTCAAAATGGGAACAAGGATTATCAGTTCCAGACTCTGATATGTTAATCGCTCTATCGGAGGCGCTGGAAACACCTGTAAATGTTCTGCTTGGAGAAACTATTGCTGAAGCGAAAACAGATGAATTGAAAGTGATTTCTGAAAAATTGGAGATAATTAATTTACAACTTGCAATGAGCAGGGAGAGGAAGCAAAAAAAGTTCCAAGTATTACTTATCTTGTTGCTTATTGCTATAATTACAATTCTTATAATCCTGATAGTATTGGATAGTCCGTACTTAGGTTGGGATTATAGCGACCCAGAAATAGCCGTTGTGGGGGTTGCTCTACACGCATTTGAATGGCTGTTCGTTAGATTATTGCCGTTTGCTCTCATTGGGATAATTGTTGGATTTTTCCTGACACGAAAGAAAAAATAAAAGAGATTTGTTTTTCGAAAGGAGTAAACAAACAATTCAAATTTGTTGTAAAGGCATTCGATTTATCTTATTCTCATTCCATGACTAACTCCTACAATAAAAGCTTCGCGTCGTACTACTGATTCGTACTTCGTGAAGCTTTCTGTTAGTTCATCTATTGCGTCTGAGATTTCTTCGTTGTTGAATTTTGTTTTGAATTCTTCTATGGCAGATAAGAATTCTTTTTCGGCTTGCAAAAATTCTTTGCTTTTTAGTGTCGGTTCGTCTTTGTACTTGCCGTCGAATATGTCTTGCAGAAATTTTTTTGTGCTTTGTTTCACTTTAATCACTCCTGTTGGGGTTGCTTTTCATACGGAACATATCACATAACTTCTGCAATATCCAGCGGATTTTTAATAGCACCCATATTTTTGCCTAAACAAAGCCAAAATCTTGATTTCTAACGCTTTCGCCAACAAAAAGGCAAAAAGCAACGCTTTTTTTTGCACAAAATATTCACGCATTTTTCGCTCCGTAATTCCAGTTATAATTTCGCGGTTTTTGCCGCCACATAAGCCATAAGATTACCTACGACACCCTGTTTTTTGGCTACACGTAGGCAAACTTGCGGAAGTACGACATAATGAGCTCAAAATATGGCATTTTACGACATCCTAATTCGATACCGCAAATTTGGCTTAACGGTGGGCATTGCCGCCCGTTGTGAACCGCAAAGGTGGCGTTTACGACACCGTTGCTTATTCCTGCAACCATTTTAGGACGCCCTCCGTTTATGCCAATCCTTCCTTTTGTGACGCAAATGACGATAATGACGGTTTTTTTGATAGCCGGGGATTTACCGTCATTGACAGTTATTCCTAATTTTTACTTTCGCACATTTTGGGCGAAACAGGCGGTTTTCGCTCTTGGTCGAGTCCATGTTCGATAAATAAAGCAAATCGCCGAAACG
>JAFWZH010000125.1 GCA_017522515.1 Clostridia bacterium
CCAGGCGCACTTTCGTTTGCTGATATGCAGGGCGCAACGAACTTGTTCGCCCGATAACACTTGAGGTAAATTGCTTAACATTTCTTATCACCTTTGATTGTATACCGCTTACCGATATCGTTTGTCGTCCGTACGAGGTAATCTATGAGGGCGTCCTTGGTGAAAATATAACCGCCTTTGTAGATGTAGGATTCTAATTCGCCGTTTCGAAGTGCGGCGTAGATTGTGTTCTTGCCGACAGGCGACCATCGGGCCGCTTTCATTGGAGTTAAGATATCAGGGCATTTTTTTAACATCTTTTCATATGATTCTCTTTGTTTTTCTTGGTTCATTTTTTATTCTCCTTTGTTGATTTTTTGCCCAAGTTTACACAAAGAATATCACAAGGAACACGAAAGTCCAGCGAAATCATTGTAAGCTTAATATTTAATAATATTTATTCAAAAATCAGGTGCCTGCAAAATGAATAATTGGCGTTTAACGAGGGTAAAATATAAAATAAATTAATTTATACCCCCGTAACTTGACATTAACTAACGATATGTTATAATTTCGTTGTCCATAAGAGAGGAGCACAGGAGATGAATCAAAAGGTTTACACAAGACAATATTACATTGATAAAATACGAGGATTTTACCATAGTGACTTAATAAAAGTTGTTACAGGTATCCGACGCTGCGGCAAATCATTCTTTCTGCTTTCCGTTATGGAAGATCTAAAAAAATCGGGTGTAAATGAAAAAGATATTATTTATCTTAATCTTGACAAGCGTGGTTATAGAAACATTAAAACCCCCGATGCTTTGGAAGAAGCCATTGAAAAGCTGATTACGGATGATGATTTCAAATATCTGTTTATTGATGAAGTTCAAAACGTAGTCGGCTTTGAAGAAGTTGTCAACGGTTTCAGGGAGGATGGAAACTTCTCTATTTTCATCACGGGCTCAAACTCTTATCTGTTAAGCGGTGAACTTTCCACTAAACTCACAGGCCGATATATTGAAGTTGAAATGTTTACCCTTAACTTCCGTGAGTATTTGGAAATGAAAGCGTTTCTCGGCAAGGAAATTAATACTAATAAAACGGCAGAATTTAACGAATATCTCCGTTTCGGCGGTTTCCCAAAAACACTTGAATTTGATGAACCCGCTGACAAAGACACCTATATTGCCGACGTTATAAAGCAGATACTTGAAAAGGATGTTGTTAGGCATAAAAAGATTCGTAATCGTGCCGTGTTTGATAAAGTTATGACTTATATCATAAATAACTTCGGAGCTACAGTCAGCCTTGGCGGCATTGCTGAATACTTTGAAAATTGTGAAAATATCAAAATCCGCACAGAAACACTTAATAATTATCTCAAAATACTTGAAAACGCTAAAATTATTTATAGGTGCCCACGTTTTGATGTTAAGTCAAAAAAATCACTTCGGGGCGAACAGAAATATTATCTTGCCGACCTTGGTATCTACTTCTCCCGTAATGTAGACACAAGAATAAATTACGGTCCGGTACTTGAAAACATCGTTTACACTTATCTTTCTGCAAAGAATTATAAAATCAGCGTAGGAAGAATCGGTAAACTGGAATGTGATTTTATTACACGCATTAATGATGAATACCGCTATGTTCAGGTCGCTATGACAATTATGAGCGAAGATACAGAGGAACGCGAATATAAGCCGTTCACAATGATACGTGACAACTATCCCAAATATCTGTTTACCATTGATACCCTCTTGCAAAAGCGTGATGGTGTAATACACAAAAACATTATTGAATTTATTTCTAATAACGAGAATCTTTGATAATGTAATATTAATTATTAGTTTTAGTATCCCATAGATTAGCCTCCCTGAGTTGTTTTTCTCAGGGAGGTTTTAGTGTTTTTCTCGCAGC
>JAFWZH010000126.1 GCA_017522515.1 Clostridia bacterium
CTCGGATTTCTTGCAATGTCTATTGTAGCAAGCGTGTTCCCAATTCCTGCCGCTGTTGTATCCGGCACCAAGAGTGCAAGCAAATTCCTTATGGTATGTGCATTGGCAGCCATCGGTTTAAACACATCCTTCTCAAGCATGAAGAAAGCCGGTATTCGTCCGATGATCCACGGTTTTATCATCTCGGCGTTGGTCGTTGTCGTTGCGTTGTTGGTAGAAATGGCAATGGGAATCGTATAAAGAGAAATAAAACTATAAGAGAGCAATGAACAAATTACCCGATGCGAGTTACACGGTATTATAAACTACAATTTATCAAACGGTTTGCCTTTTGTAATTTCGGCCGTTTTTCAGGATTTCGGCAGAAAATTTGAATGAATAGGTATTAATTTCGGTGCTTTTCTAGAATTATGGCAGAATTTTTTCTCAGCAGACAAAGCAGAAACGAACGCAGAACATTCCGTAGGGACATTTTTCTGCCTCTTTTTAGGATTTAGACCGAAAATCAAAGCGACATATCTGAAAATTCTGCCTTTTTAATGAAAAACGGCAGAAAATTTATCAGCATCACTAATGTTCATACTCTGTTAAAAAGTCACCTTGTATGACAAGAATCTTCGTACCCATTACAACACCACTTTTATTTTGTTATCACTCTTAGAAGAAAGTAAAACGGTCTTTTTTATTGTCTCGCCGTTCACTTCAAATTCCAGTTCATATTCGCCGTAAAAACCTCTGAAAGAACAAATGCCGTTTTCGTCGGTAACAGCACCTTCCTCTGAGTGCCAAACGTTTTGAATAAGATTTTTAACTGTGTTGTACGCAGGCTTTGGTGATAAATCAAAGCGCAAAAGACCGCCGTAATAATAATTCTCACCTATTGACATATCGCCTTGGGAGGCCTTTATTTTTTCGGGGTCAGGGTCCCAAAGGTGTGCATAGCCGTCTACTAAATTCCAATAAATAATTTGCTCTACATTTGGGTGTGAGAACCAAATAGAATATAGCTTTTCAATTATTTCTGCCTGAATTTCCTCATCTTCTTCTTTCCAAGAAAATGCAGGTACCGTTACCTCGGTGATTTGCAGAGGTTTACCAAAATTAGAATACATATCCATATGCCTGTAAAGATTTTCGGGATTCAGCGTAAGCCTGGTCCATTCATATTCCATTTCCCGTTTATTAAACAAATGATATTGCATACCGATAGCATCAATTCGCGCACCCTTTAGCATATTTGCCTCTATGTAAGCATAATACTTGTCGGTTGCACGGCAACAGTCCAACCAACTCAAACGGGTTATCTCATTTATAACAAGTTGATTGTTTGGAAAATACTTTTCTGCCGTTTTAAAACACCATTCTACAAAATTCGGCTCATCATAAAATGCGGTTTTCCCCCTTTCCCATTGCATTTCGTTGGTAACTTCAATGGTAGGTATTTTATTTGCATATCTTTCTGAGATTTCCGCACAATGGCGCTCATATTCCTGTTTTACCTCTTCAACGCTTGCATTATATAGCCATTTAGGAAAAAACGCATCATAAGCAAGTGCGTGCTCGCGCGGCTCGATACCGTTTTTTTCGCAAAACTCAACACAGAGGTCGGGCGCGGGTCTGCGATACACCTTGGGCGAATCCTTATCATAACGTGGTTTGTTGCGCTCGGGTTCAAGCGTATTCCAATAAAAAGGCAGTGTTGCCATATTAAATACATCAGCAAAACATTTTTTGTATTTTTCGTTTTTGTCGTCTGTTTCAAGTTCATCAAGCATAAACAGATTTGCGCCAAAACGGAATTCATGCGTTTTTTGCACTGCTTTTATTTTTACATTAGGTACAGCCTCGCCGTTTTTGTCGGTAACAATAATTTCGGCATTACCTTTTCTGTATTTTTCTATACCCTCAGAAATTCTTTTGTCAGTATACTCTTTTTGTTGTTCAAAAAGTTCTAAGACCTTTCTTCTATCATTCATATTGATTCCTCCTCTTTTATTTATTTTTTAAGACATGGAATAAATAAATCCAACAACCGCACAGGTTACCGGGTTTTCTGCGCCGATTTAGATATCAGTAGTGATTATACAATAAACTTTGATTTTTTAACATGCTTTTAATTTTATCAACTAACGATGGTTTCTTTACGGTATTTATGCTCCAAATAATGTTTGAATCGAGGGGTGTTCCGTTATCAAGATACGAGAAAATTATGTTGCCGGCTTTTGATAACTTAAAGTAAACTTATTGCTTAAAATACCGCACCATGCTAAAATACTTCATGATGGAGGCGATTCAAATGAGGAATCTAACAATTAAAAGAGAAAAAACTTTTGTAGGCAGTCTCGTAAAAATGAAAATTTATATAGAAGATACCACTTCAAACGAAATGCGCATAAACGATATACCCTGCCGCAAAATTGGTGATTTAAAAAACGGAGAAGTAAAAAACTTTCAAATTGATGAACAGAAAGCAAAAATATTTGTAATCGCAGATAACATAAGCAAAAATTATTGCAACGAGTATTATCAACTTCCCGACGGACAAGAAGATATTTTTCTTTCAGGCAAAAACAAATTTAATCCTGCGAACGGAAATGCTTTTCGTTTTAATAACAACGAATGCGAGGAAATTATTGAAAGCCGTAAGCGTGGCACAAGAAAAGGATTACTTATATTGATAGCAGCGATTATTGCAGGGGCTGTTTTTGGTTATTTGATTACTTCCAATATTTTTTCAAAAAAATCACCTGAGCCGAAAGACTTTTCTTCAAACGGAATGACCATCACATTGACGTATGAATTTATACAAACAGATATTGAGAATTATACAGTTGCATACGATTCAAAAGATGTAGCTGTGTTTGCATTAAAAGAATCGTTTACATTGGTTGAAGGCTTTCAAGATTATACTCTGGAGCAATACCGCAATTTAGTATTACAAAATAATAACCTTTCTTCATCTAAAATTAAAGACAAAGAAGGGTTAACCGGATTTGAATATGAATTTACAAATCCTGATACAAAGGATGTATATAAATACTTTTCGTTTGTTTATAAATCAAACGATGCATTTTGGCTTGTGCAATTTGCTACGCTTGCAGACAATGTTGATGATTACAGCTCGAGAATTTTCAATTGGGCAAAAACCGTTTCTTTTGAATAAACCATATATTTGCAAAAGACACACTAAATCAGAATACAAGGAGAAACAAAATGAATATTAAAAAAAATTGGATAACCT
Source organism: Clostridia bacterium (assembly GCA_017522515.1). Next base: position 3,242 of record JAFWZH010000126.1, read on the forward strand.
CTGCACACAGAGGCTTTGTTGACAACACTTTAAAAGAAAACAGCCTTGCAGCATATTATAATGCGCATCTTAACGGAGCAGATATGATAGAAACCGATGCCAGATTTACAAGTGACGGCGTACTGATTGTAAACCATGACCCAACGGTAAAAGGCTTTAATGACAAAGGAGAAGAAGTAACGTATGTTGTTTCAGAAACTCCTGCCGAAACAGTATGCTCAGTAATCTTATCAAAAGATGACGTATGGGGCATACAGCGCGTTCCCACATTAGAGCAGGTTTTAAATTTAGCCTATCATACAGGTCTGCTTGTAAATATTGATTTAAAGAGCAGATATGAATGTGCTGTGCCTGTTGCAAAAACAGTATTAAGAAGCGGGATGATAGGTAAGGTTGTTTATGCACTTAACGGCTCAGGTATGAAAGGAATTGAAACTATAATGGCCATCGACCCGGATGCACGTTTTATTGATTACGGATTAAGCTTTGCACAAACAGTTCAGAATTTTGCCGAGCGCGGAAAAAGATGCTTCTGCTATACTGCTGATGCAAGCGACGAAAATGTAAAAGCAATTCGTGACTATGGATGCCTTTTAGCGCTTATTAGCCTTAACGCAAACAACTTTGAGGCAGCCATTTGCCAAAAACCCGATATGTGCGAGTTTCTACACACATCGGATTTTAAGGCAATAGAAAATGATTATATGAAGAAAGTGAAATTATATTAATGGTTTCCCTTTTATTTCATATCCTTTTTGCTGAAAGTAAGTAATCCCAAACCTAAAAAGCCTAAGATGCCGGTCAATGGTGTCAATGTAAGATATAACACATCACTTAATGTATAAGAGTTTCCTACGCCAATATGCATCGTAGACATTCCCACATTAATCCTGTCTAAAACTTTTAATACATCAAGCAACGCATCATTGCCACCGGCACTCTGCAAAATTCCGATACATACTTGTATAATAGAGCCTATTATAAGCAAACCAAAAGTAAAAGCCACATATAAAACTATAGCTATACCCACATTTTTCATACATGCACATAACCAACTAAGAAGAGCTGCCATAAATAGCAAAACTAACACTTCAAATGCAAGCGAAGCCATAAAATATCCAAAATCAGCCATCGTAAAAGGTGTTGCCTGATAATCGAAGAAAATCAAACTAATACCCAAAGACAAAAAGGCACTCAACATAATAACACTTACCAACACCAAAGCACATGTAATAAACATTGAAAGAAATATTGAGCTGCGATGTTTGCCGGCGATAATTTTATTCCGTACAGTACCATGTGAAAAATCTTTACACAAAACAATGGCAAGAAGAACGGGAACTATAAGCCCCATGTCACTGGTCATTGAGAAAATCTCAAAAAAGTGACCTTTTGAATACATAAGAGAGGCGAACATAGGCTCCGACGATAAATTCCCCACAGAAAAAATCACGGCATATAAAAGCGGTGTAAGCAAAGCAAAAACTACAGCCAAAATACCCATAACAAATAATAGTTTATCCTTAAAAACGCGCTTAAGGTCAGTTTTTAATAACTCAACCATTGCGTGCACCTCCAATCACCGAAAGATAATACTCTTCAATACTTGTTTGACTGCAATTGATACTAAGTAACTTTATGTTTTCAGCCAAAACAGCAGTCAAAATACTGTTTAAATCTATATCTCCCAACAGACTCACGCCTTCATTTGTCCGTTTCATTACTGACTCCGGAAAAGCACTGCGAATACATTCTGCCAAGGCATTAGGGTCAGCAGCAGAAAATGTTGTTGTTTTTGTGCATTCTTGATGTAATTGCTCTGCCGTAATCTCTTTTAACAGACGACCCTTAGATATGATGCCATATTTGGTAGCCACCAATGACAATTCTGTAAGAATATGAGAAGAAATCAAAAATGTTATTCCCCGTTCTCTATTCAGCCTTAAAATCAATTCCCTGATACCTACTATACCGGCCGGATCTAAACCATTCATGGGTTCATCTAAAATGAGGAATTCAGGTTCACCCAAAAGAGCCATTGCAATTCCAAGTCGTTGGCGCATTCCTAACGAGAAATCCCCTGCTTTCTTTTTTTCACAGTATAAATTTTCTAAACCCACCTCTTTAAGTGTAGGCAAAATTTGTTTCTCGTCTTTTCCCAATAAAATACATTGCTGCTTTAGATTATCATAAGCAGACATATTTAAGTATATTGACGGATTTTCAACTATGGCACCTATACCACGACGAGCTTTGTTTATATCCTTCTCTGTATTTTTAACTCCAAAAAGCTCAAAGCTACCGCTTTGAGGAAAAATCAATCCGGTAATTAATCGTATTATAGTTGTTTTCCCCGAACCGTTTTCGCCTACAAATCCGTATATATCACCGCGGTTTATGTGCATATCTACGCCATTTACAGCCATGTGTTTACCGTAGCGTTTTTTTAATTGATATGTCGTAAGAACATTTTCCATAACTAACCTCCTCTTCAATCTTATAAACGAAACTATTCAAACATAAATAAACACAAAAGTCAATCTTTATCTGCTTTCTTCAAAAATCCGTTGACAGCAACAATACTTCGTGATACGATGTATTACGTTAAAGGAGGTATGATATGGATATACAATTAAAAAGAGGACTTTTAGATGTGTGCGTTTTAGCTGCAATTAAGAGCGAAGATTCATACGGCTATAAGATTATAAAAGATATGCATCCGTATATTGAACTGTCAGAATCGACCTTATATACAATACTAAAACGCTTGGAATCAACTAATATGCTAATCGTGCACACTGCCGAACACGGCGGCAGATTACGGAAATACTACCACATTACCGCAGAAGGTCTTAAACGCATTGAGAATTTCAAAGATGATTGGAAAGAAATACTATCTATTTATAAATTTGTAACAAAGGAGGATGATATCAATGAGTAAACAAGAATTTCTTGCACAGCTGCGCAAGGGTTTGTCAGGATTGCCAAAAGATGACATTGATGGACGCTTGATGTTTTACGAGGAAATGATAGACGATAGAATAGAAGAAGGTCTTTCGGAGGAAGAAGCAGTTTCAGCAATAGGTCCTGCCGACAAAATAATTGAGCAAACAGTAAAAGAAATACCTCTTGCAAAAATCGCAAAAGAAAGGATAAAACCTAAAAGACGTCTGAAAGCATGGGAAATTGTACTTTTATCTGTAGGCTCTCCAATATGGTTTTCTTTAGGCATTGCTGCAGCTGTAGTAATACTCTCACTTTATGTTTCGTTATGGGCTGTTATTATTTCATTATGGGCCGTCTTTGTTTCATTCTTCGCTTGTTTTATCGGCGGAATAGTATCCGGCACCATTTACGCATTTTGCGATAATATTCCACCTGTCAGCATTGCTTTGATTGCGTGCGGAATAGTCTTTGCAGGGCTTTCCATTTTTGCCTTCTTCGGATGCAAAGCAGCCACAAAAGGCATTTTGATACTTACAAAGAAGATTGCAGTATGGATTAAGAACTGCTTTATAAAGAAAGAGGGAGAATCGTAATGAAAAATTCAACAAAAATTTGGCTTATTGCAGCAACAGTTCTTTTAACTGTGGGATTAGCTATGCTGACAGCAGTAATATTAAAATACAATTGGAATTTTGATAAGTTAAGTACAAAAAAGTATGAAACAAACTCCTATAATATACATGACGAATTCAACAACATTTCTATAAATACAAATGACGCTGATATTACATTTGCATTGGCAAAAGACGGTAAATGCAAGGTAGAATGTTATGAGGAGACGAAGGCCAAGCATTCCGTAGAAGTGCGAGAAGACACACTTTTTGTCAATGTTTGCAACGAAAAATCTTGGTATGACTACATCGGAATATACTTCAAGTCTGCAAAGATAACAGTTTACCTTCCCAAAAACGAATACTCATCATTCGATATAAAAGGAAAGACAAGCGACGTTTGTATAGAAAACATAGGCATGGAAGCACTTAACATTTCCGTATCAACAGGCGACGTGACTGTTTCAGATATAATATGCGGCGGTGATGTCACGGTCGGTGTATCAACAGGCGACATATGTATGACTAATATTGCAAGCAAGAACGTTCTATCACGAGGAAGTACGGGAGACATTCTTTTAGAAAATGTTATAGCCTCAGGAAAAATCTCCGTCAAAAGAAGCACCGGAGATATAAAATTCAGCGATTCAGACGCCTCTGAGATTTTTGCACAAACAAATACAGGCGACGTTACAGGCTCACTGCTTTCCGAAAAAGTATTTATAACACAAAGTGACACAGGTACGATTAAAGTTCCAAAATCAACAAAGGGCGGAAAGTGTGAAATCAACACTGACACAGGAGATATTAAAATAGAAATCAAGTAGACCGTAATATAAATATTCAGCCTTGACGAAATAAAAAATCAGCGGTATTTTATATTGTGTATTACATAATTGCAGGAAGGATATTATTTTTAGTGAAAATTTTAAAAGACCTAAAACAACTTCGCATCACAAACTTTTTTATACTGCTGCTAGCCGGTACAATCAACGCATTCGGTGTAACGGTGTTTTTAGCTCCGGTAAAATTATACGACAGTGGCATTTCGGGAACGTCCATACTGCTGTCTCAAGTCACACCTGACTATCTGTCGTTGTCCTTCTTTTTGCTTATAATAAACGTGCCGCTTTTCTTATTCGGTTTAAAGAAGCAAGGTGTTGTTTTTACAGTTTACTCAATCTTTACGGTCGCTGTATATTCCTTCGTCGCTTGGCTAATCACAGACATACTTCCGATAGATGTAAGCATGGTTTCCCCTCTTGCCGGTGATGATTTACTTTTGTGCGCTCTGTTCGGCGGTATCATCTCAGGCATAGGCAGCGGTCTTACCATACGATACGGCGGAGCAATCGACGGAATAGAGGTTATGGCGGTTGTTTTCGCCAAAAAGCTCAACCTTACAGTAGGAACATTTGTTATGATTTACAACGTTATTCTTTATATCATCTGCGGAGTCGCATTGCAAAGCTGGATATTACCTCTATATTCCATCGTTGCGTACGCTGCCGGATTAAAAACAGTCGACTTTATTGTTGAAGGTTTTGACCGTTCAAAAGAGGTCATGATTGTTACCGAAAAGCCTGAGGAAATAAGCCAAACACTCACTGAGGTCTTTGAGTGTGGTACAACTATAATTGCTGCAAAAGGAGGCTTCTCAAATTCTGACAAATCGATAATCTATTTTGTAGTAAACAGATTTCAAATTGCAAAAATGAGAAGCCTCATTCACGAAATCGACCCTAAAGCCTTTGTAACTATCAGTGAAGTTGCAGACGTTTTTAAATCCAACGATTGACTTTATCTTATTCCGTATCTTTCAATAATATAATCCATATCTTTGTCACCACGACCGGAAAGGTTAATTAAAACAGAGCCCTTATCCATTTGTTTTGCCAATCTCATGCCGAATGCTACTGCGTGAGAACTTTCAATTGCAGGGATTATACCTTCCATTCTGGAAAGCGTATAGAACGCATCAACCGTTTCATCATCAGAAACTACATCATATTTAACTCTTCCCAAATCATGCAAAAAGGCATGTTCCGGTCCGCTTGACGGATAGTCCAAACCACTTGCAACGGAATACACCGGCGCAGGCTCACCGTTTTCATCTTTTAGCATAATGCTGTTAAAGCCATGCATAATACCTTCCTCTCCGAATTTCAAGCTTGCCGCATGGTCCCCAAGTGCAGGTCCTTTGCCAAGAGGTTCAACACCATAAATATCAACAGGATCATTTAAGAATCCGGCAAATAAACCCATTGCGTTAGAGCCTCCACCCACGCATGCAACAACAGCATCAGGAAGTTCACCTGTCATGTCAATAAATTGTTCTCTTGCCTCAACGCCGATAACACTTTGGAAATCTCTTACCATCATTGGGAAAGGATGCGGTCCCAAAACAGAACCGATACAATAAATTGCATCTTTATATTCATTACAATAAGCCTCAAAAGCTGCATCTACAGCCTCTTTAAGAGTTTGTAATCCGTCTGTTACCTCAACAACACGTGCTCCAAGAATTTTCATACGAGCAACATTCGGAGCCTGTTTCTTTATGTCAACAGAGCCCATGTAGATATCACATTCCATTCCGAAATAAGCTGCTGCTGTGGCAAGAGCTACACCGTGTTGTCCTGCTCCTGTTTCGGCTATAACCTTTTTCTTTCCCATATACTTTGCAAGGAGCACTTCTCCCATACAGTGATTAAGTTTGTGTGCTCCCGTATGGTTCAAATCTTCACGCTTAACGTAAAGCTGCACTCCTGTACCAATCATGGCAGATAATCTTTCAAGGTGAGAAATAGGTGTAGGTCTTCCTTGGAATTCTTTGCGAATTCTGCGAAGTTCATCAATAAACTTCCTGGACTTACAAATTGTGTTATATGCCTCAGTTATTTCTTTCATTGCTATTTTCAGTTCCGGCGAAATATATGCTCCGCCGTATTTACCAAAGAAACCATCCTTGCTTGGGTAATTTTTTAAGTATGTGTCAAAATCAATATTATTAAATTTCATAAAATTTTCCTCCTAAAATAATAAATTAATACATTTTATACTGTTACTTTATATTATGCGGCGCCTGCCGCCACCATATTTTATTATTTATCATTGCATTACCTCCTATAAAACAAAAAATCCTTGACAGAAATAAATTCTCTGTCAAGGACGAATAACTTTTACATCATCCGCGGTACCACCTTGATTCATAGGCCTTACCTATGCACTTAGCAGGATACGAATATACCCCCGACATTTATACGCTTGCCTGCAGCGTCGCAGAATACTCTGTGTTTTGCACATTTGACTGCGCCCTCAGCGGTCCATTTGACAACTTGTTTCTTACCTGACTCTCAGCAACACAGGCTCTCTGTGAAGGCATCATTGCCGTTATCTCCGCGTCAACGGTTTACATTATTATGTTCTTAGATAATATACTCCCTCAAAAGAAGTTTGTCAATACATTTTACTTGGGTGTTTTTGCCATTTTTTAGGCTATTTTACGGAAGCTCTGCCGGCGCACGATATGCAAATCTAAAATTCTTACCGGGATACTCAAGCGGTTCTTTAGACGGTTGTACACTTGTAATTCTTCTTGTACTTCCCGCATCATATCTGTAAAAATTCCCAAATTCTGAACCTCCGGCACAAATAAAGACGTGGTCGGGATATTCCATCCAAAATCCTTGCAAGTTTGGATAATGTTCATGAGAATCTCCCACGAAAATTACGTCTCCCCCTTGCACTTCCTCTATATTATCTATTCTGGTAAAATCATTGGCTATAAGATAATTTTCGATATTTTTTTCTCCGTATAAAGAAAGAATCGAATTCTCGTAATGTGCCTTTGAATAACCGGATAAGAAAATGGCCCATGCCACAAATCTATCACAAGAAACTAATTTTTCTGTTTTTCCTTGGTCATAAGCAGGATTAACAGAGGCATTTCCGTATGTATAACCATTAGTTCTAACATAATCCGCTACTGTTTTTGCTTGGTATAGGATTCTTGACTGTGCTAAAGTATCAAAAGGATGATAGACTACATTGCCTTTGGAATCGTAAATAACATATCCCAACTGCTCAACATCCTTAAGACATGTTTTTGCTGCTTCAATTGTGTCAAAAGCATGAAACAGCTGTGTACTTCCCTCGTTGTATGGGGAACGTATAAAATACTTTTCGGCGCTACTGCACGAAACACAAGTCAAAAATAAAACAATCACAATAAAAAAGGTTATTATTCTCTTTTTCATATAAATCCCCTGTTTGTCAATTAATATAATCATTATGCTTTTTGCATTTTATCAAAAAAATATATACCGGTCAATCAGATAAATATTTTTGTCATATTTATCTCTTGCTTTGCGTACTTTTAAATATATCCGCAATAGCGGAACTAAATATAAGGAGGCTTTAAAAATGCTTGATTTAATAAAAGATTATGTACGCATAAACAATCTTTCCCCGGCAGAGAGCCAAAGCTCCGTTTATGAATTTGACTGCATCATTCCGGATGTAATGCCCGATATGCAAAAAATTCTTGCTGTAGATACGTACGCAGAAACAACTTCTGTAGATATAACAAGCGAAGGAGCAAATATATCTTTTAAAATAAACTATAAAATACTTTATTTATCTGATTCCGACAAACAAATAAAGGCTTTTTCTGCTGTCTCAGAACATTCTGTAAAAATCAAAATCCCCGGTATATCCGCAGGCGACACTTTACAAATACTTTGCCGTGTAGAGAAAACAGATTCCGTATACATAAACAGCCGGAAAATTTCAGTCAAAACGACAGTACGCGTCGAAGCCCTTCAAAAAAGCAGCACAGAGGCAGGTATTTGCATCGGGCTTTCCGGAACTGACGATATCCAATGCCAAAAAGACAGCATTGCAATCAGCAACCTTGCAGAAAGTATATCAAAGCAATTCGATATAGATGAAGAAATTGAACTTTCCGGTGGCAAGGCTGCTTACAAAGAAATTCTGCGGAGTGATGCAATGCTATCTGATATTTCTCACAGTATTATAGGCGACAAAATACAAATTAAAGGAAATTTACAAATTTGCACGTTATACATCGCCGACGACACTTCAGACAGTTTACAAATTATAGAGAACGAAATTCCTTTTGCTCACAGCATAGAAATCGAGAACATCAGCGAAAATATTAGTCACCATACTGATTATTTACTTAACAAATATAGTGTTGAAGCTCTACCGGACCTTGATGGCGAAAACAGAATTTTACACGTAAGTGCTACCATACTTGCAAACATTGATGCCTATTCCTTATGCCAACAAGAGTTCCTTACAGATGCGTATTCTCTTTCGCAAAATTTCACTCTCAGCACATCATCTGTTAAGGCAATGCTTATCTCAGAAGAAATAAGCGGCCAATTTGTGCTCCGCGACAGTGCTTCTAAAACAGATGAATTACCGGAAATTGCTCAAATTGTTAATGTCACAGCTCTTCCCGGCGAATATTCCTGCACTGCATCAGAGGGTAAAGTTACAGTTACCGGAAATATCATTTGCAATGTTTTGTATCTTGCTGAGGATGCAGATGCGCCAATTGCTTCCTTCGCGGCCACGGTTCCTTTCGTCCAAAACTTCGACTGCCCTCAAGTCACGGACGGAATGCAGGTGCTCGCTTCAATTTGCGTAAACCATATTAGTTTTAACATAATGTCGCCATCTGAAACAGAGCTTAGGATTTCAGTTGCAATAAAAGGAACAGCAATTAAGCAGTGTAATTTCGAAACCATCTGCGAAATAATACTGCCTGACACTCCCTATCTTGAAGAAGCAAGTGACAGACCGGCAATTCTTTTGTATGTAGTACAACAAGGTGATACCTTATGGAAAATTGCAAAGAGATATAATGCTCCGTTAGAGCTTTTAAAGGAAGTAAATCAATTGAAAAATCCCGACATATTGTATCCGGGACAAAAACTGTTGATTCCGAGATAATTATTTAATCGTACCTATTTTTTCTCCCATTTTCACAATTGTTTCACAGTCTTCTCCGGAGTTTGCTACAATATCCGGAGAAGCAGTTATTTTGTCTTTTTGTGTAAGTACGATAATTGTAGAGCCGCCAAACTCAAACATGCCCTTTTCGCAGCCTTTTTCAACAGAACATTCGCCCGTATGATAGTTGCTGATTTTTCCCACAACCAAAGCTCCAACTTCCATTTGAAGAACTTTTCCAAATTTTTCTGATTGGATAACTGTGTATTCTCTGCTATTTTCTTTATAAATCGGTGCATGCTCCGCAGCTACGGGATTAACTGTATGCAAAACACCTTTTATATGAATATTTTTACTTTTTTTACCACTGCAAACGTAACAATATCTGTGGTAATTATCTACTGCCAAACGAATAATAAAACATGTTCCTCCACGGAATTCTTGTGCGAGTTCATCATCACGCAGTAATTCGCCAAGTGTATATTCTGTGTTTTTTATACTTAATACCGTTTTTTCTGATATAGGAACTGCCGTAGCATTACCGTCAGATGGGCTTATCAGAACATCCTCAGAAAAATTGATTTGTCTTTTGCCTTCTTTTATTCGACGAGTAAAAAAATCATTGTATGATTTATATTTTCGCTCTTCATATTGAGACATATCGATATTATTGTTTTTTATAAAACGACTGATGAACAGCGAAGAAAGTTTTCTGTTAAGAAAAAAACCACAAACAGAAGTTACAGGCTTTGTTATGAGTATTCTCACAAAAAGTCTGCCTATAGGCTTTGTGTAAAGTCCTTTTAAAAACTTATCCTGCCTTGTTTCTCTTTCTATTAAATGTCCTTCTCTATCTTTGTATCTCATACAGCAGGTTTTCCTACAATAATTCCAATAATAATTAACAAACCTATAGAAGCAAGAAAAACAACTTCTTTTGTTCCCGGCTTTTTAACCTTAATATCCCAAACAAACAAAATGGCAACAAGGAACATAATAATTGTATAGATAAGATTCAAACTGGGAACCTTAAACGGTATTTTAGTCTCAACAGCATTGACAACGCTTTCTACTGCAAAAATGAACGGAAATACTATTGCTGATGAAGTTATGGGAAGTCCCTGGAAATATTTTCTGTTTTCGGTAGTTTGCTGTTGGCGCTCGTGTTCCATAACATTAAAATATCCCAAACGAATAACTCCACCAAGAACAAAAAGCCCTCCTGCAATCATGCTAATCCAATGCATATGGCTCATTGTCACCACAATAAACGCCGGATATACACCGAAACAAATTAAATCACAAAGAGAATCAATCTGTATGCCAAACTCCTTCTCTTGCTGAGTTCTTTTTACCATTCTTGCAATTTTTCCATCAAACATATCACAAAAACCTGAAAAAACGAGGCACAAAAAAGCGATTTTCAAAGAAACAGGATCACCTGCAGGAGCAAGCACCAAATTCGCCATTCCAAACAAAGAAGACATCAGTCCTACATAAGTTAATATTACAGAAATGTTATAAAATCCAATCATTTTTTCTCTCCTAATTGTCGCAAAGCTTATCTTCGCATTCTTCGATATTAATACAAATTTATTTTTTCTTTTTTGAGCATACAGCCATAATTATTATAGCCGCAACACAGACACCGATAGCACAATAGATTAAAATATCTTCTATTCCATTATCAGTAGTCTTTTTGTCATCAGAATCAACTTTGTTATTTGAGCTCGTACTCTCCACACGATCCGGTGTTTGCACTACCGGCGCTGTGGGCTCCGGAGTAGTTGTATCTTCTACGACTTGATCCTTATACAGTGTTATATTATCAACGAAATCGGCCTTTGTGTCAACACCCACAAGTGATTTATATAAACCAAACTCACACGGACTGTATTTGTTAATTTCCGAAGCCTTTTTTATTGTATCAGCCGACCCGCTTGGAGTGCCGGTAAGCCATTTTGTAAACCAAGTCCACTGCTGTGATCGATGACACAAATATCCTTCTTTAGAAACCTCAAAAGCTGTCTTACCTCCAAAACTTTCCAACGGAATATCCCAGTTCATTGTAATTTTGTTTTCTTCCCACAAATGAATATAAACCTTAGGAACATCCCACGCTCCGTACAACGCTGCCGACGCTTCGTATTGCGTAACATCTGCTGCCGGTTTAAGTGCTTGCTGCAAAGTGTACGTATTTGCTATATGGGCACCATGCTGATACTCTCCGTTAACATCATGGGCAACAATTACTTGCGGCTTAAAGCGTCTTATCATTTCAACTTGAAACTGTATCAAAGCAGCCTCTCCCCATACACCTGTTTGATCATAATCACCTTTTAAAACTCTTTGTAGTGTTTCTTGTACTGTTTCTCCGCTTTTATTTAAAGTATCCACATCATCAGGAAAATGTCCTACTACAGGATAATTTTTAACACCAACCGTCCACAGACCGTTTATTTGTTCGTGAGGTCTGTTCTGTGTGTCCCAATGATTAGTTAAATAAACAACTTGTACAGCAGCTCCTACCTCGCCTGCATAATAAGGCAGCAATCCGGCAAAAAATAACTGCTCGTCGTCGGAATGTGTGGACAAGAGCATGATATCTGCTTTTTCGCATTGAGGTTGCCAGACTTGAACCCACTGAGGCAAATCACCTTCAGAGAATACGGAAATATCACAAACACACATTTTCTTGGGTACTGTAATCGTAATCTCAGATACTTGTTTACTGCAAAGTAAATCCACATCTACGTATTCATGCAAGAAACCGTTTGTGCCGACAGTATATGAAATGCCATCTGCTGTCATTGTCCACTCTCCGGGAATTGTATTCCAAATTATATACAAGCTTGCAATAGGTGTACTGCTTTTGATTGTAATAACGTCTCCCTTATCAAAGGACGCGTAAGTTGTGTATTCATTATCTAAAAGTTTTGTTTTGCTAAGCCACTTTTCTGTGCCGTCACTGCCTTTAAGCGACATTTCGCAACCAGCAGCAATATCCTGTGCAGACAAGCGCATATATTCTCCGTTGCCGTTAAGCGCAACAATTATCAAAGCGACAAGGACAACAAAGACAAAAGCAAAAAGAATACTTCGTAATTGTTTCATAAAAACACCCTCTAAAATCAGTTTTTTGTACCATCTTGAGGCATAATTTTAATTGTATTGATAAACTCCTCGTTATTTTTTGTTTTAAGCATCTTACTGACAATCATTTCGGTAACATCTGCCGTACCCAAATTTGACATTGCTCTGCGAATTGAGAATACGCTGGACAACTCCTTCTCAGTAAGAAGCAATTCTTCTTTTCTCGTTCCCGATTTGTTTATATCAATGGCAGGGAAAACTCTCTTTTCTGAAAGTTTTCTGTCAAGATGAAGCTCCATGTTACCCGTTCCCTTAAATTCCTCAAAAATAACATCATCCATCTTGCTTCCTGTATCAATAAGTGCAGTTGCCACAATAGTGAGACTACCTCCTCCGCGAATATTTCTGGCAGCACCGAAAAATCTCTTGGGATTATACAGTGCCCCCGGATCAAGTCCTCCTGACAAGGATCTTCCGGTAGGCGCAATTGTTATGTTGTAAGCCCTTGCAAGCCTTGTTAAACTATCCATAAGTATTACAACGTCTTTACCCTGCTCCACAAGTCTCTTGGAACGTTCAAAAACCATCTCTGAAACTTTAATATGTTTCTCCGGCATCTCATCAAAAGTAGACGAAATAACATCTCCTTGAACAGACTCTCGCATATCTGTAACTTCTTCCGGTCTTTCATCTATTAAAAGAACTATAAGATGAATATCAGGATAATTTGATGTAATGGCATTGGCAATTTTTTTAAGCAGAACAGTCTTACCTGCCTTTGGAGGTGATACAATCATTCCGCGTTGTCCCTTACCTATTGGGGCAATCAAATCTATAAGACGTGTTGAAAGCTCATTACTCTCAGTTTCTAATTTAATCTTCTCATCAGGATAAATCGGAACCAAAGATTCAAATGGTTTTCGTGCAAATGCCACTTCGATAGAATCATCATTGATAGTGTTAATAAAACACAATGCGTGGTATTTATCATTTTCTCTTTGAACCTTACTTCTGCCTTTGATTTTGTCGCCTGTTTTAAGTGCGAATTTTCTTATAAGCGTAGGCGGCACATAAATATCCTTATTGCCCGAAACATACTTGTCAACACGCAAAAAACCATAACCCTCCGGAAGTATTTCAAGCAGACCTTCAACTTCTTCTGTATTATCCTGAGGCTTAGGTTCTTCTTTAACAGGCTCTTCGACTTTCTGTTGTGTATTTTCCTCTTGAATTTCTTTGTTCTCAGATACCGAAGCTTCTTTTTCCTCTGTTTTTTCTGCCTTACGGCCTCTTTTTTGTGCTGAACTACGTTTATTGCGTTTTTCTTTCACTGCATCTGCATGGTTCTTTTTAGGAGATTTCTCTTTGTTTTTCTTCTTTTCTTGCGAAACTTCCTCTGTAGGCTGTTCTGCAACTTTCTCGTTCTCTGAAGAAATTTTCTCCTCAACTTTAACAGGAATCTCTGCCGGAGCTTCTTGTTTCTCAACATTTAAAATAGCTTCAATCAGAGTCTGTTTGCTCATCTTCGTCATCGACTTAATGCCTAACATTTTGCCTATGTAGCGCAAATCGTCGATTTTCTTCTTCTTTAGATCCTGAAGATCCATTGATACACCAACCTTAACTTAATTAAATTTTTTATACAGGTAAATATTTTGAATAAATAATCTGTGGATATATTAGAAATTGGTCAATCCGACCATATAGCGTTATGCTAAACGAAATACTGCTTTTTGTCAATAAAAATTTACATATTTTTTTGTTTAAGTCTTATATCTTCTCCTGCAAATTTAAGAATATCGTATCCGCCTAAAATCCTTGAAGCCACACGTTCACCATAATAATCAAAAAGATTTGAAGGAGAAAGATTTGTTGTAATTATAGTTTTGCAAGGTTCTTTTTTACCCTTTAATTCTCTAGTGTTTAAAATTTCTAAAAGCTCCCCATAGCGAGTTGCTGTCTGTTTTTCACTTCCCAAGTCATCAATAAGCAAAAAACTGCAATTTAAAATAAAATCAATTATTTCGTTCGACTCCTCTTGACTGTAAAATCCCGGAGCAAAAGGTTTAAACAATGACGTTGCCGGCATATAAAGACAAGAAAATCCCTTATCCGTCAAAGCATTTATTATACAATTCCCCAAGAAAGTCTTTCCCAATCCTGAGCTACCTAAAAACACCATATTGTTTACTTTAGGATTTTCAAAAAGTTCAACAAATCGCACACATCTTTTATACACAGCTTCCATTTGCACTCTTGGAGCTACGAAAATGCCGTATTTTTCCACATTCGGCTTATCGGAATAAAGACTACTGTCGAATTTACAAAACACATCTTCAGACGGAATGCCGGCAGCTTTTTTTAGCTTCGCTGCCAAAATCTTCTTTTGACAATCACAAGCCACATCAACATGATTTTGTAATACAAATCCTGTATCAGAGCAATTTTTACAGGAGAAGGCATTTTCAATATAATCGGCACTATATCCTGCGGCTTCCAAAATTGACGCTCTTTGTTCTCTCAGCCTAATTATTTCATTGTCTATTTCTTCTTTATTAAAATTCAAATACGCACTAGGACAATCCTTTACAATATTTGTCGGCACTTTTCTCTTTGTAACGTAATAAACCGTAAGAATTCCAAGCGTATTGATTGCTCTGTCAATTTGCTCTATTTTAGGGAATTTTGTATAAATATACGTCTTGCGTTCCTCTGTAATTTGCTTTGCTCTATTTCTCTTTTCACTGTATTCTTTCTCTATTTCTTTATAAATATTTTTTACAATCATTGTGTATCTTCCTCGCTTACAATAAAACTGTTCAGATAAGCTTCGTCATATTTTCGTTGTGTAAAATTATTTTTCTGGTCTGCTACAGTTTTAACGGTTTCACTTGCACTTTGTTTCCTTGCAACAACAAACGCATTTTTTCTTTGTTCTTCGTAATTAGAAATTTCCTCTACTGTGGTAAATCCATTCTTGTACCAAGATGTTATTATGGCATCAAAGGTTGCCAAAGTTGCATTATTCTTGCCTATTGATTTCCTTAAAGCGATTTCAATGATTCTGAGATTATATTTATATGTATAAAACCATTTTTCTACTACTTCTTCTTCATATATATTCATATTGCGACGCCATTTAAGCCTTTTTAATATTTCATTACGAAGGGTTTTATATTCTTCATAAGAATTCATATACGCCTCAAGCTGTTCTGATGTGCGTATGTGGTATTTTTCTCCCCATGATTCCGCAACTTTTCTGATGTAAGGTTTTGTCATTACTCCGCTTTTACTGCAATGTTGAAAAAGCAAAAATATAACATCAGGATCAAAGTTGTATTTTTCAAACCAACTGTCTATTTCATTGTACCAAACCACCGGCATCTGTCCTGAGAAAAATTTATCACTAACTGCCTTTTGTACTTTTGCACGAGCATATTTCTTTTCAAGACTCGTTTCTGTTAAATCGTCCGGTCTGGCTACGGTGCGCAATCTGTAGTTTCTTTCTATTTCTTTTTGTGTAATATCCATAACAATAACGGTATCGTTTTCTATTGCAATTAATCCGTTACTTTCCAAAACTATCATATTTTCCTTCACTACACAGTCGTCGCAATTCAATATTGCAGCGAGAGTATTCTCGTCACAATCAATATGGTGTTCTGATGCATACAATATATACAAATACAGTTTTACTGCATTTGAAGGCAGACCGGGTAAATATTCTCTTATAAAAATACCCGGAACGATAGTTTTTTCAAATAATTTATTCTCTATCTTGCTTATTTTCATATTTAGGCCCTCATAACCTTTAATTCAAAATGCTCGAACCCACACGTACAGCACTGACTACAAGACGTCCATTTGCATGGTTAAATTTGTAACATGTAGACAAGGACATGACATCGTCTGTTTCTTTTAAAAGTACATCTGTTTTAAATACCGATTTATTCTGCAAATCTTTTATAAAACTGTAATATTCGTCTGTCGAGGAGAAATTTGTCTCAATATAATATTCGTCTGTGGTAGTTTCATAAACAGAAAATATTTTCCAAATACCTACTCCGCTTTCTGAATAAGTGTATAGATACGGATGTTCCTTTAAATGTGTATCATTGCCTCCCATATAAAACTTTAAAAGATTACCAAACATGGAGCCGTCGTTCATGTTATGTCCGTAAACTATTGTATGTCCCGAAAGTGTTTCACTGTCATTACGAAAATCGAGAAAAAGCGAACCGGAGTCAGCATACTTTTTATCTATATTTCTATGAAGATAAAAATCATTATCCTCTGACTGCATCACATTGTAGTTAATTGTAGTGCCTCCGATATATAGCCAAAAAGCAAAATCACTGTTTCGTTCTTTCAATGCTCTTAGCTGTTCTATGGTGATTCCTTCAGGATACGTATATCTCGGAGGTGTCTTGAGAGGATATTCAGGTACAGGCTTTGCAGTATTTTCCGCTACTCCTGTGCTTGTTGCCGGAGTCGGTGTAGTAAATGTTATGCCAAATTCATTACGTATTTGCTCATTATCTTCTCTTTCAGAGACATACGCATGACCTTTGTCGCTTAACATTCCTGCCGTAAAAAACAATATTGCACATAATACAGTTTGTGTAGCAATATAAAATGCCTTACCGGTCAGACTCTGTTTCTTTTTGCCTTTGTTATTCCGTTCCTGTGCCATCAAGCTCTACCTCCTCTTCTTGCGAGTTGTTTATAATTTGTGCCGTACAGAAAACGCCTTCTGTTTGCAAACCGCTTATATCAATACTTATTAAATCCTGTCCGTAAACCTCTATATATTTTAAATTTACTGCACCTGTAAAATCCATTTCGGTAAATCTATTATAACTTCCCTTAAAATACTGCAAATCTGTCATTCCCGTAAAATCCAACTCAAGAATACGACAACGAGTGCAATTTACTTTTTCTAACTTAGGGAAAGTATTTATAAGAAATGTTTGAACCTCTCCATTGCCTGAAATATCAAGCATTTTAACATTTTGAAGCATATCTCCGGAAATCGTAATATTAGGAGCAATATTGGAAAAACTGCAATCAAGATAATACAACTCAGGTAAAACTGAATAGTCCAACCATCCCAAGGGTGTGCCCGAATAACTCAAAACTTGAATTTTGTGATTTTTAGAAAAATCTATATTTTTTAACGCTTTATTATTATCCAACACTAACCTCTCCAGATTGACGGCTGCAGAGATATCAACACTCTGGATATTAGTTCCGGTAACAGATAAGGATTTTATATTTTTTATTTTTTTAAGAGACAAAGATTGCAAAGCACCACCATTTATAGAAAGTTCTTCAAGATTAGGGAATTTTGCCAAATCTGCCTCTAAATCTTTAAATGTGACACCGGAAGCATGAATGTTTAATCTTTTTATTGCACTTACATCTCTTATTTTTACTTGGCTACCTGCCTTATAATCTGAAAATCTGCCATCGGGGTTATTATTTATAAGATATTCAATCGCTGCAGTTTTTACTGATTCGTTGTTTAATGACAAAACATTTAAATCATCCATTATTTTTCTATAGCCGGTAAATCTGATGTTTTTCTGAAATTCCATTTCTCCCACTGATTTTTTGCACTGTATTTGTCCGTAAACAGAAGTATTTTCACACGTAATTTCTGCATTGGGTGCAAGAACGGTACCGATTACTGTGGCATCTGTCAAATCAATTGTCTCTGCCTCATAAAAATTAAAAACAGCTCTTGAAGCATATATGCCTGTTTCATCGCGAACAAGGATATAATAATTATTCAAATCAATATTTTTACCCGAAATATTAATTACTGCATAAAAGTTATCATTTCCCGAATCCACCCAGATGTAATTATAATCTTTGAATGTTTTGCCCTCTTCGGCAATATTATCAGCGTCTATGTTATAAATAAGGTATTCATAATTCTCTGTTGTGATACAAAAAACACCCTTATCTAAATTGGTATCTTTAGAATTCCACTCAGTCAAGTTATGAGATAAGGACATATATGCCTGAGAACGGACAAATTGATTTGCACTATCTTCTGCGGCATTGTTGCCTTCTGTGTAATTTTCTATAACGCTTTGTCCGTCTTTCGGAATATACGTATTGTTTGCAAGGGTATCAGCAAAAAAGCACACGAAAACAAGCGCTGCAAGCAGTGTAGCAATAAGCAACGCTTTTCCCATCGGTGTTTTTAAATAAGAACCTTCCATTATACGTGGTATCATTTACAGGCCCCTTCCGCTTTAAATAAGCTGTCTATGGAAATCAAAAAGTTCATCCATAGTATACTCCATAATTTTATATTTTGAACAGAATTTTTTCTTTTTACTAAACAAGCTTTTCATTTGCGGCGGTCTCGTTGTCATATTGTGACAATCACTACCAAAAAGCAAAGGAATCCCGGCATCTATAAGAGTTGCTACAAACTTTGAGCTTTTTTTATTTTTTATAAAATCCGCAGAAATCTGACAGATGATATTAGGTATAGAAAATAGATCTTTATAATCATTTTCATTATATATGTCAATATATCTTTCTGCGTGTGCCAAAACCGGAGTCATTTTCGCTTTTAGTGACAAATTATATATATTTTCTCCATAAGACATTCTGTATTTGTCATACGGCAACTCATACATAACCATATTTGTCCCGTCAAGAGACAATTCACCGGGATTTTCAAACATGTTCATTTCCTGTGTCACTCGAATTTCCGCACCTAATCTTATCTCAGGCACTTTAAAATCAGGTTGTGCTTTCGTTATGTATGTTTTCAACTTACTAAAAGCAACATTTCTTCTTTGCAGAAAACTTTTTTCATCTTCACGGGACAAAAGGCAGTGAGGAGTAGCAAACACAACGTCCACATCCTCATCTGCCATTTTCTTTAACATCATATAAGACTTTTCCACACTGTCTGACCCATCATCCATCTCAGGCAAAATGTGGGTATGAAAATCAACATATCCCATATAAATCCTTTTAAGTCGTTTTTATTTTTTAGACGTGTAATAAGAAGACGAATCTTTCTTATATATTGATTTCTTGTTCTCTACACCTGCCAAAACCATGCCTAACAGCTTTGCATTAACTTTTTCTAAAGTGATGTTAGCCTTTTTCACATCCTCAAATGTTGTATTACCGTAGCTTGTAACCAAAAGCACACCTGAAATACAATCAGACATAACAGCAACGTCAGTTACTATATTAACAGGCGGCGTATCGATTATTATGTAATCATAATAATCACTTGCCTTTTGTAAGAAAACCCTCATATTTTCACTGCCGAGCAATTCTGAGGGATTCGGCGGTATAGGTCCCGATGTCATAACATCAAGGTTCGTAAAAACATTCCTTTTTAATGAATCCGACATTGTTTCGAATCCTACAATAAATTTTGATAAACCTGTGGAATTGTCAATTCTTAACTTCTTATGGATTGTAGGACGTCGTAGGTCAGCATCAATCAAAAGAACCTTTACATTGGCACTTGCCATAGTCAAAGCCAAATTTATAGAAACCGTCGATTTACCTTCTCCTGCATTTGATGAAGTAACAGCCACTATTTTACCATTCGTCGGAGAAAGCGCATAGAGCAAATTTGTTCTCAAAGAATTATACGCTTCTTTTGCTGCAAAAGGGAAGCTGCTATCTGTTATAAGTTTAAACTGTTCCTGTTTTTTGTTTTTTCTTATCATCGCTTATTTCCCCCTTTTTTCGGGTTTACATTGGCTTCGTATGTTTT
This sequence comes from Clostridia bacterium, assembly GCA_017522515.1. The sequence continues at coordinate 23,636 of JAFWZH010000126.1, forward strand.
TTCTTTACTGCTTACACTATTAATATTAGGAATTTCTGCCAACAACAACATTCCCATTTCCTCACACAAAGCCGCACCATCTTTAACTGTATTATCCAATACGTTTAACACAACAAAAAGCAATGTGCTTATAACAAAACTCATTACCATGGCTATCATACAATTTCTGGCTAATCCCGAAGAAACAGGTGTAGTCGCAACAACAGGAGAATCAACTTTTTCTAAAGTAAGTTTACCAATCTTTGTAGTTCTCTCGGTAGCCATAGATTCAAAAGCATAACAAGCGTCATAAGACAATTGGGGATCTATCGTGACAATTGTCACATTAAAAATATTGCTCGTTTCGTTTGTCTGTTTTATATTAACATGACCGCTTCTTAACTTTATGTTTGAATACTCAGGCTTCATTTTCTGAAGAAAACCATTCATTTCAGAGAAAGCATCACCTGTCTCCAAAGTTTCTATGCATGTATCCATAAGTTCATTGGCGTACATATACGCATTACGCTCGTTTGCTCCTGAAGTACTTGCAGTATGAATATCACTTACCAAGCAGAATTTTATAACAGAGGCATACGCAGGTGTTACTGTAAGTTTTGTATAAACTCCCACAGCAGCAACTACAACAACCATAATAGCGATAATTATTAATAATCTACTCTTAATGATTTCGAGCAATCGTTTCAAATTTATATCTTTGTTCACGGTACAATAACCTCCCCAGCATTTTTGAAACAAAGTCATTCTACCATACTACAAAAAATAATGCCAGCCTATTTAAAAATTTTTTGATGCAATTTTTGAAAATCGTGTTTTATTTCCTGAAAAAACTCCACAAATTTAAATTTAACAGTCACTTTTTCCTGTTTTTGTATATTACTGTCACCGGACACCGTCACAGCATTTCCGTCAGAAAAACACAAGGGAGGAAAAAGTACGCACCACCAATTTTCGCCACTGCCACTGCCTATAACAATGCGAACCGCATCATAATCCCCCGCAGGCAAAGACATACCCGAGTAGTGCTTTGTAGGGAAATAATATTCGCCTATTTCTACAGACACTTTATATTTGTATCCTTCTTTTTTTATACATTCTTCTGCCGTCTGTATTATATCTACGGAATGCCTTGCTACTATTTCTGCAGTCTCCTTTGCATTCCCTGCACCCTTTGACAGCTCGCTGATTTTACATCCTACGGCATCTCTTACTTTAAGTTTCAGTGCTTGGTCATCTACCGAATTACTGTTTGCAATAACATGAAAACGTAATATATTTTCTGAGTATTTACTCGAATAATACTCAGAGATTGTAAAAATAGAAAGAGCAAAGCCGAAACAAATAAAAACAAACGCAATAACAAATTTCTTTCTTCTCAAAAATGACATAAAAACCTCCGCAAATTACATTTAAAAATCTCTTTGCACAAGTTATTTTTGCCATGTTGTTAAAACTTTATACTGCAAACAAAATTGCAATTTTCTTTTATCATTTTTTGAGTTTCTTTTAGTTTCGTAATGCCTTCAATTAATTCATACGTAGATTTGCCAAATTTTACAGGCATTTTTTTATTTTTTCTATATGCCGAATACGAAATATGTACACTACGCATCACACGTCGCAACACTTCCTCGTCTCCACCGCTAAACAAAATCTTTGCTGTTTCACTCTGCATACCGGCAATTAAAGGAATGAATTCTTTTGAGTAAGCGTCCATATTTATTCTGTCGTCGGCAATCATTTTAATTAGCGTAGACACATATCTGTCCATATCAATACTATCAACAAACAAATACGAATCTTTTGATGATGTTACGGTGACAAGCATTCCGTAATCTTTAACTCTTTTATTCATAACTACTCTCCCGCTTATATTTTGGTCGAAAATTATATAAGGATGACTATTTTAATACTTTTAATTCAAAAAGTAAAAAATCGGGTAATATTTCCCATTTTCACAAAATACATATATATCACAGAAATTTTCACAGAGGTGTCTTTTAAATGAAATTTAAGTTCTTATTTGCTTCAGTCGTTGCGATTGTCATTCTTTTTGCGAGCACAAGCTGCGGTGTGCAAAAAAATTCCGTCGATGCAGACAACAATACACTTCAAAACGACGAGTATAACCCGGTAAGCAGTTTAACGCTAACCGATGTCGAAGCAGTAACTTTAAATAATAGTATAAAGGTAAAGGTTTATTACAAAACTTTACGAGGTGATAAACTTTGCAGTGAAACAAAACTACTTCAATTCACAGACAAAGACAGGAAAGTCGATGTGCTTGCTTCAAAAATATTGGAGCTTGCTCTTTCCGGCCCGTCAAATACGAGTCTTGTAAAAACTCTTCCCGAAGGCACAAAACTTAACAGTCTGAAAATCAAAAACGGCGTTGCTTATGTGGATTTTAACGAAGCTTTCACGAAAGGGCTTAAAGACAGCAGCGAAACGGTGTTTATAGCATATTCTGTGGCAAATACCCTAACAGAATTTAAAAATGTCAATCGTGTTGCTATAACATGCAACGGTAACAAAATAGAAAGCAGTGCATGTAACTTTTCCGATTTGCTCCGAAATACCGAAATAATAACGGACATAGAAAGTGCTTTGCCTAAAACTGACTATTCTGAAAATGTTTTCCTTGAAATAGAGCTTGAATAGAGGTAATATTAAAGGGTTAATGATTTTAACGGAGGCTTTATACTATGAAGAAAAAAGTTGCCGTTGTGTTCGGCGGGCGTTCCACCGAGCATGATGTTTCAAGAATTTCTGCATATTCTATTATAAAAAATATCGACAGGTCTCTTTTTGACGTTGTAATGATAGGTATTACAAAAAAAGGCGAGTGGCTCCCCTACGATGGTAGCGTCGAGGCTTTACCCGATGGTTCTTGGGAGAATACAGCAAAACCTACAGGGCGTATCTGTTTAGAAAAAGGCATTGCTGCATTAGAGCAGTGCGATGTAATTTTACCTGTACTTCATGGTCAAAACGGAGAAGACGGTACTGTTCAAGGGCTCTTTGAATTGCTCGACATACCGTATGTCGGCTGCGGAATACTTTCTTCTGCCGCAGGCATGGATAAGGTTTATGCAAAAATAATTCTTGACAGTGCACAAATACCACAGTGTCGTCACATAGTTGCCCACAGACATATTCTTAACGAAAATCCTGATAAATATAAAAAAGAAGTAGCCGAAAAGCTTGGATACCCTTGCTTTGTAAAGCCTTCTAACAGCGGTTCTTCGGTAGGTGTTCATAAGGTTAAATCCGAAGAAGAACTTATAGATGCTTTGCTTGACTCTCAGAAGTATGATCGCAAAGTATTAATAGAAGAATTTGTTGAAGGACGGGAAATCGAATGTGCGATTTTAGGTAATATTTCAGCAAAAGCTGCTGCACCGGGAGAAATAAAGCCCTCAAAAGAATTTTATGATTACGAAGACAAATACATAAAAGAAGGCAGCATTTCATGCATTCCGGCAGATATTCCGTCTGAAAAGGCCGATTATATAAAGGCGCTGGCTCTTAAAGCTTACAGTGCTCTTGATTGTTCAGGTCTTGCCCGTGTGGACTTTTTCTTAAAAAAAGACGGCACCGTATTGCTTAATGAAATAAATACGCTCCCAGGTTTTACAAACATCAGCATGTACAGCAAAATGTGGATTTCCGAAGGTATGGCATACAGCGACCTTCTTACAGAATTAATAAACCTTGCATTTTTGCGCAAGGAAGAAACTTCTCGCTACACAGGGTGACGCAACTTGCTTTTCGCGGAACAAAATTTTGATTTTGACATAATTTGTAAATATTTTTCAGGCGCAAAAGACAGCCGCTACGGCGACTTTCAAAGTTTGCGCCCTGTTTTATGTCCTCCTGTAAATATTTCGGATAATTTTCTTGTTAAAATACAAAATAATTTTGTCAACCTAACTATAAACGACAGTTATTTGTTTCACCGCCTCGCTTCTTTTGCTCAAAACGCACCATCAGTAGCGAGAATAAATTATAACGAGCCAAAAAACATTAATACGGAATATCAGCTCTTCCTTTTCAGCACCTTCGTTAATGAAATATGGCAGCTTCAAGATGATTTTTATTCAAATATTTTGCATAATATCTCTTTTTGTACAAAAGCAAAAAATTCGCAAGAAATAAGAACTTTAGCCGTTATGGCTTTTTATTTAATCGAAAAAGACCCGCTAAAAAGCGAGTCTTTCCAAAAGCTTTATGACACATTTTCAAATGAGCTTTACAAAATATTAACTGCCGGCGTTTTAACAGAAACATCTCCAATTTTAAAACTGCTGACAATTTGTGCTTTAAAGCTGTCTATTAATATCCCGGCTTACCGAGAAGTTTGAACATATTTTTCTTATATGCTTCAACTCCGGGCTGATTAAAGGGATTTACTCCAAGAAGATATCCGCTGATACCGCAAGCCTTCTCAAAGAAATAAACCATTGCGCCGAAATGATACTCGTTCATCTCGGGAACATGAAGAACAATATTGGCAACTCCACCGTCGTTGTGTGCCATAATTGTACCAATCATAGCTTGCTTATTTATATAATTGATATCCATGCCGGCAAGGTAATTAAGTCCGTCGAGATTTGCTTCATCTTCTTTAACAGTCATACTGCGGCGAGCCTTGTCCACATCGATAACAGTTTCAAAGAGCACGCGCATTCCGTCTTGAATGTACTGTCCCATAGAGTGAAGATCTGTACTGAAATCAACACCTGCAGGGAAAATACCTTTTTGGTCCTTGCCCTCGCTCTCGCCGTAGAGTTGCTTCCACCATTCTGTAAAATAGTGAAGCTGAGGCTCATAATTAACCATGATTTCAATCATTTTGCCTTTTCTGTAAAGAGCGTTACGCGCTGCAGCATAAAGATAACAGTCATTTTTATCCATATCCTTCTCATTGTAACGATGATAAGCGTCAATTGCGCCCTCCATAATTTTATCAATGTCAATACCTGCAACTGCAATGGGGAGTAATCCAACAGGTGTCAGTACGGAATATCTGCCGCCAACATCATCGGGGATAACAAAAGTTTCGTAGCCCTCCTGTGTAGCAAGAGTTCTTAAAGCACCTCTTGCTTTATCTGTTGTAGCATATATTCTCTTTGCAGCTTCTTCTTTACCGTATTTCTTCTCCATGAATTCCTTAAGTATACGGAATGCTATAGCCGGCTCTGTTGTTGTGCCTGACTTTGAAATAACATTTACAGAAACATTGTAATTGTTACTGTCTACAATATCCATAAGGTCTGCAATATAGTTAACGCTTATGCTGTTGCCGGCAAAAAGAACAGCTGTACCGTTCTTGTCTCTCAAACTCTTTATACTGTCAAAATTAGGTGTGAGCATATCAATAGCTGCTCTTGCACCCAAATATGATCCTCCGATACCTACAACAACAAGGATATCAGAATCGCTCTTGATTTTTTCTGCACATTTCTTAACACGTGCAAATTCTTCTTTGTCATAATTAAGGGGGAGGTCTACCCAACCTGTGTAATCATTGCCTGCACCTGTTTTATTGTGAAGCATATCGTGAGCTGCTGCTATCTGTTCTTTAAGACAGCCTACTTCGTGCTCACCTAAAAATCCTGCTGTTTTTTCAAGATCTAATTTCAAAAATTCATTTGCCATATAATTTACAAATCCTTTCGTAAAAATTCAAACAACGTTCCTTATTTTATCACTATAAAGTGTATTTTACAAATTGATTTTTTGCAGTTTTCTGCTATACTTTATTTTGTGGTAATGCAACAAATCCACAATGAATTACATGGCGGTGAAATAATTGAAATTATTCAATTCAAACAGATATACAAAAGAAGGCAAGGGCATCGACAAAAACGCCCCTGAAAAACACGGTTTTATTAAGTTTTGGGAAATTGCCTGGTTTAAGAAATATAAGCTTATATCAATAAACTTTTTATACTTCATCCCCAATTTAATATCTGTTTTTTTTGCAGGACTGAGTTTTTTTGTTTCAACTTCCCTTTTCTATTCTCTTAGCAGTAACACACAAATAGGAGCCTCACAAGAGTCCTCAGAAATTGCTAATAAATTACTTTTTTTCGTGGTAATTTTTTTCACTGTTATTCCGGTTTTCGCAGTAGGACCGTTTCAATCAGGAATGACTTATATTCTCAGATGTTTCACAAAAAGAGAGCCTTGTTTCCTGTGGACAGATTATATTGGCAAAACTCGCAGCAACATGAAACTTTCTATACAGGCTTGCCTTATTAATTGTGTGATTGGCTTTTTCATTATTCTCGATTTTGCTGTATATCTTGCGCTGTCAAGCACCGGTTCCGTTGCATATGGTGTATTTCCCGATTGGATGCTTATGATTTCGCTCGTTATACTTATTTTCCTGTCATCACTGTTTTTGGTTATGACGATGTATATGTATCCTATGATTGTCACTTTCAAGCTCACGTTAAAACAACTTTATAAGAATGCAATGCTTTTTGCTTTTTTAAAGTGGCTACCGAATTTAGGATTCCTGATACTTGATGCAATTCTTGTTTTCATTCCCCTTTTCTTTATAGACGGGGCATGGTCACTGTACGTCTCTTTATTACTGTACGCAACTATCGGAATTGCATTCATAGGTTTTATTAATATGTCGTATACTTATCCTACAATAAAAAAATGTCTTATAGATAATTATAATGCAGACAAGTCAAAAAGCGAAGGAGAGGCAATAAACAATGAGAAATAAATTTTACGAAAACGAAAGCACAGTTCCACTATCAAACAAAATACTGATTGCTGCAAGCATTTTATGCGTAATTGCCACAATTGTAGTTTTTATATTTTTTAACAAGCATCAAAAAAATAAAAACAGCAATACCCTTAATAATAACGAGGCTGCCACAAGTTCCGCCGCAGAGTCTACCGAAACAGCCCAGCCAACACCCGGTGTAGTTTTGGACGTTATCATTCCGTCTGAGAAAACAATCGGAACGAGATTTAATCCTCCTGCAGGATATACACGTGTAAATTTAACAGGCGGCAGTTTCGGTGAATATCTCAGGACTTTTTCACTGCGTGAACATTCCACAAAGCCTTTATCATTCGATTCTCAAACAAAGGCATTGGTGAGTAATTCCTCATTGCCTGCTGTTAGTGTACTTGAATTAGATTTGATTAATAAAAGCAATTTGCAAGAATCTTCAAATTCATTAATAAGACTGTATGCAGAGTATTTATACGGTCAAAGTCGTTTTTACGATATTTCCTTTAATCTGCTGACTACACCTGCCTTCAAATGTGATTTTCAAACTTGGTCTGAGGGCGGTAGACTTATAGAAGAAGGCAACTCAATTACGTGGTGCAAAGAGCACGGCGAACATTGTAAGCACAGAGATGTTGATACCGGTACAGAGTACGGTGTTTTTAAGTATTATTTACAAAATGTAATGATACATTCAAACCTCTCTTCTCTTCCGTCAAATTTAAAAACTGTTCAGTTAAATGATTTGACTGTTGGCGATGTAATAATTTATGCCGATTCTAACATTCCGGATATTATAGTTGACATGGCAGAAGACTCTAACGGCAATAAAATTTGCATCCTTGCAAGAGGCGGAAACCCTGCTTCAGAAATATACATTGTAAGAAATGAAAATAATTCCGATTTAAATCCTTGGCATGAAATTAACAAGCTGCTTGTGGGGGCAAGTTTTTATAGATTTAAATAACCAATAAAAACGGAGCGAAAGTATGAAAATTAATATTATTTCACAAAATGTAATGTGCTGGGAAAAAGAAAATGTCGGCACATATGAAATACGCCGTCCCTTGCTAAAAAATGTTTTCCGAAATTACGGAGCAGACATTATCGGAATGCAAGAGGTTACAGAGCGTTGGGAAAAATATTTTGATAATGACCTACATGATTTTGGCAAATTTTTGGTTTACAGAGGCAAAAATAATAAAGAAGCCGTTCCGATTTATTGGAGAAAAGATAAATTGGAAGTAGTCGACAGCGGTTACTTTTGGCTGTCGGAAACACCGGAAAGAGAATCCTACGGTTGGTGCGCCGGTTGTCTTCGCATTACTTGTTGGATTTTATTTAGATGCAAAGAAACAGGTAAAGAATTCACTTTTGTTAATACCCATTTAGATCATATAAGCAAAGAAGCACGAATAAATGGTTTGCAACTTATTTATGATTTTATAGAAAAAAGATTCGGTAAGGACTTTCCATTGATACTTACAGGAGATTTTAATGCACAGCCTAATTCCGAAACCATCTCAAAAGCAGACATCCTTTTAAACAGTGCACGTAATATTGCAAAGAAAACTACAGATGAAATAACCTTTCATGGTTATTCAAAAGATTCCGGTCAAATAATCGACTATATATATTTGAGCCGCAGTATCACTTGCAATCAATTTACTATAATAAAAGAATTTAACGATGGCATACCTCAATCAGACCATTACGGAATAATAGCTGAAATAGATATTTAATATTTGTATTTTGAGAAGGGATATCTCTATGAACAGCACAAAAAAATTTATTACATCTTTATTTATACTGATTTTAGTTTCAACAATCATAAGTCCCCTATTTGTAAATGCAGAAAATAATATAAAGCCTAATACATGGTCTTATGTTGATGGTCTTGGTCGAACAGAGAGCACGTTCGGCGAAATACCCAAAGCCAAAGACGAACACCCGCGTTTCGTAGGAATATTCTATCATACGTGGCATACAGAATTTTCAATAGGCAGAATCCCCGTAAATATGACTCAAGTGGTAACGGATAACCCGGAAGCGGCAGTAAATGTCAAAAAAAATGTCTTTTGGGTTAAAAATTTTGAGCGCTACTATTCGCCCGGCTATTTTTGGAACGAACCGCTTTTGGGTTATTATTCAACTGTCGATGAATACGTACTTAGAAAGCACGCAGAGCTTTTAGCGGATGCAGGCGTAGATTTTATTTATATAGATGGTACAAACGGTCGTTTTTTATGGGAAGACGGAGTAAATGCCATCCTCAAAGTCTTTTCAGAAGCAAGAGCCGACGGAGTAAAGGCACCGCAAATAGTCTTTTGGCTCAGTCTTTCCGATATACACAACAGAATAGCCCAGCTTCAGGCAATATATGACAATTGGTATTCTAAAGAAGAATATGACGATATGTGGTTTAAATGGGAGGGGAAACCCTTAGTATTATGTAGCAAGGATGTTCTTGAGTTCCCTTTTGAAAACTCAGAGGAAATCATCAATAAATTTACTTTCCGTTCCATTAATCCCTCTTATTTTAGTCAAGGCAGTACATTAGAGAAATTTTGGGGTTGGCTCAGCGTGTATCCTCAATGCAAATACGGAGTTACAAATGATTACGGCAGACCGGAACAAATGGCTGTAGGTGTAGCACAAAACGCTGACTCTGACAACTACACTTTAACATACATGGCAGCCGGAGACCATGTTATGGGAAGAAGCTTTGCAGCTCCCGATAAGGATACTTCAAAAAACTACGCCTATTCCTATACTTATGGAAATATTAAATATACCGTTGATCAACGGAATGATTTTGCGACTTTAGCCGGGCGTAATTTCCAGCAGCAATGGGATTATGCCATAGAATGTGACCCCGATGTTATATTAGTTACAGGTTGGAACGAGTGGTGTGCATACAGAGAATCCGGATTTTGTGATACTTTTACAGATGAATACAGTCGTGATGTGGAGCCTACAAAAGGCTTGTTAAAAGATCATTATTATTACCAAATGGTAGCTAACATAAGACGATATAAAGGTGTAAACAAATCAGATTGGAACATGGACGACTTCAAGGCAATCGACATTTTTTCATCAGATTTTTCCCAATGGGATTCTATAACCTCTTATGAACATTATACAAAAAGCACTCGTGACAGAGACTGTGTAGGCTATAAAACTTGTGAATTTAAAAACTTTACAATGCGAAATGACATTGTGACCTCTAAGGTAGCTTATGATGATAGTAATTTTTACTTTTATGTCTCGACATTAAACAATCTTTCTCCTGACAGCGACAGTAGTTGGATGAGACTGTTCATTGATACAGATTATTCCGGCAACAGCAAAAATTGGGAAGGCTTTGAATACGTAATTAATCGTGTAAACCCGCAAAACGGCACTTGTACTTTAGAACGTTCAAATGGCATTTCCGAAGACGGTAGTTGGTTGTGGGAAAAAGTAGCCGGCACGGTAAAATATTCCGTAAATGGCAATGTTTTACAGCTTGAGGTACCGCGTAAAATGTTAGGATTTGACGACAGCAAGTTTGATTTTAGTTTTAAATGGTCAGATAATATGCAAACAGATGGCGATATTATGGATTTTTACATAAACGGTGATGTGGCTCCCGGCGGCAGATTCTGTTTTAGATTTCAAAATACAGAAAATCCCGCTCCTGTGAGTCCTTTGCCAATTATAGCAGTTCTTATTCTTTTTGCCATAACTGCTTTAAAACATATCAAACAGAGACATTTGGTTTGTATCCGGCCAACCGTCAAAGCAACCCTCTGATTTAAGTGTTTCCAAAACAGCTTTATTGACACCTGCACTAAGTTGAAGGTCCTCTATCGACAAGAACGTATCGCCTTTTGCCAAACGTTTATCTCTTTCTGTTACAATATTCATAGCCGCTGCTCCGCCTACGCCTTGAAAAGCTGCAATAGGCGGACGAATTTTACCGTTTTCAGGTTTAAAGAAAGTCGCATCAGATTTATAAATATCTACCGGTAAAAATTCAATTCCGCGAGCATACATTTCCACAAGAAGATTATACAAAGCAGCCTGAGCTTTATCTTTAGCACTCATTTCGCCTTTTTTTGCACTTGTTTCGCCGGAATCATCTCCGCTTTCTTCAGTGTCAAGGTCTGCCATATCGCTGTTAATTAGATTGAGGACAGCCATTCTTCCATACATTCTGTCCAAACCGTGAATCATTGAAGCCCCATCAAAATCATCTATTTTCATAGAAAAGCGTGCCGCATAATAAGCTACCGGCTCATAAAGTTTATACCAAGCAATTCTGAGAGATAATGTTACATACGCTACTGCATGTGCTTTAGGGAACATGTATTTTATCTTTTTACAAGAATCTATATACCACTCAGGAACATCATGTTCCCTCATTGCAGCCTCCCATTCAGGTTTAAGTCCCTTACCCTTTCTGACAGCTTCCATTATGTCAAATGACATCTTCTTTTCAAGATTTTTGTTAATAAGATAAAGCATAATATCATCACGACAACAGATTGCTTGAGAAAGTGTACAAGTGCCCTCTGCAATAAGAGTTTGAGCATTTCCGTTCCAAACATCCGTACCATGAGACAGACCTGAAATACGTACAAGTTCCGATATAGTGGACGGCCTAGTCTCCATAAGCATCTTCGTAACAAAGCCCGTTCCCATTTCAGGAATTCCGAGAGTTCCCAAAGGAATAGGTTTCTTAAGCAACTCATTATTAAGCTCCAAAGCATCAGATGAGTTAAACAGTGACAACATTTTGCTGTCATTTATATCTACTGTAAGGCTGTCAATTCCCGTATATTCTTCCAATAACTTAAGCATCGCAGGACCTTCGTGACCGAGAATGTCAAGTTTAAGAATGTTGTCATGAAGAAAATGATAGTCAAAGTGCGTTGTGATTGTATCCGAATTTTCTTTCTCTGCCGGATGCTGAACAGGTGTAAAATCATAAATTTCTTTATCTCGCGGGATAACAATAATACCACCGGGGTGTTGTCCTGTGGTCTTACGCACTCCCTCAAAACCACTTGCAAGACGGTTGATTTCTGCATTGGAAACCTGCTTACCCCTCTCCTGCAAGTATTTTATTACATAACCTCTTGCCGATTTATCAGCAAGGCCTGCTATCGTACCGGCACGGAACACTTTTCCCTTACCAAAAAGCACCTCTGTGTATTTATGTGCATTCGCTTGATCTTCTGATGCAAAGTTAAGGTCGATATCAGGTACTTTATCACCTTTAAAACCCAAAAATGTTTCAAACGGAATGTCATAGCCATCTCTTGTCAGCACAGCGCCACAATTGGGGCAGTTTTTTTCCGGCATATCAAAGCCACAGTCGTAGCCTTCATTTTCGTGAAATTCATAGTATCCGCATTTTGTGCATCTGTAATGAGCAGGCAGCGAGTTTACCTCTGTAATGCCTGCCATAAAAGCAGCAACAGAAGAACCTACCGAACCTCTGGAGCCAACCTGGTAACCGTTTCTGGCAGACTCTGCCACAAGTTCTTTAGCTGTAATATACATGATGGAATAGCCATTACTTATAATAGAATTCAGCTCTTTTTCAAGACGTGCCTCTACAAGTTCAGGGAGGTTTTCACCGTAAATAGAGCGCGCCTTTTCGTAGCAGCTCGTTCTAAGCGTCTCATCCGAGCCTTCAATCACCGGCGGATAAAATCCGTCCGGCACAGGTCGTATTACTTCTATTTCGTCGGAAATTTTGCGCGTATTTTCTACAACTACTTCATAAGCTCGCTCTCCCAAATAATCAAACTCTGCCAGCATTTCTTCTGTAGTTCTCAAATACAGAGGCGGCTGTGTATCTGCATCACTGAAACCTTGAGCCGCTTGCAACACAGTCCTGTATATGGCGTCCTCAGGATTAAGAAAATGCACATCACATGTAGCCACTGTCATTTTTCCAAGTTTATCTCCAAGTTCAACGATTTTATTGTTAATTGCTTTAACAGCATCAAGACTCTCAACCTCACCGTTCCTTACGAGGTACATGTCGTTTTCTAAGGGTTGAATTTCAAGATAGTCATAAAACGACGCAATTTGCAAGAGCTTTTCCTCTGATTCACCATGCAAAACAGCATCAAAAAGCTCACCCTCCGAACAAGCACTGCCTATAATAAGTCCTTCTCTATGCGCTTCAATTTCGAATCTCGGCATTCTGGGACGTTTGTGATAATAATTCAAATTCGAAAGTGAAATCAGTTTATACAGATTTTTAAGACCTACAAGATTTTTTACCAAAATAATACAATGCCATGTAGGAAGCTTTTTGGCTTGCTCATTTGTCATCTCCGGCGTGCGGTCACAAAGATAGCATTCGCATCCGTAAATCAGCTTAAGCACATCAGGATTACCTCTGCCACTGACATTTTTCATTGAATTAAACATATCGGGATAAGCTTGTGCCGTACCGTGGTCAGTAATTGCCACTGCATCATGTCCCCAATTTGCCAGCTGTTTAACCAAATCAGAAGGACGCGTAAGACCGTCCTGAGCACTCATATTTGTATGCAAATGAAGCTCTACACGTTTAACGGAAGCATTATCTTTTCTGAAAACAGGCTTATATTCTGAAATGCTCCTCGCCATTATCGTAAGCTCTTTTGTAAATTTATCCTGAGATGCCTGACCGTATACTGTAATATATTTACCCTCTTTGAATGTGCTTTTAACAAATTTTAAATCGAATTCATCAAAAAAGAATTTAGCCACAACAGAGTATGTGTTGTCCGTCATTTCAAGCATTGCGATATATGAGCCACTGGGAATTTGTTTATCTTCATATTTAAAAATCTTTCCCGACACTGCAACAAAGCCGGAATCCGCATCTATATCAGACATTTTGCTTATTACGCTGTCAATTTCTCTGCCCATGTAAATGGTATTACCTTTAGAGTCTTTTTTTAGCTCCTCGCCCTCATCCGGAGTAAGTTTTTTCTTTTTGGAATACTTACCGTCACCCTTGTTTGTATATTCTCCTCCGTTTTTACGCTGATACGTACCTCCGCTGTAACCTCCGCCTCCGGAATTTTTCATATTTTGTGCTGCTTGACGGATACTTTCTCTTTGAGCCTCTTCATATTGCTCTATACTAAACGGAATCTCCACCACTTCTGTTGGTGCTTCTTCGAAAAATGGTACTTCTTCCGGCAAAGGAGCATCCTCCGGACAAGATTCTACAGCACCTAAATTTATATCAAAGACATTAATATTTATTTCTAAATTAACAGAGCTGTCAGCTTTTAATTTTTTGCGCCAAATTTGCTCCAGCGAAGAAAGCTCTTCACTATTTAATTCTTTATCATTTTCAAAGGAAAGTATAATTTTCTTTTCTTCGTTATATATCTTTGCAGAAATAATTTTCATTATTATGAAACCCCCGTATATGTAAACACAAAGCGCATTTTAGTTTGTAAATTATATCATTACTGTCACATTTTTTTCAACCGAAAAAAAGATTTCAATGAAACAAAAAAAATGAAAGCAAGTTGTTGCCAAACATATATCTTATAATGTATAATGGTACTAATCATCTTTGTGTGATAAAAATATTTTACGGAGGTAAAAAAAATGAAAAGAACAATTTCAAAAATTTTCGCTCTTTGCACAATAGTTGCTTTGCTTGTTTCAAGCTTTAGCATTTTTGCTTTTGCATATGACACAGAGCTTCTCGGCACATATGCAGGTGTTCCGAATTCAGCAAGCAAAGACGGTTTCTGGTTTGATGCTGAGGACTTAACAGTTAATCACGACGCACCTCTTCGTGGTGCTCCGTATGTTAACTACTTGAGAGACCACAGTACACCTAAGCACATCAATGGTGGCGATGGTGACGGACCTTTCTGGGGTGTTGACAGTGATGAAGACTACAACAACTACATCAACTTCAATCCCGGTTCATACCATGTACATGACTATTACATCGGTTCTTCATACAAAGCAACAATTGATGTAAAATTAGACGCTGAATTCGTAGCCGGTCATTTTGCAGCTTTACGTTTCGGTCTTGAAGGAGCAAACGGTTCAAGTGCTATCAGCAGCACAGCAAAAGGTGTTTCAATCGTATTCGACGTAGCTGATTCAACAAAAGACATCGTTAAAGTTGGTGCTTATGACGCTACAGCAGGTGATGTATACTACACAGTTGCTCTTGCAGACGGCGCTCTCAGCACATGGAAAACAGTTCAAGTTATTGATAACACTGCAGGCGTAATGAAAGTTTATTTTGACAACGCTTTGATCGCAACTGTTACACTTTCTGCTGCAAACGGCGGATACTACACAGCTATGACAGTAGCTGATGCTAACGGTGAAACTAAAGCTACAGCAAGCAATGTTTCTGTTAATACAAAAGCTAACATGAACATTGGTGTTGCTGCTAACGAAGATGGTTCTGTCGTTTTAACAGGCGGCTTGTACGTTGACAACTACGGTATTGAAGGTTATCAGTTCGATGCAACAGTTAATAATCCTTTGCCCGGCACAGAAACAGGTATAGAACAGCCCGGCAACGATAACGATGACGAGAACAAAGACGACAATAACGACAACAACGATAACAACAACGACAATAATAACAATGATAATAACAACGACAACAACCAAGGCAACACCGAAACAGGTGATATGCTTTCTATGGTTATTGTTATTGCAGTAGCTGCAATGGTTGTTACAATCTTAGCAAAGAAGAAAGCTTATTAATTTCATTGTTGAACTAATGTTAAAGGAGCTGTAAAAAAACAGCTCCTTTTTTTATGTTTATATATATTTATTTTTACTTTCTATACGTTTCCTTATTTCACTTTTCTTTTTATAATCATAGATTGAATGTATATTATATTTTAAACAACATTTTTTGCATACACAGAGTTGACCTTTACAAGTTAGATGCATTCCTACATGAGCAATATATGAAAAATATGTACGAATTTTAGTTTTGCCACAGCAGGCGCACCGAGGAAATAACATCGGTTTAAAAATTATTAAAGCCATCACAATAGAAAAAAATATAAAAACTACCATCTTATTATTGATTGACATTTTTATAACTCCAAAAAGACTCTGATAAAATATATGCGCCTACTGTAAAATATATTATTAAATCATTATTTTAATAAATTACTGTTTGTTAGAACCTTTAAAATAATTATTACCTGTATAACTCTCGAAAACTTTACGAACAATGTTACCGCCGATTGTGCCTGCTTCTTTAGAAGTCAAATCGCCATTGTAACCCTCTTTAAGATTTACACCTGACTCTTTAGCAATTTCATACTTAAGTTGATCAAATGCTGTTTTATTCTTACTGTTAGACATGTTTTTTACCTCCTTTCATGTTACAAAAATATTATTTTCAAATATCAAAGCTTTTATGCCGGTAATTATTCCCTTATTGCTTCTGTATTTCTGAAAAGCAAACTAATAGAATAAATTCCTGCTATTCCAACTACAGAATAAATTATTCTGCTGATTGTAGATGTTGCTCCGCCAAAGAGAGCAGCTACAAAATCAAATTGGAACAATCCGACAGAAAGCCAGACAACTGCACCAACAATAACTAAAATCAACGCAATTCTGTCTAAACCGTTTCTTGCCACGGAAAATCAGCTCCTTTCTGTTAAACGCTGCTGAATATGGCATTTCGCCGCTATTAGAATTACCCAAATACACAAAAATTATTACAGGTGATTGCAAAAAAAAATAATATGTTTTAAAATTAACAAGTTATGAAAATCTATATTATAAATTCACAGATTGATGTAAAAACAAAAGAGCTTTTGAATAAATATGGTACTGTATCAGAAGTTGCGGCACATCCCACACTTCCGGAGCAAGAAAAGTACCATGCAGACATGCAGCTTGCCCGATTAGATAACTGTACTCTGGTTTGTGCTCCGGGAAGCTCTTTTAGCAATACAACCAACAATCTTACAATTATTTCAGGTAGCATAAAATTAAAAGATAATTATCCAAATAGTATCCCATACAATATTCTTCGTTGCGGCAATTATCTTATTCATAACACAAAATATACGGCGCCGGAAATACTTTCCGAATCACACAAACGTCAAATCAAGATATTGCATGTAAATCAAGGGTATGCAGGTTGCTCTTCAATTACAATACCTCTCTCAAACGAATCAGCACTTCTTTTATCCTCTGACAAAGGAGTAATTTCGTCAATAAAAAAATCAAACATTGAAAATATCATTACAGAATATTTTGAAGACACCGAAAGTATACTCCTCCCCGGATATAATCATGGCTTTATAGGTGGTTGTTGCGGCTACGACAATCAATTAGGTTTACTTGTTTACGGTAAAATAAACAGACAGCTCAAAGAACTGTCTGAAAAATATAACTTTCCGATTTTATCGATTTTTGACGGCCCTCTCACAGACATCGGCGGGATACTTGTTATGTACCCACATCAATAAGTCCCAAACTTATTTTTAAAGCATAATCTATTTTTTTCATGTTATCGGTATCAATGTGACAAACACGTTCTCTGAGACGCTTTTTATCTATCGTTCTTAACTGCTCTAATAAAACAACAGAATCCTTTGCTATCCCAAATTGGTCAGCTCTTATAGACAAATGTGTAGGCAGCTTAGATTTGTTTATTTGCGACGTAATCGCTGCAACTATAACCGTCGGACTGTATTTATTTCCTATATCATTCTGCAAAACAAGCACCGGTCTTATGCCTCCCTGTTCCGAACCCACAACAGGGCTCAGGTCAGCATAATATATGTCACCACGCTTTACAGCTATCATTAAATCAACTCCGTTTCAAAAATTAATGTCATTCTCAGCACAAAAAAAATCCTCTGCTATTTTGAGATTAAGCTCTGCCATTTCTTGATAGCCCTTTATCATTTCATTTCTCAAAGCCCTTTTTTCTCTTTCTTCGATATAGAAACGCATAGCATGTTCCAGCAATTCATTTCTGCTGATATTGTCTTTTTTAGCAATAGAATCTACTTCGTTAAGTAAACTCTCCGGGAGCTCCAGCTCGACTTTTTTTGCCGTGGCCATAAAAAACCCTCCATTCACATTGTATCCATTTTTACGGAGTAAATACACTTTAAAAGCATATAAAAATTTGTTTGTATTATTTTTTTGTAAGTCTGTTCATTATTTCAACTGTTTTGCCGTTCTCTGTAAAAAATCTGGGTACACGCCTGCTGACAGCACACGAAACTTCGTAATTGATTGTATCTGCAATACGTGCAATACCCTCAGCTGTGGGAAATCTGCTCAAATCTCCGTCGTAATCACCGAAAAGTACCACTGTATCTCCCGGTTTGATACCGCCACACTCTTTAGCAGAAGAAGCATCTACCATCATCTGGTCCATGCAAACTCTACCTACTATAGGAAGCTTTTTACCGGAATTTTCATGATATACGAAACCTTTATTACTTTGAATGCGCATATAACCGTCTGCGTAACCTACCGGAATTGTAGCTACTGTCATTTTACGCTCTGCACGATATGTACAACCGTAGCTAAGGCAAGCACCACTTTCTACTTCTTTCACATAAGAAACCGCCGATTTCAACGTCATAACGGCCTTTAAATCAGCACCCGTTATCTTTGTCTCCTCCGAAGGCCATAAACCATATAAAATAATTCCCGCCCTTACCATATCCAAATGCATTTCCGGATATCTCAGAATTGCCGCACTGTTTGCAGCATGCCTTATAGGTATATTTATATGCTTTTCTTGTCTTATTTTTTCGCACACCTCATAGAATTTAGCATACTGTTCCCGAGTATATGCGTTTGATTTTTCGGAATATTCATCTGCTACTGCAAAGTGTGTAAAAATTCCTTCTATCTCCAAATTTGGCAATTTCGAAATAATTTCCGCAGCATCAGATGCATTTTCCGGAGTGAATCCCACGCGGCCCATACCGGTATCTATTTTTAAATGTATTTTTGCAACCTTTCCAAGCTTAGACGCTACTTTTGACAAGCTCTGCGCAGTTTCAAATGAATAAACTCCTTGCCTTATATCGAGCTTAATAATTGTTTCAGCACATTGCGGCTGATTATCACTGAGAATCAAAATCGGAGCACTGATGCCGGCATTTCTAAGCTCCACCGCCTCATCAAGCATTGATACCGCGAGCCATTCTGCTCCGTTTTCCAATATTGTTTTAGCAATTTGTACAACACCATGTCCGTATGCATCAGCCTTCACTACACCCATAATTTTAGCGCCAGGTGTTGTATATTCTCTAATAATCTGCATATTGTGCTTTAAAAAATCCAGATTAATCTCTGCCCATGTTCTTTTTGTTTCCGGCATCATAATAAAACAACCTCTTTCAGCATTTCAATTAAATCTCCGGCTTTTACCGCTCTTTGTCCATATTTTGCAGAAGCCATATCTCCACACAAACCATGTATGAACACACCACAACAAGCAATTTCAAAATAAGTGCTTTTTCCTCCATCTGCTGCCGTAAGTCCGGCAAGGATGCCTGCAAGTACATCCCCACTGCCTCCTGTCGCCATTCCGGCATTACCTGTGGTATTTATATATATTTCCCGTGATGGATTTTCAGAGCAAACAAGACTCTCATTTCCTTTAAGGACAACAATTGCCCCAAGCTCTTCGGAAGCTTTTTTTGCCGCTTCGACGCGATTATTATTTATATAATCCGTCGATAAACCGGTAAGTCTTGAAAGTTCACCGGTGTGTGGTGTAATTATAAGTTTTTTTGGTAGTTTTCTTTCTTTATATAGTTTATTTTTATATGAATTCAATCCGTCAGCGTCAAGAATTACAGGTATATTACTGCTTGAAAATTCAGCAAGTACACCGTGTACAAACTTCTTTGTTTGTATATTTGTCCCCAGTCCGGGACCTACCACTACGCATACGGAATCTCCCGCGCGCTTTATGGTCTTTACGACTTGATAAACATGACATTCTTCAAAGAAAGATGTTTTGTCGTCGCCAATTTTTATTTTTACCGCTTCTTTACAACCGATTTCGTATACCGGCAGAATTTTTCCCGGAGCAAATAAATATACAAGTCCTGCACCTGCCCTCACCGCGCTTTCAGCACAAAGCATTGCTGCACCTGTCATTCCCTCACTGCCTGCAATAATAAAAACGCGGCCATAATCACCCTTGTGAGTATAAGGATTCCTTGCCGCGTTATAATATTCTATAAAGCTTTCTTTATCTTTTAATTGCATTTTCTACAACTCCGATTTATTCTCTTGTTCTCTTTTTTATCCAACTGACTATGGCTTCAACTACAAAAAACAGACAGACACCTACAATAACCAACATAAAAACAATTTCCCCTGCACTGTTCCCTGTGTTATCCGGCTCACCGTCGAAAAGTATTTTATCCTCAGATGCAGCAGACTGCGTTTCGGTAGCAGTTTCTGTTTCAGTAGCTGTTTCCGGTGTTGCTGCCATAGAATAAGTGACCGGTGCTAATATCAATATAACCGCTAAAACCATCATAAAAGCAATACCTTTTTTTATTCTCGCGCTAATTACCATAAAACCACCCCTTGAAATACTGTAAATCTATTTTACACGAATTTATTTGCAAGCACAATAACTACTAAAAGAAATACAGTTATAATCGTTAGCAATAAATCAATGTATGTGAATTTTAATATTTTAAATTTTGTTCTGCCTTCTCCACCTTTGTAACATCTTGCATTCATTGCTGTTGCCAAATCCTCAGCTTTTCGCCATGCACTTATAAACAGAGGAATCAATATCGGTATATAACTTTTGATTTTCTGTATAATATTTTTACTGTCAAAGTCAGAACCTCTTGCCTTTTGTGCTTTCATAATTCTGTCTGTTTCGTCAACAAAAGTCGGAATAAATCGCAAAGCAATACTCATCATCATTGCTATTTCATGTGCCGGAAAGTGAATCTTCTTAAGCGGAGACAGCAAACTTTCTATTCCGTCTGTAAGCATAACAGATGTTGTTGTGTACATAAGCACAGAAGAACCCAACACCAAAAGCACAATTCTAAGCAGCATTTTTACTGCAAAGAAAACGCCCTCTTTATAAACTGTAATTTTCCAAAAATCGAGCAAAACAGTTTCCCCTTTGTAAAATAAAACATTGAGTACAACTGTTATCATCATCATTATCAAAAGCGGTTTAAGACTTTTAATGATCTTTGCAATGTTAATTTTGGCACATAAATATGTTGCGCATACAAAAAGAATTGCTGCACTGTATGCAATGAAATTTTCGGCAAGTATTACCGCTATCATGTATACAAAAGTCAGCACAAATTTTGTTCTTGGATCGGCTCTGTGTAAAATTGAATTACCGGGTACAAACTGTCCTATTGTTATCTTCATACAGTCTCCCCCTTATTTAGTAAACGCAATACTTCCTCGGTTGCTTCCTCCACCGTGAACACATCTGTATTTATACCTAAATCAGGAAGAATTTCGCCTATTTTATTAAAAACAGAAGACATTTGGGGAACAGATAAGCCAATTTCATTAAGCCTTTTACCATTTCTGAATACTTCCTTTGGCTTACCAACCATTTCTATTTTGCCATCATTCATTACTATTACTTTATCTGCAAGTTTGGCAATATCTTCCATACTATGGGAAACTAAAATTACCGTTATGCCATTTTCATCACGTAATTTTCTCGCAAAACCAAGTATGTCTTCCCTACCTGCCGGATCAAGCCCCGCAGCAGGCTCATCTAAAACAAGTATTTGCGGGTTCATTACAATTATTCCTGCTATAGCTACTCGTCTTTTTTGACCGCCTGATAAATCGTAGATAGATTTTTCAAGAATATCTTCTGTTAAACCTGTTTTTTTCAATGCATCAGCTACGCGATTATATTCTTCTTCGGGCGAAAGTTTTTCGTTTTTTATGCCGAAAGCAATATCTTTATATACTGTTGACTCAAAAAGCTGATACTCCGGATATTGAAAAACGAGCCCGACTTTCTTGCGCATTTCTTTTATATTAGAGTGATTCATGAGATGACCGTCAATATAGATATTTCCCTCTTCAGGCTTCAAAAGACCGTTAAAATGTTGTACAAGCGTAGATTTTCCACAGCCTGTATGACCTATTATACCTACAAACTCACCATCATAAATTTCAAAATTTATATTATCAAGAGCCTTTTTTTCAAAAGGTGTTCCCTTCATATATGTGTGACTCAAATTTTCTATTTTTAAAGGCATTAGCAAGCACCGCCTTTTTTCAGCAATTCTATAAGCACAAGTACGCCCTCTTCCTCTGTTATGATATCTTGAGGAACATCTATACCTTTTTGTCTTAAATTATACATCAGTGCTGTTATTTGAGGCACTTCAAGTCCAGCATCCTTTACAAGTTTAACATCAGAAAACAATTTTCTTGGTGTTGTATCTGCCAAAACTATACCATTATCTATCAAAATAACCCTATCCGCTTGACTAACTTCATCCATATGATGTGTTATGTGAACAATGGTTATGTTATTTTCTTTATTGAGTTTTTTTATAAGATTAATTACTTCTCGTCTGCCAATTGGATCTAACATGGCAGTTGCCTCATCTAAGACGATACATTCCGGTTGCATTGCAATTATACCCGCTATTGCGCATCTTTGCTTTTGTCCTCCGGAAAGTAAATGAGGTTCTGTTTTTCTTTCTTTTTGAAGTTTTACTGTTTCCAATGCAAAATCAATTCTTTTGAGCATTTCTTCTCTTGGTACACCAATATTCTCTAAACCAAAAGCTACATCCTCTTCCACCGAAGTTCCGACAATTTGATTGTCCGGATTTTGAAATACCATACCCACAAGACTTCTGATTTCCCATATTAACTCGTCATTATTGGTGTCTATGTCTTTTACCCACACAGTCCCTTCTGTAGGTAACAAAAGAGCATTCATAGTACGAGCAAGCGTAGATTTTCCGGAACCGTTTCTACCTACTATTGCTACAAACTCTCCCTTTTTTATAGAAAAATCAGCTTTTTCAACAGCATAATCCACATGACTCAAAGAAATTGACTGCAACTTACTGTCATTGTACTCTTCTTCATTGTCATCGTATGAATATGAAACATTATCAAAGCGAATAAAATTTTCCAATATGATTTGCTCCCTTTTTTGAAAAAACGGGGATTATCTCCAAAGACAATCCCCGCTTTAAGATTTTACATAAAGCTATGTTAATCAGCAGTTTCTTATACAAGCTCTAAAATAGCCATCGGGGCTGCGTCGCCTCTTCTGGGACCTGTTTTATAAATTCTTGTATAACCGCCTTTACGCTCCTTATACTTCGGTGCAATCTCATCAAAAAGTTTATTAACTATGTTAATGTTGTTGCCCTCAGCATCTTTTACTTTGTAAATCCACTCAATAGCCTGCTTTCTTGCAGCCAATCTTGAAGGATTGTCTATACGTACAAGCTCTGTTCTGATTTCACGGTCAGCAAACTTTGTGAATTTGTTACCATTTTTTGATGTAACAACTGTAGTTTGTTTTTTACCCTTTGAATCAGTAGGAACGCTACTAACTTTTGCTTGCTTTGTTGTGAAGTTATCTGCTTCACGAACTGCTTTTGCTATAATTCTTTCTGCTATGCTTTGAACTTCTTTAGCTCTTGTCTCTGTTGTAACAATTGAACCATTCTGGAAGAGTGCTGTTACAAGACCTCTAAGCATTGCTTTTCTTTGGTCTGCTGTACGACCAAGCTTTCTATATGCCATTTGAATATACCCTCCTATCTAATTAGTACGACCTCAATCTTCTTTTTTAAGTGAAAGTCCGAGAGATTCCAATTTTTGGATAACTTCTTCTAAAGACTTTCTGCCGAGGTTGCGAACCTTCATCATATCTTCTTCTGTTTTCTCAGCCAAATCACCGACTGTATTAACAGAAGCACGTTTCAAACAATTGTATGAACGAACAGAAAGATCAAGGTCTTCGATGTTCATTTCCAATATCTTCTCTGTTTTACCTGAAGCATCCTTTTCAACAACTACGTGCTTAACTTCTTTCTCCTCATCAAAATGAGTAAAAAGCTCAAACTGCTCTATTAAGATTTTAGCACTCTCGCATATTGCCTCCTCAGGAGTCATAGCGCCGTTTGTCCAAACCTCAAGAGTAAGCTTGTCATAGTCTGTTACATTTCCCACACGTGTATTTTCTACATAATAATTTACCTTCGGTACAGGTGAGAAAAGTGAATCGATGGGAATAACACCGAAAGGCATGTTAGGAGTCTTATTCTTATCTGCAGATCTCCAACCTCTTGATGTGCCAACCTCCATCTCTATTGAAAGTTCAGCTTCACCATTCAAGGTTGCAATGTGCTGATCAGGATTAAGAACCTCAATATCTGAGTCACATGAGATGTCTGCTGCAGTAACAGCTCCTTTGTTAGATTTTAAAATACTAACTACCTTTATCTCTGTAGGATCCTCAGCCAATACTTTGAAAGCAACCTGTTTAATATTTAAAATAATTTCGGTTACATCCTCAACAACACCGGGTATTGATGTGAACTCATGACAAGCGCCTTTAATTTTTACATTCATGGCTGCTGAGCCCGGTAATGACGAAAGAAGTATTCTTCTGAGTGAATTTCCCAATGTCGTGCCGTATCCTCTTTCAAGGGGTTCGATAACGAACTTACCATATCTGGCAGATTCGTCTGATGCCACACACTCTATTCTTGGCTTTTCAATTTCAATCACAATATTCCCTCCTTGGAATTTAAATACTAACGGCGAAATTATTTACTATACAACTCGACGATCAAGTGCTCCTGTACAGGTAAATCAATATCTTCACGTTTCGGATATGTTAAAACTGTTCCCTGCATTTTGTCAGCGTCATATGAGAGCCACTCAGGAATTGAACGTCCGCTTGTTACGTCAAGAATCTCGTTAATTCTGGAGTTTGATTTGCTCTTCTCGCAAACAGCAATAACATCGTTAGCGGAAATAAGATATGAAGGAATGTTAACCCTCTTACCATTAACTGTGAAATGTCCGTGAAGAACGAGTTGTCTTGCTTCTGCTCTTGATGAACCGAGACCAAGACGATAAACAACGTTATCAAGTCTTCTTTCAAGCAATATCAAAAGGTTTTCACCTGTAACACCGCTCTTTTTATTTGCTATTTCAAAATATGTGTGGAATTGTTTTTCCAATACACCGTAATATCTCTTAGTTTTTTGTTTTTCTCTAAGCTGCATGCAATACTCTGACTGCTTTTTCTTAGCCTGTCCGTGCTGTCCGGGTGCATAGCTTCTCTTAGGTCTTGACATTGCACACTTCTCTGTATAACATCTTGTGCCTTTCAGAAAAAGCTTTTCGCCTTCTCTTCTGCAAATTCTACATGATGCCTCACTATATCTGGCCATTCTTTACACCTCCGTTAATTAAACTCTACGTCTCTTGGGCGGTCTGCATCCGTTATGCGGAATAGGAGTCTCGTCCTTGATTAATGTAACATCAAGTCCTGCTACCTGCAGTGCTCTAATTGCTGACTCACGGCCTGCTCCGGGACCTCTAACATAAACCTCTACAGATTTAAGACCATGCTCCATAGCAGCTTTTGCAGCTGTTTCTGCAGCAGATTGAGCTGCGAAAGGAGTACTCTTCTTTGAGCCACGGAAACCGAGTCCACCGGCACTTGCCCAAGAAATAGCATTACCGGATTTATCAGTAATTGTAACAATTGTATTATTGAAGGTTGAGCGAATATGTGCCTGACCAAACTCAATAAATTTACGTTCTCTTCTTCTACCTTTTACAGTTTTTTTGGTTTTAACAGCCATAACTCAAACCTCCTTATTTCTTCTTGCCTGCTATAGGTCTAGCGGGACCTTTTCTCGTTCTGGCATTAGTTTTTGTTCTCTGGCCTCTAACGGGAAGTCCCATCTTATGACGTCTGCCTCTATAGCAACCAATTTCCATAAGACGCTTAATGTTGAGGGAAACTTCTCTACGTACATCACCTTCAACAACATATTCTTTATCTATGATATCTCTTAACTTACCAACCTCATCGTCAGTTAAGTCTCTAACTCTTGTGTCTGGATTGATACCGGTTTTAGCAAGAATTTCACTTGCTGTTGCTCTACCTATACCATAAATGTATGTCAATCCGATTTCAACACGCTTTTCTCTCGGCAAGTCAACACCTGCAATACGAGCCATTCGCAAATACACCTCCGTAAAATTTTGGCTTTTAATTCTTTAGCCTTACAACATAAATATTATAAAATCTATATACAACATCCCAAAGCTCATGTTAATCATGCAGCCGCACTCCGGGACGATTATAATCGTTTGCTTCTGCGTTCACCTTTAAAATTAAAATTTCAAAGACTTTACGAGAAGCCCAACAAGCAAATTAACCTTGCTTTTGCTTATGCTTAGGATAAGCATCACATATAACCATTACTTTGCCTTTTCTCTTTATAACTTTGCACTTATCGCAAATAGGTTTAACTGACGGTCTAACTTTCATGGTACAATCCTCCTTCACTTTCTCCAAATGATTCGACCACGGTCTAAATCATAAGGGGACAACTCCAGGGTAACATGGTCACCCTTCACAATTCTAATATAATTTGTTCTAAGCTTGCCTGAAATATGGGCAACTACCATATGCCCATTTGCAAGTTCTACCTTAAAAACACAGTTGGGCAACACTTCGGCTATAACGCCTTCAACTTCAATTAAGTCTTCTTTTGACAAGATGTCAACCTCCTTAAAGTGTTACGATCAACGGCTCATCATCTGTTACGATAACAGTGTTTTCGTAATGAGCAGACAGTTTGCCGTCCTTCGTGTATACTGTCCATTTGTTGCTACCGAGCAATATTTCATCACTGCCTTGGTTAACCATAGGCTCAATGGCTATTGCCATACCGGCTGCCAGACGATGTCCTCGCCGGTTAGTTCTGTAATTGGGAACCTCAGGATCCTCGTGGAGTTCCCTCCCGATACCATGTCCTGTATATTCCTTTACAATTGAATAACCAAAGGATGACACATAATCCTCTATCGCACCTGAGATATCAGATACTCTATTATTCGGTTTAACAAACTTCAGACCTTCAAAAAAGCTTTGCTTTGTAACTTCTATTAGTTTTAAAGCCTCTTCTGAAACCTTACCCACAGGAAAAGTACGAGCCGCATCACCATGAAACCCATTATAATAGGCACCAACATCTACACTTATTATATCGCCGTCTTTAAGTTTGCGTTCGTCCGGAATACCGTGAATAATCTCTCCGTTCACAGAAGCACAAATAGCTCCGGGGAACTTTATGCCGCCGTAATAATTAGGCACACCTAAAAACGACGGAAAAGCGCCACTCCTTATTATATAGTTTGTGGCGATTCTGTCAAGCTCTTTTGTCGTAATTCCCGGAAAAATATTTTTTTCTATTTCTCCAAGAACTTCTGCTACAATCTTACCGGAAGCTTTCATCTTTTCGATTTCCGATTTTGATTTAATATTTATCATAATATTTTAGATTCCTTTTAAACCTAATGCATACAAGGTATTCTGCAAAGATTCTTCGATAGAATTCTCACTACGTACATTCATAAGCTTTCCCTTATGTCTGTAAAACTCAACCAATGGTTCAGTTTTTTTGTGATATGCAACAATTCTGTTTCTGATTACATCAGGTTTATCATCATCCCGGTGTACTAATTGTGCACCGCATTTTTTGCACATATTATCATCCGCCGGATTAAACTCCAAATGATATGTTTCTCCGCATACCGGGCAAACAATTCTTTTTGAGAGTCGGTTAATTACTACCTCATCATCAATTACAATGTTTACTACCCTGTCAATTTTCCTGCCGCCTGCATCAAGAATTTCTTCAAGCATTTCGGCCTGGGCAATTGTTCTGGGAAAACCGTCAAGTATAAAACCTTTTTCACAGTCATCCTGTTCAATGCGATCCTTCACGATTTGTACGGTAACTTCATCGGGAACTAATTCACCCTTAGAAATATACGCATCTGCTAATTTGCCGAGTTCTGTATTTCTTCGGATGTTATCTCTGAAGATTTCACCGGTGGAGATATGAGGAATCTTTAATATTGCTGATAATCCGGTCGCCTGTGTGCCTTTTCCTGCACCGGGCGCACCCAATAATATTAAGTTCATCTCACTACCTCCACCAAGTGTTATTAATCCAAGAATCCTTTGTAGTTTCTCATAAGAAGTTGTGACTCCAACTGACGAACAGTTTCAAGAGCAACACCTACGAGAATTAACACGGTTGTACCACCGAACCAAAGATTGATGCTTGCTATATCCGCACTGAAGTATGAAATAATCTTCTGGAGAAGTGACGGAGCAACAGCAAGAATTGCAAGGAACATAGCACCAAACCAAGTTACTCTTGTAGATGCCTTCTTGATATATTCTGCTGTAGGAGCACCAGGTCTGAGTCCGGGAACAAAGCCACCATTCTTTTTTAAGTTATTGGCAATATCTACCGGATCAAAGTACACTATATTATAGAAGAATGTAAATCCTACGATAAGAAGTGCATATACTATAATATATCCCCAGCCTTGTCCTTGAGAGAAACTGTTAATAAATCCTGTAAATCCTGTTGTGCTGGAAGATTTTCCGATAAATGCTACAATTGTTGCAGGGAACTGTAACATAGACATAGCAAAGATAATAGGAAGAACTCCTGAAGAGTTAACCTTAATCGGAATGTTTGTGTTTTGTCCTCCATAAACTTTTCTTCCTACAACTCTTTTTGCATATTGTACAGGAATACGGCGCTCGCCGCCTTCTACCCAAACAACAGCAATAATAACTGCAAGGAATACAACGAGAATAGCAACAACATATATTATTCTTACAGGCAATACAGAAGTAATTGAATTACCTACAATGATGTTATACAACATCACTGCAGCACTTGGAGCACCTGCTACGATACCTGCAAAGATAATCATTGATATACCGTTACCGATTCCTGTCTCTGTAATCTTTTCTCCCAACCACATAAGAACTGATGTACCGGCTGTGAATGAAAGAACAACCAACAAGAATGAGAAAATATCAAATTCACCATTTGCAGCGAAGAGATTAAGAATAGCTCCTGATCCTTTGATATTAAAATACATCATCACTGATTGGAACAAGGCTAAAATAAGTGTTATTATTTTAGTAACCTTGCTAAGCTTCTTTCTTCCCTCAGGTCCTTCTTTTTGCCATCTCTCAAAGATTGGAATAGCAACAGTGAGGAGCTGAACGATAATTGAAGCATTGATGTAAGGGCTGATTGTCATAGCAAACAGTGAAACCTGTTGGAAGGCACCACCTGAAAGCATATCATACAATTTGAACATTCCGTTGTTTGCCAGCTCACTGAAAGCACCTTCAGTGAGACCGGGAACAGGTATAAAACATCCTACTCTGAAAATTATTATAAGCAAAAGTGTCATGAATAATTTTTTTCTTAACTCTTTTACATGAAAAGCGTTAATGATGATGTCTTTAAACTTCATCTTAGATCACCTCTGCCTTTCCTCCTGCTTTTTGAATTTTTTCAGATGCACTTTTTGTAAAGCATGTAGCTTTAACTGTGAGATTCTTTGTCAACTCGCCGTTACCGAGAATTTTTACTCCATCATACAGCTTATTGATAAGACCTGCTTCTGCTAAAGCAGCAGCATCAACTACGGCACCATCTTCAAAAACGTCAAGAGCAGAAACATTAACCTCTGCATAAATATTTGCAAAGTTCTTATTGTTAAAGCCTCTCTTAGGCATTCTTCTGTACAAAGGTGTCTGTCCACCTTCAAAGCCCGGTCTTACTCCGCCGCCTGAGCGTGCTTTCTGACCTTTGTGTCCTCTTCCGGCCGTTTTACCGTTACCGGATCCGTGACCTCTGCCTTTTCTGTATGCTTCGCGACTTGAACCAGCCGCAGGACGTAATTCGTCAAGCTTCATGGTAACACCTCCGTTATATTTCTTCTACTTTAACGAGATGAGCAACTACCTTAATCATACCTCTGACTGCAGGTGTGTCATCACGCTCTACAAAGCTACCGATCTTTTTAAGACCTAATGCAGCTACTGTAGCTTTTTGATTCTTAATTACACTGTTCGTACTTTTTGTAAGAGTAATTTTCAATTTAGCCATTGTTAATTTCCTCCTTATTCAAGTATCTCGTCAACAGATTTGCCACGAAGTTTTGCAACTTTCTCTACTGTTGTAAGTGTGCTGAGTGCATCGATTGTGGCACGTACCATGTTGATAGGATTGTTTGAACGAAGTGATTTTGTTCTGATATCACGAATTCCTGAAAGCTCAATAACGGCTCTGACAGGTCCTCCGGCAATAACTCCGGTACCTTCTGCAGCCGGCTTAAGAAGAACTTCGCCTGCACCAAACTTACCTACTATCTCGTGGGGAATTGTTGTGCCAACCATCGGAACTGTGATGATGTTTTTCTTCGCATCCTCAACGCCTTTTCTGATGGCTTCTGTTACTTCGGCAGCTTTACCAAGACCAACGCCAACTTGACCGTTTTCGTTACCTACAACTACCAAAGCACTCCATCTGAAGTTACGACCGCCTTTTACAACCTTTGTAACTTTGCCGAGGTTTACGACTTTCTCTTTAAATTCTGGTGTATTAGAATTATTATGTTCCATAGTATATCCTCCTTACGCCTTAGAAATTGAGGCCTGCTTCACGAGCAGCGTCAGCAAGTTCTTTTACTCTACCGTGGTATACGTAACCGCCGCGGTCAAATACCACTGTTGTGATTCCTGCAGCAAGAGCTTTTTCAGCAACAAGCTTACCAACCTCTTTAGCAGCCTCGATGTTACCGCCGTGTGCAATCTTATCTTTAATCGCACTATCAAGCGTAGACGCAGACACCAAAGTATTTCCTGTTGTATCATCTATAACTTGAGCATAGATGTTGGAAAGACTTCTGAATACATTCAATCTCGGACGTTCAGGTGTT
This sequence comes from Clostridia bacterium, assembly GCA_017522515.1. The sequence continues at coordinate 54,444 of JAFWZH010000126.1, forward strand.
CCGCTGATATGTTTTCTGACACGGATGTGTCTTCTCTGTCGAATCTGATTTTTACTTAATTTCTTTGCCATATTGCGTCACTCCCTTTCTTACTTCTTAGCACCGGTCTTGCCTTCTTTACGTCTGACAACTTCGTCAACGTACTTAATACCTTTGCCCTTATATGGCTCCGGCGGCTTTTTACTTCTAACTTTAGCAGCAAATTCTCCAACCATCTGCTTGTTGATTCCTTTGATGATGATTTTTGTCTGAGCAGGAACTTCTACTGTAATTCCCTCAGGAGGAACCATATCAATTTGGTGTGAAAAACCAACATTGAGCACGAGAGTTTTACCTTGAAGAGCAGCTCTGTAACCTACACCGTTGATTTCAAGCTCTTTAACATAGCCTTTTGTTACACCGTCAACCATATTCTGGATGAGAGATCTTGTAAGACCGTGAAGTGAACGGTACTCTTTCTCATCTGAGTTGCGTGAAACAACTACCTGGCCTGCTTCGACACTGATGTCGATTTTTGAATTAAATGTTTCTGTAAGGGTTCCTTTTTCGCCCTTTACCTGTAAAGTATTTCCTTCAAGAAGCTCTACTGTAACTCCTGCGGGAATAACAACAGGTTTTTTTCCAATTCTGGACATTGTTTTTCCTCCAATCTTAAGATTCTGTACGGCTTTAATTTAAAGCCGTACTTTTCAGATTTATTTTTATTACCAAATGTAAGCCATTACTTCTCCGCCGATGCCGAGATTTCTTGCCTTCTTATCAGTCATAATGCCTTTAGAAGTAGAAATAACTGCTACACCGAGACCGCCGAGAACCTTCGGAAGCTCATCCTTAGATGCATAAATACGAAGACCGGGCTTTGAAATTCTCTTTATACCGGAAATAACAGGTTTCTTGTTTTCTGTATACTTCAAGTAAATTCTAATAACGCCCTGTTTGCCGTCATCTATAATCTGTACTTCCTTTACGTAACCTTCTTCTACAAGAATTTGAGCAATAGCATTCTTAACATTTGAAGCCGGTACATCAACCGTTTCATGTTTTGCTGTGCCCGCATTTCTGATACGTGTCAACATATCAGCTATAACGTCAGTAATTTGCATTGTGCCAACCTCCTTTATTCAATCCATTACCAGCTGGCTTTTTTAACACCGGGAATTTGTCCCTTGTAAGCCAATTCTCTGAAGCAAATACGGCATATACCGTATTTCCTGATATATGCATGAGGACGTCCGCAGATTTTACATCTGTTATATGCTCTCGTAGAATACTTAGGTGTCCTTTGTTGCTTAACCTTCATTGAAACCTTTGCCATGGTCTACCTCCTTATTACGAGTTGAAGGGCATACCCATCAATTTGAGCAGCGCTTTTGCTTCTTCGTCAGTTTTTGCTGTAGTTACAAAAATAACATCCATACCTCTTACCTTGTCGATTTTATCATATTCGATTTCAGGGAAGATAATCTGCTCTTTGATACCCATAGCATAGTTACCTCTGCCATCAAAAGAATTACCGGGAATTCCGTGGAAGTCTCTGATACGGGGCAATGTGATGTTTATGAGCTTATCAGCAAAAGCATACATTTTTGTACCTCTGAGTGTAACTTTACAACCAATGTTCATGCCTTCACGAACCTTGAATGCAGCAACAGACTTCTTTGCCTTTGTAACAACAGGCTTTTGACCTGTTATCAAGCTAAGGTCGTTAACAGCATTTTCTACTGCCTTAGGATTCTCTTTTACTTCGCCCAATCCCATGTTAATAACAATCTTTTCAAGCTTAGGGATTTCCATAACGCTCTTGTATTTGAACTGTTCCATAAGAGCGGGTGCTATTTCCTTGTCGTATTTTTCTTTTAATCTTAACATTATTATAGCCTCCCTTTAATCACTTTGTGTAATCAACTGTCGGAATTACAGCACCGCAATCTTCTCTCTTGCAGAAACGAACCTTGATTGATTTGCCGTTTTCCTCAATAGTCTTGTGGCCTGTTCTTGTAGGCTGTCCGCACTTAGGACAAACAACCATTACATTAGAAACATGGATAGGAGCTTCTGTCTTTACAATACCGCCCTGTTCTGTACGACCCTTGGGTTTCTTGTGTTTGCTGACCATGTTATAACCCTCTACGATTACTTGCTCCTTCTCAGGAATAACCGCGAGTACTTTTCCGGTAACTGTCTTTGCCTTACCGTTTTTGTCTTTCTGGCGGCGAGTATTGAGAACTACTACTTTGTCGCCTTTTTTAATATTCATACTCATAATATTATCCTCCGATCAAAGTACTTCGGGAGCAAGTGATACGATCTTCATGAAGTCGTTATCTCTAAGCTCTCTTGCTACAGGTCCGAAAATACGTGTACCTCTTGGGTTGAGGTCATCTTTAATAAGAACAGCTGCATTTTCGTCGAATCTGATATATGTGCCGTCTTCGCGACGTACGCCTCTTTTTGTACGTACAATAACGCATTTAACAACGTCACCTTTTTTAACTATACCGCCCGGAGCAGCAGCCTTAACGGAGCAGATGATAATATCACCGATATTAGCATAACGACGCTTACTGCCGCCGATAACCTTAATACACATCAATTCTTTAGCACCGGTATTGTCTGCTACTTTGAGTCTAGTTTGTACTTGTACCATAACTTTTACCTCCTATGTGCTTAACGAGCCTTCTCGATGATAGAAGCAAGTCTCCAGCGTTTATCTTTACTTAAAGGTCTTGTTTCCATAACCTCTACAGTATCGCCTACTTTAGCTTCGTTTGCTTCGTCGTGAGCCTTTAATTTATATGTGGTTTTAACAACTTTCTTATAAAGAGGATGCTTTACGCTGTCAACAACTGCAACAACGATTGTCTTATCCATCTTATCGCTGATAACCTTACCAACTCTGGTTTTTCTTAAGTTTCTCTCTACCAAATTAAACTACCTCCTTCCGAAGCCTATCACTGCTGGCC
>JAFWZH010000018.1 GCA_017522515.1 Clostridia bacterium
AGTATAATCATAATAATATCTTTGAGCGGATTTGATAGCGATAAGATATTATTTTTAGGTTCTGTAATTAGCATTTATGGGGTCTCATTATCTTTAGCCGTCAAACTTTTGGCACCCCTGCGCAGAAATAAATCACCCCCCCTATTATAACTTCCTGAATATCAGCGAAATAAAAATCTATCCGTCAAACTTTTATTCTTGCTTGAAAACTTTTGCTACAGTAATTTTGCATCAGTTTAATCAATAAAAGCAATAAAATGAAAAAGTTACTTTCACTCTTCGGAGTTTTAATTTTTATCGGTTGCATTCAAGCCCATGCAGAGAAAAGAAGGGTTACTATGGAACACTGGCAAACGAGTAATGTGGATGGTAGTACAACTGTACGCCGCTCTTTAATGAGAATTCCTATTGATGTATATTATGATGATGATTTACGTCAAATAGAGATTTATGGTGAAGAGGATATGGATGTACAAATATACCTGCGTGATGAGAATGGAAATACTATTACCTATTCTTCAACTATTAATACCATATTGGATGTTCCTGACGGTTATAGTGGACTACTCTCCATATGGATAGAAAGTGAAAACTGGATTTTTACGGGGAAATTATTGTTTGATATTTCTCAAACGAATTAGCATAACAACACTTATCGCGGAAAAACAATGCGAGTAAGTCGTTGACATTGTTGTTATTAAATTACGATAATATAATTATGAGAAAAAACATTAAACTCCAAAATGCCATTGGACACTGGAAGCGTGTTGCAACGGCGACTTTACGTTGGAAGGGAATCACGCTACTATTCATCTGTGCATTTGTTTTTAACAAAAGTGCTCATGCATATGATGATTTGCGGAATACTCTTGATTACATGTTTGCTAAAATTGATCGGAATTCGGTTCCAACCGGTTATCTTATTGATTATGCAATAGAATATGAGAATCTTGACAAATATAGTGGTAGAGAAAATACATCTGCAAAGCAATGTGATGTTGTGACATATGCGAATATAGTAAAGACTCTGTTTTCGTCATCATTTGGTAAAACGTCTTATCATCAATTTAAAAACAGTCTTTATGATGCGCCGATAATTGATAAGGTCGATTCAAAATGTCGATTAAGTATTATTTTTCAAGATTACGCTCAACTTAAAGCAAATTCTTTAAATACAGGAGCAATAGCTTATGAGAATGGACAGGTATATTTGAACAGGCAAGATGCTTTTCAAATCAAAAAACTGTGTGCAGCATGTCTCATTGACAATGCCAAGGAAAATAATAACATCACATTCACTCTTCCTAAAGAACTGATATTGAGCAATGTATCTATTTCTGATGTACAAATTGATTGTGGCAATGGGCTTCAAAGTTTAATAAACAAAGATGTGCATATTTACTTTCCAGAAGGTCATCATATAATTAATGTTGTTATCACAGACTTATCTGGAGATAGGTACTATTCTTCAACAACAATAGAAATAAGAAACAATGCGTTGTCAAGAAATAATACACGTTCATTTGATGCAATTATCGACCGTAGTGAAGAAATTACGGGGAATTCATATAACGGAGTTATGACAAAAGCAGATGTCTCTATAATATATGCAAGTAACAATTATAGTGGTCGAATTAAAAAACCTCTAATATTTGTTGAAGGATTTGACCCACGTGATTTAGTTCCGGCATTAAAAGGGTTTATGACTTGTGGATCAGTTTATAAATATTGGGCAGATTTTATCACCAGGAATCAATATGACTTCATTTATGTTGATTGGCATGAGTCTGGGGAGTATATACAAGCTAATGCATACACGCTTATTAATGTTATTGAAAAAATTAATGAACTTAGAGATAGTAATTCTGATCCAGCTATCATAATAGGACATAGTATGGGAGGTTTGGTTGCGAGGTATGCACTAAAAACAATGGAAAATAATAATAAAATCCATAATGTAGGAACTTATGTAAGTTATGATGCACCTCATATGGGCGCTAATGTTCCAATGGGTTTATTATATGGCTTTCATGGGTTATTGAAATTTTTGGATGATAAAGATGTAATTGATTATCTTGTAAAGAAATATACAGATGTCGAAAAGTTAATCCAAATTGGTGAAAGATTCGCTTATTCAACCGCAACTCAACAAATGCTTGTAGATTATATAGACCCTACTGGTTCAAAGAACAATTCCGTGCATCTTCAATGGCAATCGGAACTTGACATACTTGGATTCCCAAATGGTGATCCGGGTAAAGAGCTTAAGAAAATAGCAATAGCGAATAGTGATTACTCTTCAATGTCGGTTCCAGACAAATATATCAATTGCGACTTTTCTGCTGGGACAAATGTTGCCCAGCCTATATCTCCATTATTATCTATTGCAGCAGGAGTTTTATTCCAAGATGTAATTGCTGGATTACTGACAGTTCTACCAGGTAGAGATGAAATAAATGGATATTTTGAATGCCTTTCTGTAAAACAGATAGGTCAAAAGGTTACAGATATACATATAGAATATAAAAAAAACTTTCTTTGGTTAATTCCTATCTCGAAAACAATGTTTTCATACACCAAAACACATCAGGGAAATTGTTTGTACGATACATATCCGGCATCATTATATAGCAACAGTAATATGACCCATCAAGATAGTAATGATGATGGATTTCCTGATTTTGCTCCTATTATATATGATTGGAGTTATGATATAGATATTCTGCCTCAATTTGCATTTGTTCCAACATCCAGTGCGCTTGCTGTGGATAATGGAATAAATCCGGCACCATCTATTTTTCTTTCTAACCCAAATCCGTCATTATCTGCTTTTGACGAAATCAAGATGGTACACAACACAAGCCATAATTCTTTCCCAGAAGAGTGCCAAACTTGGATAGAGGAGCAGATTAAAACGACAATATCAGGACCGTCAACCGGCTTTACTGGAGCTAAATATACAATATCAAGTCAAATAGGGCAAGTAAATTGGACGAGTTCTGATGCGTCGCTGGCAACGATTTCTAATCAAGGAGTTTTGACTGTTCATGGGAAAGGAATTGTTAAAATTGCAGCTAGTGTTAATGGTATAGAATACTCAAAAAAAATTTTAGTTGGGTCGCCAACATACATTTTGAGTGCAAATCATGTACCAGGTGGATATATGATAAATGCAAATATAATATCGTCTCAATTTAAAAATTATACATCTTGGATAAATCAGGTGATAACTTTTTGTTGGGGTGTAAAATATGCGGGAAGAGACATTACATGGATAAGTAGTCATAGCCCTTCAATAATGCTTCCGCTTGAAAAAGATGCGGATAATGTAACTGTGTATTTTAAACTAATAGACAACAATGAGAATGAAAGCCCAATGCAATTTGTTAATGCAGTATCTTCAGATTTATTCTCTGTAAACAATAATATTCTATCAATTGATGAAAATAAGAATATATATAAGGAAAATGGTTCGTTGTATTCATATAAGAATGGTAAAATTTACCTAACAAGAGATACCTCGCTTCCATCCCAGTACCAAAAAGACATTTGGACATC
>JAFWZH010000127.1 GCA_017522515.1 Clostridia bacterium
ACCCTTTTCCATAAGTACAGCGAGAACTTCTCGAATTGTATCCTCGTTAAAAATATACTTATTCAAAGCAGAAGAATCAATCGATTCGGGAATTTCTCCGTTTTCATTTGCAAACTGATTTTCATATTCTTCTTTATCCTCGTCAGAGAGTTCATCATAAACGATACCGTGTTCCAAAAATTTAAGTTTAGTTTCAACGCTTATAAAATCAACAAGGTAACCATCTGCAACCGCTTGTGCAAGGTCATAAGCATAAGTCGGATCACCGTCACCAAGTTCAAAAATCTTGTATGTATTCTTGTCCACCTCATCTTTAGGGGTCGCTGTCAAACCTACAAGATGTGCATCAAAATAATTAAAAATATCTCTATATTTATTATAAATGCTTCTGTGTGCCTCGTCACAGATAATAAGGTCAAAATGCCCCACTGTATAAAGCTTCTTGCCATCTTCATCCTTTGCCGCATCTATAATATTCATCATCGTCTGATAAGTAGAAAACACACCACGAGCATTATAATTTTCTTTGTCCTCACAAAGATTGACAACTGAAAGATTCGGCAAAAGGTTCACAAACGCCCTCTTTGCCTGAGTAACGAGCGAATTTCTGTCAGCAAGAAAAAGAACATTCTTAACCCAGCCATGACGGAGCAATACATCCACTATAGAAATAACCGTTCTGGTCTTACCGGAGCCCGTAGCCATAACCAATAAAGCTTTACGGCGATTCTCTTCATCAAAAGCACGACAAACTGCCTTTATCGCTTCTTTTTGATAATATCTTCCCGAAATATCATCACTAATGCGAACGTTATTAAGATGCGTACGCATAGTAAGTTTATTGAATTCTTTTTCTAAATCTCGTTTCGAATAAAAACCACTGACTTTATGTTCAGGATAATATCTGTCGTTCCAAATTCTTGTATCGAAACCATTTGTAAGGAATATTATAGGTCTGCGACCAAATTTCTTTTCCAAAAGGTCAGCGTATAATTTTGCCTGTTGACGGCCTACAGCTACATCCTTGCAAGTTCGTTTCGCCTCAATAACTGCCAAAGGCTTTCCGTCATCGCCAAAGAGTACATAATCAGCATAACCAACCTCGGATTTGTTAGGCATACCGGTAAGTTCATATTCATTATACCAGTCTTTTCCCTCCATCCAACCGGCATCAATAAGCATTGTGTCGATATATACCTTTCTCGTTTCATATTCTGAAATATCAAGAGGCTTCGGAATATATGTCTGCTGTTGTTCGGAACGGCGTGCTGTAAGTTCGGCTTTTAACGCCTTGTTTTCATCCAAAAGTTGCTGGAAGTTTATTTCAACAGCATTATCAATTAAAGTTTCATTATGTTTTGTTAGAAGATCAGGATTAAACTTTGTTTCCTCATAAGAATCACCATAACAATACGCAATAAAATCAAGGAAATAAAAGAGGTTTTCCAATGCTAGTGCGGCTTGCTGAGGTGTAATCGATTTTGCGGAATGTGCAGAGTTATTTCCCACCTTGCGTATAAAATCAATACGACGGAAAATATCAAATCCAACTACATCCTGAAACTCCGTTGTACTTATAAGCGTATGGAAACTATCCTGATAAGGCATTACAAGAGAATCATCAACAGAATACATCCACTTAACAGCAAACTCCGCAGCCCTGCGAACATTGAACACGCAAGACGGCAAATCAATATTATATAGTCGCTCAGCAGTAATTGCCACATCAGCAAAACTACTAAATTTTTCATCTTTTTTTAAGAAATCAAAGTTGGTCATTGGGAACCTCCCATAAAATCTCATATAATTCTTTTATTTTAGAAACCATCAGTTCAAGAGCATTTTTTATTGAGGTCATATACTCTTTTGCAAAGTCTTTTGAATATGTCAATTTTATTGCTTTATCAAGTGCATTATTATATTTTGTAAGTAGGTATTTTAATCTTTCATAATCGTATTTAGGAAACAATTTGCAATGAGCAACATTATTCCTTAAGCCTTTTATTTCTCTAATGTCATCCTCAAAAGTAGGCAAAGAAATTTTATCCGAAAAGAACAATTCCCAATCTGATTTATTATTATCAGATTTATTCTTGTTTTTCCCAAATAAAATATCTATCATCTGAGAATAATCATAGGCATAAAAAATATTATCTGAGCAAAATTTTGTTGCCGAGTCATTATTATTATCTCCCTTTATATACAATCTGCCCCCAAGCGCTTTTTGGTAATAATTAAATTTTTTAGGAAATTCATCACCATACAATACATAATAAGTATTATAGAGTAGTAGCCGCATTTTTCTGTCAAATTCATTTAATAAAGGATATACCAAATTACAATAATATGATGAGACATCATCATAAGTTTTAATTATTTCATATGAATCAACCAAACATAATCGTTTTCCAGAATAAGTATTAATGTATCTTTTGTCGTGAAATAAATTATCAAATGTTTCTAACAAAGAAATATTGTTTATTGTTTCACCACTTATGGACACATTTAAGAGAAGAATTTTAAGAGCTTCATGAACAGTTATGCTTATTCCGTTCAAAACAGAATTATTGTCTATTATATTAATGTTTAGAACAATGCCTAAATCCTCTATTGTGCATTGTTCCTCGGTTATTCCCAATTGACATAACAAAGTATTTTTGAAAGTCCAGGTAGATAAAACAATACCTTTATCTTTATTGATTTTATCTTTGTTTGTTAATGTATTAAAATCATTCTTCCTTTTAAGTATGTACGATGCTTGGTATAACATATTTGCCTCCCACAAAGGTGCTTTTTACCCCCCGAATTTTGTTACATAGTTTGGAACAAACTGTATGTTCCTTTATATTTTGCAAACTCATATAAAAGTTTTTGTTGTTCTTCCAAGGTTAATGATCGAATTGCTTTATCGGTTTCAAGCAATAATTTCATTGCCTTTTCATAATTGTCTTTTGGTTCGGCATCTAATCTAATTTCAATATCTGTCATTATTTTGCCTCCTTTGCTTTTAATAAATCCATCATTATTGCAATTCACAGTGGAACTTATGTGTAAATTTGGTATGTTTATTACGTGACCTTCATTCCAAATACTGCCAAACAATATTTTTTTATTTAATCTAATTATATAGTTTTATAAATCTTTAACATATTCAAAATTGTTAATGCCAAACCACAAAGTTGTGTTATAAATACAAAAACAGCTTTTATGATTTTCGAAAAAGACCGTTCAGAACTAACGATTTCCAAGTAAATCGAATAAAACAATTCAATCAAACCTCTTACAAAACCATAAGCACCAATAATAAGAGCCGGCATTCCTGCTGCATTCGCTACGGGATTATTCTTTAATAAAATAAACAAAGCAGCCCAAATCCCCAAAAAGAGTAATCCGATTACAAGATTTCCTATACCTTTAAATTTTTTACTTTTATCTAATTCAGTTCCAATTCCAGCGACACCAATTACTCCAAAAACAGCACCGATAAAGTAAGTTAAACTTGTCCAGTGAAAATATGTATTATTAACTAATAAAAATGTAGAAATAGACAAAAAACTAATGCCTATTGCATACCCGTTAATTTTACTGTCGATTATTTCTGAAAATACAATTTTTTTCTCTTTATTAGCCATCTATTTCACCTCAATCAAAATATTCTTGCATCAATGCTTTTTTCAAAGTTTCAAGTTTTTCGAGACTATCTTTTATTGCTAATTTTGATTTGTCGGTCTGTTCCACAAAGGCAGCAAACTGTTCTTGAACTTCCATCGGTGCCAAATTGATAGGCATTGCCTTTACATAGGAAACTGCCGCAATGTTTTGAATACCACTGCCCTTTGTTTCTAATTTGCCGATGGTCTGCTTCATATAAGTCAAAAATACAATTGGCAGTATTTTTTTGTTAAGAGTAAACTTGCAAAGTGCTTGATTTATCAAGCCTTTTTCGCAACCCTCTGGTAACTGGTACAATTCGCCCATTGTTCCAGAGCAACTCATTAGAATATCACCAGCAACACATTCAAATCTTCGCAATTCGTCAAACTTTTCAGCTGTAATATAATAAGTTCCGATAGTCGCAGATTTTTGAATGGCATGTTTTTGCTCATAAACCTTATATGTTGTTTCGTTTGGTTCAACAAAGAATTCTTTTTTGAGAGCACTGCCAAAAGGTCCTCTTACAATCGAAGAACATACCTCTCCAACCGTAGTCTGTTTCCATCCATAAGGATTGGTTTCAGGGTCACCCAACAGTTCGATAAATCGGGATTTCACGAGTTCATCTATTTTGATTAATTGTTGTTTTTTTAACTCTATTAATGAATCAACTTGCACCAATCTAGATACTATTTTTAATTGTTCTCTTTCATCTGTACAATACTCAAATTCAAATTCACCTAAATCAGATTTTTTTATATTTGGCATACAAGCCCCTGACCGAAGTTGCATTAATCTATTTTGCTGACTTTTTAATGCATAAAACAGATAGTGTGTATTACACTTTAAGTCATACAAATAATAACAATGTCCACCACACCAAAATGGAGAATCCATATAATTGACATATCCACACGAATTGCCGCCCTCACTAATAGCTACAGTATCTCCTTTTACGTTGAACTCATTCCATTTTCCAGATGGATTTATACCTCCGTTTAGATAATCGTATTTTCCCTCTTCTAAAAGACTATCTCCATTGATTTGTATCCCCTTTGAAAAAGATGCAATCTCTTTCAATTTTACTATCATCATCCCACCCCCTTAAAGAGTGCTATCAGAGCCACAATTAAGGCAACTAATGCAACAATATTAGAGAACATTGCTGCAACGTATTGTTTATTGTTTTCTTTTTCTATTTCCCTAGCAGTTGCAATTGTAAATATACATACAACCACAAAAAATAACGATAATATAAAACCTACTGCTATTGTAATCCATTGTTCCCACTCAGAAATATTACCCTTGAGAGTTTTTATAATTTGAAAAATTTCTACAAAAAATCCAATTGCAAACAACCCAGATATTACTGTAAAAAGCCAAAATATAGGAGTGATAACAAATTTCATCCATTCTCTTGAAAGAGAACGTTTCTCATCTTCAATTTTTGATGCTTTTACAATTGATTCTGCTAATTTATCATAATCTATTTCAAGATTTATTTGTTCTATATTTCCAATTACTGTCTTTTTAGGAGTTTGTTGAGCCTTTTTTCTTTTACCCATTCAACAACCCCTCCAACTCAGCAAGTCCTTCTGATATTTTACTTTGCAACCCAAAAAGTTCTGCCATAATTTCAGCAGTAGAAGGATATTCAACTGCTTCATAAACTGTCTTTTTGTACTTATTGATTGATAGGTCATAATCATTATCAATAAGCTCCTGTTTAGGTACAAAGAATGATTTTTCCGTTTTTTCTCTGTCCTTTTCACCATCAAGGTTATGAAAACGATCAATAATATCTTTTATATCATTATCATTTATTGGTGTTCTTTTATCATCGAGAGAATAACCGTCAGCAGTCATATCATAAAACCAAACATTGTCCGTACCACCGTGGCCTGTTTTTGTAAATATTAAAATACCGGTAGAAACTCCGGCATAAGGTTTAAACACACCAGAGGGCATAGAGATAACTGCTTCTAATCTATTGTTTTCAATAATTTCTTTACGAATTGCTTTGTGTGCAGTAGAAGAACCGAAGAGTACACCGTCAGGAACGATACAAGCACATCTACCGCCAATTTTAAGCATACGAAGGAAAAGAGCGAGGAAAAGAAGTTCCGTCTTTTTCGTCTTGCAAACTTTGAGCAAATCAGCAGAAACAGTATCGGCATCAAGTGAACCCTTAAAAGGCGGATTAGCAAGTATAATAGTATATTTGCCATTATCAAGATTTTGGTCTGACAAACTGTCACGGTAATCAATATTTGGATTATCAACACCGTGTGTCATCATATTCATAGCACCTACACGGAGCATCGTTCTGTCCATATCGTAGCCATAGAACATATGATTATTATAGTGATCTTTCTTTTCTCGATTATAGAAAATATCATCTTTATATTTATCTTTGAGGTATTCCCCTGCCGCAACAAGAAAGCCTGATGTACCACAGGCAGGGTCGCATATTACATCGTCCGGCTTAGGGTCAAGAAGTTCAACCATCATTTTGATAATGTGTCTTGGTGTACGGAACTGTCCATTTACTCCGGCAGTAGCAAGTTTAGAAAGTAAACTTTCGTAAACATCTCCTTTTGTATCGGTTTCAATGCTCTTTGCCATATCCACATAGAGGTTGTCCAAGGCATCAACGATTTTAGAAAGAAGCTGAGGTGTAGGGATTTTAAATATTGCATCTGCCATATATTTTGAGTATGTACTCTCTTTACCGCTGTGGAGATTCTTTATAAATGGGAAAATCTCTGTTTGCATAAGTTCATACATCTTCTCAGCTGATAAATCACGAAAAACCGACCATTTATATTGTTCGTGTCCGTCAAAGATAGAAGTATAAGGCAGTTCAAGCATAAGACTGCTCTTTGCCTTCTTCGCATCAGCTTCGTCAAGATCGTGTATGAACATTAGATATGTCATTTGTTCAACAACATCAAGAGGGTTTACAACACCGCCTGTCCAAAACATTTCCCAAATGGCATCTATTTTATTTTTAAGTTCGCCTGTAAGCATAATTGCCTCCGAGTAAAATACTTTGATAATATAAGGTCATTCTTAATGTAAAAAAATACAAACATCAAGTAATTTTTCATATATAGTACATCAATACATATCAATTTTACTTCAATGAAATCGTTTCTGCAAGTTTTTACACATCAAATCCAACACTTTTTTTGCTTTTTATTTTAAAATAGCATAAATATATCAATTTTTGTAATGCATAAACTTTTTTCTGAATCCAATTAACTTTTATCCGCCATGTCCCTTCCTCCCCGACTCCATTCCCGCCTTTTCCATCTCTCGCCCTGTTTGGCCGCCTGTGGAGCGATTTTTGGGCATCCAAGCAAAAATAATACCTCAAATAAGAATTTTTTATAAACATTCATACTGCAAAATAAAAATTTCGCAAAAACACCTTGGATTTTACCCCTCTAAAAATACATATAAGTGTAAAGACTTTTTGAAAGGAGAACATTTTATTGTAACGCAAAACCTAATAACCACTGTCGCCCCCAAACAGCCAAATGCGTCCGCTATCGACTCCGTGTCCGATATTCTTTTTTCTCGCCCTGTTTGGCCGCCTGTGGAGCGAATTTCGCCCCCTCAAACCACCAAACGCAACTTTTAAAAATTTCCCAAAACCTTATGGTACAAAATCAAAAAAAAAGCCATATAAGGAATGAGAAGAAAATTTTTCCAAATTTGGTTGTGAAAATCAAAAAAAGTAACAAATAAGGAATGAGAAGAAAAATAAAACTTCTCCCGAACCTTGAAAACTAAATAAGTGAGGATGCCGAGTCATAAACTTACCGGACCGAAAGGAAAAGCTGACTCTAAAGGACGCCACGACCTCAAAACGAGCGAGCGATAAACCTTGCAGAGAAATCAAAACAACAACAGCATATTTTGATTAGCCATGACACCGCGTAAGGCATTAATGATACTTCCGCATAAGCGGCCCACCAAAGAAACGGGATATGTTCTTTCAAGCTGGAACTGATGTTTGCTAGGACATATATGATGCTCGTTCTTGTGAAAGAAGTCACAAGATTTATGCTGCGAGATACTTCGCGTCCTCTGAACGCACAAATTATTTTATTCACATACGAAAGGAGAAAATTTAATTGTCAACAGAAAACTTAAAAACCGTTAGCGGAGCCCAGCTCCTAGAGCTCAACTTACCGCCCACCAAATTCATAGTCAAAGGATTGATTCCGCAAGGCTTTCACATCTTAGCCGGACAACCCAAAATTGGAAAATCTTGGTTATTACTCCATCTCTGTCTGCAAGTTTCCAAAGGCGAACCCTTTTGGAACTACGAAACCTCCAAAGGCACAGTGCTCTATCTTTGTCTCGAAGACAGCTACAACAGAATACAAACAAGACTTTCCGAACTCACCGAAGACGCACCCGACAACTTGCACTTCGCTATAATGTCAAAAACACTTTCCGAAGGACTGGACAAACAGATAATACAATTCATCGATGCACACCCCGACACAAACTTAATAGTCATCGACACACTTCAAAAAGTCAGGACAACCTCCGGCGACACAAACTTTTACGCCAGCGACTACCGCGACATCAGTTCGATAAAAGAAATTGCAGACGAAGCCGGCATCGCCATCATCGCAGTCCAACACTTGCGCAAGCAAAAAAATGCAGACCCTCACTTGATGATAAGCGGTTCCACAGGACTTACAGGTGCCGCCGATAGTTCGTACGTTCTTCACAAGACGGAAACCTCGTCGCTCTCTGCTAATTTATTTGTACGAGGCAGAGATATAGACGAGAAAATATTAACACTCAAATTCAACAAAGAAACATTCCAATGGGAATTCATAAGCGGTGACACACCGTCAGAATACATTATGAAAAACGATGAGGTGATGCAAAAACTTGTAAACTACATGACAGTAAACGAAACCTTCGAAGGCACTGCAGCAGAGCTGGCAAATAAGTTAGAAATTGACATTTCAGGAAATGTCTTATCACGCAGAATCAAAAAGTTCGAAAACGAACTCAAACAACTAAATATTCTTTATGCAAAAGAAAGGACAGGCACTCAAAGAACATTGATACTGGTAAAAACACAATGAAACCAATAACAGCCGGCTATGACGATAATGACGGTAATGACGATATTTTGCATAGCGGACAAAATATCCCCCGCTGTCAAAAATACCGTCATTTGCGTCATTTGCGTCACAAAAGGAAAATATGGCTTAAACGGAGGGCGTCCTAAAATGGTTGCAGGAATAAGCAACGGTATCGTAAACGTCACCTTTGCGGTTCACATCGGGTGGCAATGCCCACCGTTAAGCCAAAATTCGCACTTTTAATCAGGCTATCCTAAAACCCCCTTTTTAGAGGGTAGGATAGCCTAAAGCGCCAAAATCATGCAAAAATTCCAAAATTTGCCTACGTTAAGCCAAAAATTTTAACGCTTCCACGGTAGAAAGGAGAATTATGACAGAAAGACACTATTATTCCATGTTTAAAAACGAAAAAGATGTACTCACAGTACCCGAAGTAATCCGCCTCTTAAGGATAGGAAAAAACTCAGTTTACGCCCTAATCAAAGAAGGCAAAATCAAAAGCATAAAGCAAGGAAAGAAAATAATCGTTCCGAAGGTATGTCTCGTAGAGTTCCTGACAGACGAAAAAAACTACCAAACCCCTTCCCCAAACGTCACTAATAATCGCTGGACTTCCGCAAACACTTGTGATAGTTTGAGCCTTGCCCGAGAAAAAACAAAGGACAAACCAACTAAGAAAGGAGCGTGAAAAATTGAAAAGAATAACAGGACACATTACCGAAAAGAATAAAAAATGGTACGCAGTCATCAACCTTTATGACACCGACGGCAAACGCCACGAGAAATGGAAAAGCCTCAACCTTGAAGTCACCAAAGGCAATAAGCGAGAAGCCCAGCACCGTTTAAATGAACTCTTAACTCAATACAACACCGAGGATTTATACAAATCAGAGCTCATGACACACGCAGACAGAGAGCGAAACCGTATTGCGAATATGCCCATAAACCAATATTTACAAGAATGGCTTGAGCAACACAAAGCAAACATTTCCGCCTCAACCTACAAAGGCTACAAGCTGATGATAGAATCAAGAATGATTCCTTTCTTCAAAAAGTACGGAAATATCAAAGTCAAAGAGCTTACCGGCGACGAAATAAACGAGTACTATTGCGCCATTCGTAACGACGGTCTTAAAGGTACAACTGCCCAAAGGCATCATGCACTTTTGCATCTTGCATTCAAATCGGCAGTAAAAAGACGCATAATTTTATGCAACCCTGTTGAGCAAGCCGACAGACCAAAGTCAAAACAATACATAGGCAGCTACTATAACTCAGAGGAATTAAAAAGCTTGCTCGACAAAACAGAAAACGACCCTCTGCATATTGTTATTTATTTGACAGCCTTTTACGGTCTCAGGCGAAGCGAAGTCATAGGTCTCAAATGGAGCGCCATTGATTTTACAAGCAAAACAATCAGCATAAAACATAAGGTTGTGCAAGACAAAAACACTGTACAAGGCATGGACGTTATGAAAACCAAATCGTCATACCGTACCCTGCCCTTGATACCTCAAGTCGAAGCAAAGCTACTTGAAGAAAAATCAAAGCAAGAAGAAATGAAGAAAGTAATGCGCCGCGCCTACAACAAAAAGTACGAAGAATATATTTGTGTAGACGCCCTCGGCGAACTGATAAGACCGAATTATGTAACCGGTCACTTCAAAGTACTCTTAAAAGAAAACAATATGAGAATCATTCGTTTTCATGATTTAAGGCATAGCTGTGCTTCCCTTTTGCTGGCACAAGGCGTACCAATGAAAATGATTCAGGACTGGCTCGGTCACAGTGATATGGGAACAACTGCCAACATTTACAGCCACATCGACAGCGAAAGCAAGAAAGCAAGTGCAAATGCTATCGGTAAAGCCTTATCCGCAAACGAAATATAGTTAAATCAAATGTGAGATTAGTACCACCGCACCTGCTATCAATGCCGAAAGGCCCACAATAACCAGTGCCGTGGCACAACCCTTTGGCATACCCGACTTTTTCTTGGCAGGTCTTTTTGCCGGAGCTTTGG
>JAFWZH010000128.1 GCA_017522515.1 Clostridia bacterium
CCACCACAACAACAACTACCACCACAACTACTACAACCACAACTACTACAACAACCACTACAACAAAGCCCACAACTACAACAACAACTACAACAACAAAGCCCACAACTACAACAACAACTACAACAACAAAGCCCACAACTACAACAACTACTACAACAACAAAGCCCACAACTACAACAACAACTACTACAACAACAAAGCCCACAACAACTACAACTACAACTACAGAGCCAACAACTACTACAACTACTACAACAGCACCAAAGGGAAGCATTTATATCAACATCGTTGATACAAACGGCACTCAGATTAATGACGCAGTTCTCGTACTTAACGGTACAGATACAAACGGTAACCAGATTCAGTTCAACAAGGTTGACGTAGTATTCGGTGACAATGTTGAATTTATCGACGACGGTAATCAGCTGAAGATTAGCTCAGGTGACGGTCCTACATTTGTTAAAAACCTCCCTGACGGAGATTATGTACTCCAGCAGGTAGTAGTTCCTGAAGGATACAAGCCTGCAAGCGATATCAGATTCACAATTTCAGACGGTAAGGTTGTAGGTAATATCGGTGATATGGCTACACTTGTTGCCGGATTACTTGGTGAAGTTGAAATCAGCAAGCAGAACGTATACGGCGAAGAAATCGTTGGTGCAACACTTACTCTCACAGGTAAGGACGCTGACGGAAATGACATCGTATTCGCACTTAAAAACGTAGTTGCAGGAAATAATGCACAGCTTATCACATCAGACAACAGCACAGAACTTACTTGGATAAGCGGTTCAACTCCTACATTTATTAAGAATCTCATTAACGGTACATACGTACTCCACGAAACAGCTGCTCCAAGCGGCTATGAGGTTACAACTGATATTATATTTACTGTAGATAATGGTGTAATCGGCGGTGAAGTCGGCGTTGACAGCGATTCTGTTACAATGGTAGATGATATGATTAAGACTGATGTAACAATCAGCAAGCAGAATGTTTACAGCCAGGAAATCCCGGGTGCTAAGCTGACACTTACAGGTGTTGACTTCACAGGAAGAAAGGTTGAATTCAATGGCAGAGATGTTACATTCGGTACAGGTGCAGAGCTTGTATCCGACGGCACAGCGCTTGTTTGGATTTCAGGTACATCAGGCACTATGATTAATAATCTCCCAGACGGTACTTATGTACTTCACGAGGACGCTGCTCCAAGCGGTTATCTCACAACAACAGACATCACATTCGTAATTGAAAATGGTGTTGTAAGCGGTGAGGTAGGCGTTCACAGCAACTCTGTAACAATGGTTGACGATATGGTTCTCACAGATGTGGAAATCAGCAAGCAGAATCTCTATGGCAAGGAAATTGCAGGCGCAACTCTTACTCTTACAGGTACAGATTTAGCAGGCAATGCGGTTAAATTCTCCGAGTCAGCTATGGTTCTCGGAAATGGTGCGGAATTCGTATCTGACGGAAATACTCTTACATGGGTATCAGGAACAACAGCTTCTGTAGTGAAGTCACTTCCTGACGGTACATATGTACTCCACGAAGTTGCAGCTCCCGACGGTTACGAGGTAGCAACAGACATCACATTCACAATCAAGGACGGCAAACTCAGCGGCGGCGTTGGAGTTGACAGCGATTCTGTTACAATGATGGATAATATGGCTGCAACTGATGTTTACATCAGCAAGCAGAATGTATTCAGCGAGGAAATTGCAGGTGCAACTCTTACACTTACAGGCGTTGACTTCACAGGTGAAAAGGTACAGTTCACAAAGAATAGCGTAGAATTCGGCGATGAGGCGAAGTTCGTATCTGACGGCGAATCTCTCACATTCATTTCAGGAACAACACCTACACTTGTAAAGAATCTCCCTGATGGTACATATGTACTCCACGAGGTTGCAGCTCCTAACGGCTATGAAGTAGCAACAGATATCACATTCACAATCGAAAACAGCAAGCTTGTTGGTGACGTTAATGTTACAAGCAACTCTGTTGTTATGATTGATGATATGATTACAACAACTACTACAACAGCTACAACTGACGATAATGCTACAACTACAACAACAACAGCGACAGTTGACGGCGGTGTTACAACAACAGATACAACTGATTCAGATACAACAACTTCTACTACAACTACAACAACTACAACCACCACAACAACAAGAACAACAACTACTACAAAGAAACCAACATCAAATAGCAATAGTTCACCTAAGACAGGCGATGTTGGAGCAGCAGTTCCCGCATTCGTTCTGGCTATGGCAGCAGCAGGTGCATTCGCTCTCAGAAGAAAGAGAGAGGATGAGGAATAATTCCTTAATCATCTGACTGAAAAGCAATAAAATTTCCCCCTTCTTCGGAAGGGGGATTTTTTGTAAATTTTTTATGAACATCTTTACATTTCAGGAAAAATGTTGTATAATATTGGTGTCGGCATTTTGTCGGCAAATATGTAATATAGGGAGAAAAATTATGTACACAATCAAAAATTTCACAGACAATGATGATGTAAATATCATCGCACAGCAAGGACCTTTCACGGTTATCGAGTATAAGCGTGACCTCAGCGTAACACCTGCAACAGCGTCAACAGCTTTTTTCAGCGCACATATGAACGTGCGTAAGCGTCAGGTAATCTGCGACCTCAAAAAAGCAAATATTACAACACAGGCGGGTGCTATGCAGTGGATGCTTGGCGATGTTAATGCAACTACAGGCGTTAAGGGTGTAGGCGATTTATTCGGCAAGGCTTTGCGTGGCAAGGTTACGGGAGAATCCGCAATTAAGCCTGAATACACAGGAAACGGCGTGCTTGTTTTAGAGCCTACTTATAAATATCCTATTCTTCTCAATACAGCAGATTGGAACGGCTCAGTTGTACTTGATGACGGACTTTTCCTTGCCTGCGATTCCGCATTGAGTCAGAAAGCTGTTATGAGAACAAATCTTTCTTCTGCTGTAGCAGGCGGAGAGGGACTTTTCAACCTCAGCCTCAATGGTTCGGGATTTTTCTGCATTGAATCCGCTTGTCCAAGAGAGGAACTTATTGAAATCACTCTGGAAAATGATGTTCTCAAGGTTGACGGAAATTTTGTTATTGCATGGAGCAATACTCTGAATTTCACCGTTGAGCGTTCTGGAAAGAGCCTTATCGGTTCAGCTGCATCGGGCGAGGGACTTGTAAACGTATATCGTGGCACAGGTAAAGTGCTTATGATGCCTGTTAAATAAAAAATTTACAATAAATATGAATCCCCCACAAATCGTGGGGGATAATTTTATGCTGTTAGATTTATCTGCTGTTATTTCGGGGATTGGTATAAAATCCCGAAAATCGAGCTTAATTTGCGAATCAATATTATCTTTTCTTGTACAATACAAGTTCAGGATTTTTGCCGTTTTCTTCATAGGTGCATATAAGAATAAAATCCATATTTGCAGCAATTCCAAAACATCTGTCACCGCCGAATATACATTCAAGCTGATTGCCGAGATATGTAGCGTTGTCGTCCAGATATTTCACCATTTTTCCATTGGGGAGTCTGTATTCAAGGTTGATATAGCTTCCCACAAGTGCATTAAGCTTTTCAAGTTTGGGCATACCCTCAATGTTCAGAGCGTTGATTTCATCAATAAGAGTTTTTTTGAACTGCTCAAAGGCTTCGTTGCCGCCCAGTTCTTTATATCGGCTCCAGTAATCCAGTTTCGGCAAAGTCGCTTTCAGATAGGAACGAACTTCTGTTTCGGAGTGTTCCTCGCTGACCATATTTTTCACGCATACATCAATCAAATCATCCATATTGCTGTACATATATTCGCCGTCAGCATAGCACCATTTGCAGTAATCCTCATTGAAATCGCCGTCTTTTTCCTTACTGATAACAGAATCTTCAAGGGGCATTCCGCAGCATTGGCAGATAAGCTCTCTCGGAGAGCCAAGAAGGGTATTGATTGAAACGTCAAACAGCTTTGAGAGAAGTTTCAGCGTTTCTGTATTGGGAGTAGTTTCGCCGTTTTCCCAACGTGAAACCGCCTGACGGGTTACATATATCTTCTCTGCAAGTTCGTCCTGTGACAGTCCCTTTTTTGTGCGAAGTTTTAATAAAATTTCTTTCGTTTCCATTGTTTATCACCTCAATAAGATTATATCACATATCCGAAATACAATCAAGCAACTTGCTGTTGCTTGAGATCGTCAAGAAACGAAAATTCTGTATAAAAATTGCGGGCGGATAATATCCGCCCCTACACAAAATTACGATATATAGCTGATTTATAGTGACAGGTTGAGCCGTGTCCGTTATATAAAATACAATGATTTTAGGGAACCTCTAAAAACCTCCCTCACGGCAGACTTCCTATGACAAACATCATTTACTGCGTTGCCAAACCTTGCAATACATCAAGTATTACTGCGGTTCGTCGCCTTGTAACTGATATTTGTCATATACGGAATTCTGCTCGTGTTCCGGTTTTTAGAGAACCCCTTTATTCATTGAGATAATCGGTAATGCCCTTGAAAATAGTCATAGCCACTTTTTGCTGATATTCCTCGGTGCTGAGCAGGGCGGCTTCATCGGGATTTGAAAGAAATCCACATTCAACCATAACCGTGGGATTATTGCTGAAATAGCACAGAAACAGCTCCTTTCCGCACAGCTTTATTTCACGCTCATTGTCTGGCTGAATAAGCTCACGGAAACTATCCTGCAAATTTTTGGCAAGTTTTTCGCTTCGGCTGTCTGTGGCGGAATAGAACATCTGTGCACCGCTGTAAATTGGGTCTGTGAACTGATTCTGATGAATTGAAATGCAAATGGCATTTTTGTTTTTGTTGAAAATTTCAAGGCGATTATCCATGTCGGAGCTTTTTTGATTGGCAATGCCCTCAATGCCCTTATCGTGAATTGATGTGTCGCTGTCACGGGTGACTTCCACCTTGTAGCCGTTCACCTCAAGCAAATCACGGAGGCGGAGGAGGATATTCAGATTTATTCCCTTTTCGGGAATACCTGCGGCTGAAACGCATCCGCCGTCTATGCCGCCATGCCCTGCGTCAAGGACAATTACTGGAGTTTCATCGGTAAGCCCTATAGCGGAAACGGGAACGGAATCGGCTTTTTTTGCGATTGCGTTACCTCCTGCAATAGCGATAACTCCGCAGGTGAAAAAGACTGCACCTGCAATAATTTTTCTTTTTGGATTTCTCATAGTTATACTCCTTAAAATTATTTTTAATAAAAAATATGCTTGTAATGGTGCGGATATGCGAGGAGGTAATAATAAAATCTACGTTGTTTTTGCCGATAAGAGCAAGGTGATTGGTGTGCAGCGTAGTTTGGTGCGGACGATTTTCTTTTGTTCTACTTGTCAAAACGTATAATTTATGATATAATAACTAAAGGGCATCTCTAAAAACCCCTTTTGAGAAAAAACAGCTATGCATGTCATCTGCTTCGTCAACCTCCCTTGGAGTGCGACAGTACGCCTTCGGTAGGTTTTCTTGCAGCTGTCATACCTATCTGTTTTTTCTTTAATCAAAAGAGTTTTTAGAGATGCCCTAAAAACGACTGTGTCATTACGGTCAAAATAAGTTCAAGAGTGTATATATTGCTCCCCCAACTAAACCTTATACCAATCCCTAAAACAACAGTAGACAAATCTAATGGCATAAATACTGCCTGTCGTCGTTGGACTTCCTCACCATACAGACAGTATGCTTTCGTCGTCCGCCTTGACATACAGCATTTTTGCTCATCATCTTTGTCTACTAACATTTTAGGGATTGGTATTACCGGCAAATACTCGACATAAAGAAAATTTCTCTGCGTCAAAAAAGCTTGAAATGCGGCAGTATTCCTGCGTTTTTCTTCCTTGATAAATTTCCTTTCTGCCTTCGCCTTTTGGGCAAGGTTTAATTGGTGGAGCAATAGATTTCAATAAAATAAAGGGAAAATAGTTTATGGCAGGGAAATTCAATATTAAGCTGGCGGATACAGTTATATGTATAGATTCAATGTATCAATATGTCAAAGACTTTTGTAAGGAATATATTACTGATGAGAAAGCAGATTTCACTATCAAAACAGAAGCGTCAGATATTGCATTTGAGCGTCAGCGTGCAAAGAAGAATTCTGATTCCGAAAAAACTGAAACGGTAAATTTTACTGATGAGTATCTTGAAACATTGTCTGTATATCGTAAGATTGCTGAACGAATGCCGTTTTTGAATGTATTATTGTTTCATGGTTCTGCTATAGCTCTTGATAATGACGGATATCTTTTTACAGCAGGAAGCGGTACAGGAAAATCAACACATACTCGTTTATGGCGTGAGATGTTTGGCGAAAGGGTTGTTATGATTAATGATGATAAGCCCCTTTTAAGAATTACTGATTGCGGTGCAATTGCATACGGAACGCCGTGGAATGGCAAACACAGATTAAGCACAAATATGTCAGTTCCTTTGAAAGCAATATGTATACTTACAAGAAGTGAAAAAAATCATATCGAGGAAATATCGGCAAAAGAAGCATATCACATGATTTTACAGCAAACATATCGTCCTGTTGATAGTGAGGCTATGATGAAAACTATGACGCTAATAGATATGCTTATTGATAATATGAAATTTTACAAGCTTGGCTGTAATATTTCATATGAAGCGGTTGAAGTGGCGTTTGAAGGAATGAATGGAGGGTTGAAATGAAATTAAAAAACGGATTTATAACACACGAAAGTGCAGGCGAACATATAACCGTTACAGCAGGAAATACTGATTTTAATGGAATAATAAGAAGTAATATGACTGCCGGCTTTATATTGGAGTGTTTGAAAGAGGAGATAACAAAAGAGGAAATCGTTCTTAAAATGCTTGTGAAATTTGACGCATCAAAAGAACAGATAGAAAAGGATGTTGATAGTGTTATAAAACGACTTTATCAGATAGGTGCAATAGATGATTAAAACGACCTATGAAGATGAATTGAACAGAATGGGTTCTTTCACTTATACAAATATAGGTGAAAGTATGATGCCAATGCTAAAGCAGGGACGGGATTTGTTTACTGTTGAGAAAAAAATTGGCAGATGCAGAAAATACGATGTTGTATTATACAAAAGACCGCCAAGAAGCTATGTTCTTCACAGGGTTGTGAAGGTTTGCGAAAATGATTATGTCATACTGGGCGATAATTGTATTAACAAAGAATATAATATAAAAGATGATGAAATTATCGGGGTTTTGAAATCTTTTGTGAGAAATGGAAAGGAATATACTGTAACTCATTTCGGTTATAAAATTTACTCAAGGGTGTGGTATTATTTATATCCTTTCAGAAAAGTCTTAATGAGGTTGAAAATATTTATAAGGAAAAGAAAAAATGACAGATAGAAAAACTATTTCCTGGCTTATAGAAACAGCTTCTAAAAAAAAGGCTGACGTGTTTTTGTTGATTTTTCTTCGTGTTATAGCAAATATCGGTACTGTTTGCTATGCTCTTGCAATGAAAAAAGCGGTGGATAGTGCGGCGATACAAGATGAATCGGGTTTTTTGAGTGGAATTGTAATTTTCGGAATTTTGCTTTTCTCAATAATTACACTTAATATATTGATTCGTCAGATAGATGAAGCGGTAAAAAGCGGATTAGAAAACAGTTTCAAGGAACGCCTTTTTAAAAAGCTTCTTAATAAAAATTATGAAAAGGTAAGTTCGGTACATTCTGGGGATTGGATGAATCGTATGACTTCTGATACAGTTGTATGTGCCAATGGTATTACGGAGATTATTCCCGGTTTTGCAGGTATGTTTGTTCGTATAATTGCAGTTCTGGTTGTAATATTTACACTTGAAAAGAAACTTTTTTACATATTCCTTTCCTGTGGTCTGATTATTCTCCCGATTACTTTTGTGCTGCGAAAATATTTAAAGAAACAGCATAAAAATGTTCAGGAAAAAGATGGAGAAGTAAGAGTATTTTTGCAAGAGCATATCAGTAGTATGCTGATTTTACATACATTCAGAAAAGAAGAACAAACGCTTTCTGACGCAGATAGTGTATTCAAAGAGCATAAAAATGCAAGAGTAAAGAAAAGTTTCGTTTCTAATATGTGCAGTATGCTTTTTTTCTTGGCGATAAATGGATTGTTATTTATCGGAATACTTGTATGCGGATTTGGAATATTGAATAAAACCGCAACCCTTGGAACATTAACAGCGGTTATTCAGCTTGTTGGACAGCTTCAGGCTCCGCTTCTTGGTATAGGTGGATTTGTTCCGAAATTTTATGCTATGCTTGCCAGTGCGGAACGATTAATGGAAGTGGAGAAATTTGAAAATATCAAAGCTGATATTCTGAATTCTGATATGGAAATCAAAAATCTTTACAACAGCGATATTAAGGCTTTTGAATTTAGAGATGTTTCGTTCAGTTACATTGAAGGAGAAAAAGTTTTACATAATATGAATTTATCTGTTGTCAAGGGGGAATTTGCTGCAATTACAGGTTTGTCTGGCTGTGGCAAGTCTACTCTTTTAAAACTGCTTATGGGAGTTTTTGAGCCGTCTGGCGGAACTGTTGATATAGTGTTAAATGACAACAGACGTTTACCCACAAATGCCGTAAAAAAGCTTTTTGCATATGTTCCGCAGGGTAATTGCCTTATGAGAGGAACAATCCGTGATGTGATTACATTTGGGGCAAAGGAAGTTGATATTGAACGATTAAAAAATTCAATAACTATTGCTTGTGCGGAATTTATCTATGAGCTTACGGATAGTCTTGATACGGAACTTGGGGAAAGAGGATTTGGACTTTCAGAAGGGCAGATGCAGAGAATATCAATTGCAAGAGCGTTATATACAGACTCGCCTGTTCTGATACTTGATGAAGCTACAAGCGCTCTTGATGCTGAAACGGAGAAGCTTTTTCTGAATAATCTCAGACAACTGACAGATAAGACGGTTTTTATTGTAACGCACAGAAAAGAGGCACTGCAAATATGCAGCAAACAATTTGATTTCGCTGATAAATAAAGGGTTATGTATGGAAAAATTGTATTATAGCATGATTTATCTCATCTCCTGTGAGGTTAATCATATAAAGCCTGAAAAGAAATGTATTGAAGATATTGATATGGAGAAGCTTTACCATTTCTGTAAACTGCATTTTCTGGAGGTTCTGGTTGGAACGGCATTAAAAAATGCAGGATTTGTTTTATCTGATAAGTGGAATCAGAAGCTTGCAAAATCTATACGAAAAAATATATTATTCGATAGTGAGCGAACAAAGCTTTTTGATTTCATGGAACGGGAACAGATATGGCATATTCCGTTAAAAGGTGCTGTATTGAAAGAATATTATCCTGCTGTGGGAATGCGGCAGATGACCGATAACGATATTTTGTTTGATGAAAAATACAGTCGGAAAGTTCAGGAATATATGGAATCGCAGGGATATGTAGGAGAAAACATCGGAAAAGGTACTCATGATGTCTATAAGAAGAAACCTGTTTTTAATTTTGAATTGCACAGGACGCTGTTTAATGAAAGCGTTCAAGGTAATATGTTCAGATATTATAAAAACATAAAAAGCCGATTGTTGAAAAATGACAACTCAGAATGTGAATATCATTTTTCAAAGGAGGATTTTTACATTTACATTCTCGCACATGCTTATAAACACTATCAAAAAGGCGGCACAGGTATTCGTTCACTTCTCGATTTCTATATGTATCTTTCTTTTGAAGAAAAAAATATGGATTTTGAGTATATACAAAGAGAATGTGAATGTCTTGAGATAGCAGATTTTGAGTTTGCCAACAGGGTGCTATGTAAAAAAGTTTTTGGTAAAGACATATCAACAGATTTTGATAAGTTTGTCAATAGTCTTTCTGACGGCGAGATTGAAATGCTTGAATATTATTTCTCATCGGGTGTGCATGGAACAATGGAGCGTGGAATTAAAAATCGTGCAGATAATTTCAGCAGGGAAAATGGAAATGCATCAAAGTTTAAATATTTATTAAATAGAATCTTTCCGAGTGCTGACAAATACAAGTCGGATTATCCATTCTTTTACAAGCATAAATGGTTTTTGCCCATAGGTTGGATTTACAGACTTTTACATATGATATTCAGTAAAAAGAAAAGAAAAGCGGCTTTAAAGGAAATACAGTTTTTAAAGAAGATATAAGGGCATCTCTAAAAACCCCTTTTGAGAAAAAACAGCTATGCACGACATCTGCTGCGTCAACCTCCCTCGGAGTGCGGCAGCACGCCTTCGGAAGGTTTCCTTGCAGCTGCCGCACCTATCTGTTTTTTTCTTTAATCAAACGGGTTTTTAGAGCTGCCCATAAGAGAATTTTGTTAGACAGAATAGTGGCAGACGTTGTGTTTTTTGCAATGTCTGCTATTTTTATTGCGATTTATTTGCGTTTTTATGTAATAATTAATAAAATGTGAAATGATTGAATAATTATATTGACTTTACTAAAGCAAAATGGTATAATTAAATTACCAATATTTGATATGGAGGAGTAGAAAATGGATAAAATTAAATACGAAGAACCCGAAATGGAAATTATAATCTTTGAAACCGAGGATATTATTACCACATCCGGAATATTTACAGGTGAAGAAGATATTTTTGATAATTAATGCAATACCGCACAAATTCCCTTGACTGTTTAGCATGAAACTTGATTTTTCATCTTTTGCATAGGCGTTGTGCGGTATTGCTTTGATATTTTTTGGGTAAGGAATGAATCTATGAAAAAAATAAGTATATTAATAATGCTGTTATTGCTGAATTGTACGCATATTTCATGCAGCAATAAGGATAATAGCTCCCTTGATGATGTGCCAAAAGAATCGGTAGTCAAAGAGGAGGATAATCATGAAAGCGTAAATGAAACCACCGAGGCTGTACAGCCTTCGGAAGAAAATACAAAGTATTCTGAAGGCGGCGTTGAACATATTTTTGATGGTGATGATAGCCAACATTGTCATGCGCCTGATGACGATGACGGAGATTGTACTTCGGCAATTATATGCAAAACCTGTGGAATTGTTTTTACTGCTGGCAGAAGTGAGCATATTCCCGAAATTGATGACGGGGATTGTACAAGTCCCGTATACTGTAATTACTGCGATTATGCAGTAATTGAAGCCCAAAAACATAGTTATAGTGATACATGGAAATATAATAATTCGGAACATTGGCGTATATGTTCAAATAATGGGTGCAGTCATATTGAAGCAGCTGCTGAACACATAAAGAACAATGACGGTGTATGTGAAGTGTGCGGATATATTATTGATATTCCTTCATCACACAGCCATGTATTCAATGTAATTGAAGCTGATGAATCGTCACATTGGAATAAATGCCTGTGTGGTGAGATAGATGAAAATTCTGTAAGTTCACATTCTGATGAAGCCGATGACAATGATTGTGTCACTCCTTTACAATGTAAAGACTGTGGATATGTTATTGTTGAGGGAAAGGAACACAGCATAGGAGCTGATGACAACAATTGTCTTACCGATGTGAAATGTTCTGTGTGCGGTAAAGTTGTTAAAGCCGGTATGACTGAACATATCGACAATAACAATGATTTTTTATGTGACAATGACAATTGCCGGTTAAATCTTGAAGGAGTTCCTTTGGATGAAAATGAAGGCATTGACCTTCCTATTGACTGGAATTGATTGTGAGGAGGTTTAAATTATGAAAAAAACAAAGAAATTCAAATATTTTGGATTGGTTATTTCAGCAATTACAGCATTTACATTTTTATCGTCTGCTGTACATGCGTCGGCAACTGATACATCTTCTGCGGCTGAAATAAAAGGTCAGTATATTAACGTCGGCGGAGATGTTGAAATGCGGTATCTTGTATCTGTCAATGACACTAATGTTAGTGCTGATGACATTAAAATGAAAGTTAACTTCCACGGAACGGAAACCGAAATAACTGAAAGCACAGCGGTTAATGTTGGTGGCATAGCGTATCGTATGTTTGCTTTCGGAAATATTGCACCTCAGGCTATAGGCGATAATATTTCAGCGGAACTTTATGTGAATGAAAAGCTTACAGATAGCAACAACGGATATAGTGTAAAACAATATCTTGATACACAGTATAAAACTGCCGATGCAAAGCTCAAAAAACTTATCGAAGATTTGCTTCATTATGGTGCGGCGGCACAGACATACAAAGATTATAAAACGGATTCCCTTGTAAACAAAGGATTTAAAGTGCCTGATATTACTGTAGCTGAAAGTAAATTTACGAAGGTTGATAATTCTGAAAAGGTAGATATTTACTCTGCAAATGTTAAATTCAGTTCAGTAAATTATCTTATGTTCAAATTAAAGACATCAGGTGATTCCTCGGAGATTGAGGGAAAGGTAAAACTTAATGGCAAAGCGGTAAGCGGTATCGTTTCTGATGGATATTATACAGTTATCAGCGAACCTATTGCACCATACAATTTTGATACACCTGCTGTATTGACATACACAGGAGATGATGGCGATGTTGAACTTGAGTACAGTATAAACGATTATTGTTATGCTATGTCGAAAAAAGCTTCAACAGATAGTATGGTATCGCTTGCAAAGGCACTTTACAGCTATGGAAATTCTGCTTCTGACTATATGAATAGTTTGACGGGCAAACCGCCGATAGATTACAATGCAGTTGTAAGCTATGAATATGATAGTTTGAACAGAGTTGTTAAGGTAATATATGACGATAAGAATTATATACAATATGATTATGATTCTAATGGAAATATTACCAAAGTCACAGTTGTAGAAAACGGAATAATTTTACAATAAATATCAGGGGGAATAAAATGAATAAGGTTTTTAAAAGAGTATTAAGCCAGTTGCTTGCTATTACATTTTCAACTCAATTAATAAGTCAGTATAGTTATCCGATAATTCCACATGTAAGGAATTATGCAAAGGGAATAGAAGTGCAGGAAGAAGTTACGGAGGCAGAATTAGCAGAGCCTTCAGTTGATAACTCGGAATCTGAAGAAGTAACTGTTGATGAAACAGCAGAAACAACTACTGAAGTAGAAACAACTACTGAATCGGAAATTGTTTATGAAGATTGGTCTGTAACTTCGAATGTTACATTGTCAGAGGCTAAAGATGTCAACAATCTCACCATTAGTGCAGGTACACTTAATCTTAATGGAAATAAATTAAATGTACATGGTGATGTAATACTTAAAAATGATGGTAAATTGTCGTTTAATAAGGGTGAATTGTATTGTAATAATTTCACCATGAGTTCATATTCTTATATGTATATGAATAATGTAAACGATTATCTGAATGTTAGCGGTGATTTTAAATTTAATGGCGGATACTTCTATACATCACATGCTACGGCAGGTACTATTGTATTAAACGGAGATTTTACTTCAAATTCATCATATTTCAGACCTGAAAAAGAACATAAGGTTGTGTTTAACGGAACTGAAAAACAGACTATTAGTATTGGAAATAATAATACATGTTTCAATATACTTGAGTTAAGCAATACAAGTAAGGAAGGTGTAGTTTCTGCTACTCCTGTTCCTGCCAATCAAAGTATTATTTCAGGCGATTGTGTAGTGAATTTTGGTGGTGCAGCAATTGTTGGTGAAACTTTATCGGAAGATATTGAATTAGAAGGCGACTATTGTTTAGCAGCAGGAGTACTTGACCTTAACGGAAAGACATTGACAATCAACGGAAATCTGATACAGTCAGGCGGAGAAATAGTAATAAACGGCGGTGTACTTGACGTAAAGGGAGATTACCGAATTCAGTCAAGAACAGAAAAAGAAGACGGCACATACAGCTATGGTTACAGTACAGGCTATCTGACAATGACAAACGAAGCTGATACGGTAAAAATCGGCGGAAGTTTTGTAACAGATTCATCAGTAAATCATAGTGGAAAACTTACAGCCGGAACAATGGAAATCGGCGGTGATTTTACACAGAACAGCAGTAAATCATCATATAACTTTATTGCTACAGGAACTCA
>JAFWZH010000129.1 GCA_017522515.1 Clostridia bacterium
AGTCAGAATTGCGGAAATTCTCAATAATTTCCCCATAGTAATCATCTTTTTCAGTTCTGATTTTATATGTATCCTGACAATCATCATTTACCCAATCACGAAGTCCGTGGTGAGAAAGTATAACTCTGCCAATTAGTGAGCTTGCTTTTCTGATATTGTTATCATCTGAATTTGCAAGATTTTCCTTGATATATCTTGCTCCTGCAAAGCTATGGTCAAGTTCTCCACGACGAAATCGTGTATTCCCGTGAATATAATCATTGAAGTCATTGGTAAACTATCCTATATCGTGCAATTTACCAGATAATTCAGCTGTTTTCTTCAAACCTGCAAATTCGGCATATTCCGCTGCAAGCTTACCAGTTTTAGAACAATGTGCTTCTACAGACTGTTCTTTATTGTCGTATTCTCGTATATGTGCTGTAAATCTCATAATAAATCTCCATATAAAAAACGATAAGGTTTTTAATACCCTAAAATACAATTTATGCTCTCTAAAAAATTACGCCCCACAATCTGTCCCCTAACACTAATCTGCCCATACGGTGTAAGCCAGATTTGATCTGCCCCATCATTACAAAAACCAACACATATTGTTTCATATCCATAATTTCTCAAAATCCATTTTTCTTCTGTTCTTACTGTTTGTTTTGCTATATTTGCAAAGCATCGGTTTTCGCGTGAATTTTCAATATAGAAACCAAAATCGTTTAAATCCACGCCCTTTATTCCACCAAACTCCTCAACGAAAGCGATTTGAATGTCAGTAAGAAAAATATCATCATCCATACATTCTTCAATTAGTGGATCAATATTTATTTTTCTTCCTTTATACCACCCGGAACGCTTTAATACATCATAAATACTGTTTGGAATCTGCGGATGAAAATCATATTCCTTTTCCGTCACATATTTCCAAAAAAGATTAAGATTCTCAGCGATTAGTTCCTTATTCTGATTATAAATGAAACCAGCAGAATTCATATAGAACGCTTCAATAAAGAATGTTTCTTGTCTGCCGCAGAAACTACAGCTGCAATTACGATAGCCACCGATAAATGCAACCCTTTCGCCAAATTCATCCCAGTAAGGATTATACATTGATATAGGCCATGAATAATATTTGATCATATCTCCTGATATGTTTTCCTGTTTAAAAAAACGAAAGTCACCATACATTGATATGTAATCTATTATTCGATGTCGAAGCGGTGCTTTAAAATTTAATCGTTTAAAAGTTGACTTTGCACTTGATATCTGTGCCTCAGTTGTGTCTTTTGAGAAAACTGGATGAAACAATGCCTTAAGCTCATCAAAATAATTAATACTCATTCTATATCATACCTTTCTTTTTCTGATATTTCTATTTATTTTAATTATACCACTCCCCATGCAAAACTTCAATAATTATTCCGAAATATATTAATTATATACAAATATCAGATACTTGCTTTGTCTGATTTCACTTGACACTTAACCAATAATAATGTATAATCAATCTGCAAGTGTAACCTTTTGTCAAGTTGACACGTATATATTTATGAAAGGGGGAATACGGGTGGACGACAAAAAGATTGTCTGTCAGTTGAAAAAGAAAAAAGAGAAAGCACTCTCTGTTCTCGTTGACCGTTATAGTGCTTATGTAAGTACAGTTGTCAGAAATATTGCTGGCAACAGATTGACAGAAAGCGATATTGAAGAAATATCAGCAGATGTTTTCATAATAATATGGCGTAATGCGGACAAGCTTAGATCGGAAAGCCTGCGTTCCTATCTTGCTGCTGTTGCAAGAAATCTTTCAATTGACCGACTTCGAAAATTGCACATTACTATCCCAATCGACGAAATTGAAATATACGACAATACTGATATAGAATTTAATGCAGAACAACACGACCTTGCTGATGTGTTCAACGCTATTATTGACAGAATGGAACAGCGTGACAGGGAAATACTGCTTCGTCATTACTTCTATTATCAAAAGATACCACAGATTGCACTTGAAATGAATATGAGCCAATCTGCCTGCAAAACTGCTTTACATCGTGCGAGAAATAAGCTGAAAAAGAAACTTATAGAAAGGGGCTACGGAAATGAAAATTAATCTATATGACATATTTTCGGATTACAAGGGCGATTTACCCGATATTTCAGAAGAAAACTGTAATAATGAAAATATAAACCGTATTGTGATGCAGAGAATTAAGAAAAAAACTGTAATTCGAAAAAAATCCAGAATAGCAATTATAAGCATTGCCGCTGCCCTTACTGCTTTATCA
Source organism: Clostridia bacterium (assembly GCA_017522515.1). The sequence continues at coordinate 2,280 of JAFWZH010000129.1, forward strand.
GGTATTACAGCTGTTGCATATTCTGAAGGATTTATTCATTTCAAGAATATTTTGCAACGTACTGAAAATAATCCCTCAATCAGCCGTGATTTACCCCTTGTAAATGATAATGATATTTCATCTATGGAACAGAATATTTCTGAAAGCTGTATTATTTTTACGGGAGATGACAACTTAAAAATCTCTACTGCTGGTATGTATTGCGACAATAACACTCTGATGATTGCTGCGGAAATTATCTCTGATACTGAAATTCCTGAAAACTCCTTGATTATCCCATATTTTTCGAAAATTGAAAACGGACTTGAAACGCCTCTCTTAAATAAAAGCGGTTTCGGAATGACTTCACAAATTTACAAAGGAGATACTCCAAATACCTACTATACTTCATTCTATCTTACAGAAAAGGATATAGCTGGATGTACAATCAAAATAAAGCTTGAAAATATAATATCTGACAGTACATACGATGAAATTCAATCTGCAATTATTGAAGAACAAAACAAATGGCGTGAGGATTTTGACTTTGAAAATCACACAGTTCAAGAATGGAAAGCTTACTGGAAAGCAAATGACTTTGACAGCAGAACATACGATTTTATTTCTGATTATCTTGAAAACTGCAATAAAATATTAAGCGGAAGCTGGACGGCAGAAATAAAAATTCCCGAAAATATTGTAGATACAATTACAGCCGAAAAAGACGGATTTAAGGTTACTGCTGATACTCTCTCCTTAACCCTTGATTGTACTGCAGCTATTCCAGAAGGAAGCTTTGCAGTTCCCGTAATCACAATGAAAGATGATACAGTAGTTCTTACAGCTGGTACAAATGAACTGGAATACTTCATTGATAACGGTATATGCACAGATACTAATTATGAATATTTTGCATCTGTTTTCAGCAATGTTTACAGCTACAAACTCCCCCACCCTGTTGAGAACATAGCAGATATAACTGTTTATATTTTCGGCTATGGGGAAAATGACATTGAGGCAGAAAGCTATAATATTTACAAATCGGAGGACACCAAATGAAAAAGACAGCTTCAGTTTTATCAATTTTACTTATTTCAGCAGCCGTTTCCTGCGAAAGCAAGACTGTTGAACCACAGCAAAATCAGGAAATTTCTACTGAAATACAATCGGAAAATACAGAAATTAAAGAGAAAACTAACATATCCATAGCCTTGGTTCAGAGTGTTGATTATCACACTATATGGCAAGACGTATATCCAAAACTTGAAAAACTAAATAAACAAAGCAATGATTATCACATTGATGTTGAAGTTTATGATTTTGACGAGGGTGATGTTCTTGGTGATACCTCTGTTCAGAAACTGTCAATGGAGATTCTTGCAGGAAATGTTCCCGATATTATTTTAGCTACACCATTTCAGCTTGATAAATTCAGAAAAAACGGCTACCTTGCCGATATATCACCTATCATGGAAAAAACAGGAAATATTAAACGTGATGATTTTCTTGATAACGTGATAAACAGTGTCGATGAAAACGGTGAAATACATATTATATATCCTGCTTTTACTATTTATTCGGCAGCTGCCAAAACAGAATTAGTAGGCGATAATGCTGAAAACTGGACAGTTCAGCAGGCAATTGACGCTTATAATTCATTTGACGGCGATTTCCTTGCACAAATGTATACCAAGTATGATATTCGCCATTATTTTTTCGATGGAATGTTAATGAACTGCGTTGATTTTGATAACTATACCTGCAATTTCAATGACGGACTTACTACTGTTATGGAGTTTCTCACGGCTATTCCGCCTATGGAAAAACGCTTTGGAACAGTAATTGGCAGTACTGTTGATAATACGGCTCTTGTCAAGCAAATATGGATTCCGGGTATAAACAGTTACTATTCTAACGAAACATTGTACAATTTTAAAGATGAGCCTATTTCTTTTGTCGGGTATCCTACAGATAACGGAAAGGGAACAATTGTTAAAATTGATACTGCTTTTGGAATAACTTCCACAGGAAAACATCAGGAAGAAGCATGGGACGCACTTTCACAGCTTTTTTTCAATTCTGAAATTCAGAAAGAAATAAGCGACAGAAGTCATGGTATACCTGTGAAAAAATCTGTAGTAAATGAGCTTTTTAATTTATCTGAAAATATTGAAAATTCTATAAATGCTCCTGTCACCCTGCCTGACGGAAGCGAAATGAAATTATCAAAAGAACAAAATAATCAGCTTAAAAATTTCATTGAAAATGTGAAAATTGAACCCTTTGTAAATACTTTTATTGAACAGATAATCAAAGAGGAAAGCGACTACGTTTTTGACGGAAATCGCTCTATTGATGAATGTGTCAACATTCTCCAAAACAGATTTGAGCTTTACCTAAGTGAAAAACAGTAAAAAATCCCGTCAGAGCCATTTATAGTGGTTCTGACGGGATTTATATATTTCAAGTATAACTACAATCAAAATCGGAATACTAATTTAATAGTAAGATTTTAAATTCCGAAATCGGCATTTTATATTGACTTTAAATGATAAATATGCTATAATTTATTCAGAGATTCAAAAAGAGAGGTGTTTTCAATGGTTGAACGCAAGGAATATATTGAAAAAATAAAAAAATGGCGTGAAAAAGATGTAATCAAGGTTGTGACAGGAATACGCAGATGTGGAAAATCC
>JAFWZH010000130.1 GCA_017522515.1 Clostridia bacterium
AAAAGCAAAATTTGATTGGCACGATCGAGCCGGAAACGGGGATAAACATGAGTTTCAAACAGACTCCTCTTTTATGACAAAACTTCAGGATGTTGTATCAAAATATGATTTGGCAAAGCATAACGGATATACGCACCATGTATCAGGACTGCCTAATATGTTCGGAGAGCAAATTGATATAAAATATGCTTCCGGTGAATCTATTTATGCACATGATAACCAGGATGGTTTTCTTCCAATGGATGCTATGGTAGAGTTGATAGAGCTTTTTTCTGGAAAAACATCAGTAAATTGATTTTAGCTATGATTAAGTAAGTTCCTTGAACGTGCCCATAATACTTGATTAGTCATTTGACAATTATTAAGAGGAGATATATAATATCTTGAGAGGTGATTGTATGCATTTATTTTTACATATTATTAAAGACACAATCAGTATAATGCCTTTTATATTTATCATATATCTTGTCATAGAATATCTGGAGCACAAAACAAATACTGCAATTAGCCACACACTTATGAAAGCAGGTAAAATGGGTACAGTATACGGCGCATTACTTGGCAGTATTCCTCAGTGTGGATTTTCCGTTATAGCTTCGGATATGTTTTCACGTGGGGCAATAACTGTTGGTACTCTTGTTGCAATATTTATCGCAACGAGTGATGAGGCAGTTCCGATAATACTTTCTCATCCGGATATGGCATCTGTAGCCTTGAAACTTATCGGTCTCAAGATTGTATTTGGTGTTGTTTTTGGGTTGTTGACAGATATCATCTGGAATAAAACTCACAAAATTAACGTTTGTACAGTGGAGGAAGAACACGAGCATTTTCACGGAAACTGCGAAAGCTGCGAGGGTGGAATACTTAAATCCGCTCTGCGTCACACGCTCAAGATTTTTGTCTTTGTGCTTGTTGCCAATGTCATCTTTACTTTTTTGATAGAGGCTATAGGTGAGGAATCTCTTGCCGATTATCTATTAAAGGATTCTGTATTTCAGCCTTTTGTAGCATCTCTTATAGGTCTTATACCAAATTGCGCAGCTTCAGTACTTCTTGCTGAGAGTTATCTTTCCGGAGTTCTGAATTTCGGTTCACTAGTGGCAGGACTTGTTTCCGGGGCGGGAGTGGGAATGCTTTTGCTCTTTAAACGAAACAAAAATATAAAAGAAAATCTGTGTATTCTGTTACTATTATATGCAATTGGTATAGCGTGTGGTTTTGTTGTTGGATTAGTATAAAAAGCAGAACATGATGAAAGTTTTTGTGCATATAAATTAATATTAGTGAAAATTGAGCCTCCAAGGATTGTTCCCTGGAGGCTCATGTGATTAGTGCTTATATTTCAGTTTTCCATAAACCGTGAAGATTGCAGTAAGCATATGCTGCAACCGGTTTTTCATCGGCAAGAGCAAATGTAACTACAGGAGCTTTTCCAATCTCCAAGCACTTGCGCTGACCACCTCTGTCAGTCTGAAGATATACCCATACGATATGATGTTCTTCAGTCATAGGATGTTCTACAGAACCAATTGTAACAGTTACTGTGTTGTCTTTAACTTCTACCACAGGAATATGTTTTTCGTGGCTTGCCTCAACAGTTCCCGGTTCAAGCTTTGTCATTTTCTGACCGCAGCACATCATTGGAACTCCTGCATCGTGAATCATACCGATTAAGTTTCCGCAATGTTCACAGATAAAAAATTTGTTGTTATCACACATGATAAAAACACCTCCAAGATTATTATTGAATTTTTTTCTATATATATGTAAAACTACATATAAAACAATTTAATTTTTTCTCTGGCAATTTCTTCGTTGCAATAAACAAAATTAAACTCTCCGCTAAGATGAATATCCTCAATTTCAAAGCATGCGAGGTTATTGTGGCTTGTTGCAACAGGTTCATATCCAAAGGTAATTGCTCCATTATTGGAAACAGCATTGCATATAACAGAAAAATTGCTTATAGATGAGCAATTCGAAAAACACGAAATTGAAAAACCTATGTCATTTAATGCTTGCTCAAATATTTTTCGTGTACCAGAACCAAGTTCTCTCAGTATAAGATCTTCTGTAAAGATATCAGATATCTTTACAGTTTTGTTTGCAAATGGATGATCCTTAGAACATATGCCTACAAATCTTTCTTTTTTCATAAGGTGATATTTGTAATGACTTTTATCAAAAACCCCTTCTATAATTGCAAAATCAATTTTAGATGCTTCGAGCATAGATAAAAGTATATCCGTATTATCAATATGCAATTCAAGATTGTGGTTGCTATTACTTAAAAATTTGCAGATTTCAGGCACTATAACAAATTCACCGATAGTTTTTGTTGCGCCTATTTTAAGTGAAATTGAATTGTTATGCGTAAATTCGCTTGCTATTTCATTTTCAACGGCACGGATAGAATCTATGTGTTTTTTTAATATTTCCGCATTGGCGGTTTTGGAAAGATGTCGTCCGTTATATGTAAATAGCTTGACTCCATAATATTTTTCGAGATATTGAATGTGCTGAGTGACACCCGGTTGAGTCATATTAAGTTTTTCAGCTGTTTTTCTGTAATTCATTTCATCATACAGAGTCAAAAATGTATATATCCTGTTATCTAACATAAAACCTCTCATAAAAAATACTTATCAATACATAATAAACGATAATTTGATTTTATCACAATAATATGATAAAATCAAGATATAAATAAAAAAATAGAGGTGCTGATTATGAAAAAAAGAATGAATGGATTTTTTAAAATCATTCCCGGCTTTGGTGCTGCTTGTCTCCTTGCTTATGTGGCAAGATATATCGAAAGCCTTTTACCGATACATATTATAGGTGCATCAGTTATAGCATTATTGCTTGGTATGCTTATTAATAGTTTTTGTAAGCCGACCTGGTTAGCACCGGGGCTTAAGTTTACATCAAAAAAAATTCTGAAACTCGCCATAATATTGCTTGGTGCTTCGCTCAGTGTTAACGTGATTCTTTCTGTTGGTAAAATGTCGTTGATGGTTATGGTATTTACCTTGCTCACATGTTTTGGCGGAGGGTATCTTGTTGGCAAAGCGCTCGGATTGAATTGGAAATTATCAAACCTCATATCTGCAGGGACAGGTATTTGCGGAGGAAGCGCAATTGCTGCAATAGCACCTGTTATTGATGCAGAAGATAAAGATATTGCCTATGCAATGTCAGCAACATTCTTGTTTGATATGGCAATGATCGTTCTTTTTCCTATTATGGGACGATGGATGGGACTTTCAGACATGGCATATGGATTATGGGCCGGAACAGCGGTTAATGACACTTCAAGTGTTGTAGCTGCAGGATATGCTTTTTCTGAAGGAGCAGGGGATTTTGCAACAATGGTTAAACTTACACGTACTCTTTCTATTATTCCTACAGTTCTTGTGTTCACCTTTATTAACTTAAGACTTAAGAAAAAACAAAGTATAAATACAACTTCAGGGAAGAAAGTAAATATAATGAAATTATTCCCGTGGTTCATTGTAGGATTTATTGGTCTTGCAATTATAAATAGCATGGGATATATTCCTGCAAATGTATCTGCCTGTGCAAAAGATGTAAGTAAATTTCTTATGGTTTCAGCACTTGCTGCAATAGGTCTTGGAACAAGCTTTAAAGAGGTTAGAAAATCCGGATTTGCACCGATGATGCATGGTTTCATAATATCTGCATTGGTTGTGGTTGTTGCAATCGGTGTTGAATGGTGTATGGGACTTGTTTAAATATCAGTATACAAGTAAAGCTCCGTGGTATATTCCAATGGAGCTTTATTTTATGTGTATACAATGTAATTAATCTTATAATCTATCCTTTAATTCCTTTGAAAGTTCTTCATATCCGGGTTTACCTAAAAGGGCAAACATATTCTTTTTGTATGCTTCAACGCCCGGCTGATTGAATGGGTTAACACCTAAAACATAACCGCTTATTGCACATGCCTTTTCAAAGAAATAGCAGAGCATACCAAAATAGTATGGAGTTAATTCATGAATGTTGATGATAATGTTTGGAACATCGCCGTCAGTGTGTGCTAACACTGTACCCTGAAATGCCTTGTTATTTACTTCGTCAACAGTCATACCTGAAAGGAAGTTCAGACCGTCAATGTTTTCATCATCAAATGGGAAATCAATGTTCTTTTTAGGCTTTTGAACATTTAATACAGTTTCAAAAATTATTCTCATACCTTCCTGGATATACTGTCCCATAGAATGAAGGGATTTAACACGAATAGCAAGAATAAATGACTTGATGTGTAGTGAGTTGTTTGTAGCAAATAAACAAGCACTTCTTGATCAAATGGATATGTTTGCAGATAAGTTCAATGAACTCAGAACAATGCTTGAAAGAGAAGATATAGACGGAATGAGAAAAATGATGCGCCACTCAACAGAGCGCAGAGCGTTATTTGATAAAAAATAATTTTGTAGGAGGAACAAAACAATGAATATGAATTTCAAACGCAAATTACCAATCCCAATGGAGATTAAGGAACAGTTTCCATTATCATACAAACACGAACAGATGAAAGAAAAAAGAGATGTTGAAATAAAGAATATCTTCGAAAGCAAAGATGACAGATTTATCCTTGTTATCGGACCGTGTTCAGCAGACCATGATGACAGTGTTATTGACTACATTTCACGTCTGAGAACAGTTCAGGATAAAGTCGCTGATAAAATCCTTATTATTCCGAGAATTTACACAAATAAGCCAAGAACCACAGGTGATGGATACAAGGGAATGCTTCATCAGCCGGATCCTCAGAAAGAAGCAGATATGTTAAAGGGGCTTGTTGCAATTAGACAACTTCATTTAAGAGCAATAGAGGAAACAGGTTTCACATGTGCCGATGAAATGTTATACCCTGAAAATCACAGATACTTATCTGATCTCTTGTCATACGTTGCAGTTGGTGCAAGATCTGTTGAAAATCAGAAGCACAGACTTACAGCGAGCGGTCTGGATATTCCAGTCGGTATGAAAAATCCTACTGCCGGAGACCTTTCTGTAATGATGAATTCAATTACTGCTGCACAACACTCTCACACATTTATTTACAGAGGCTGGGAGGTTGAAAGTCAGGGTAATCCTCATGCACACGCTATATTAAGAGGATATGTCAACAAACACGGTCAATCTATGTCAAACTACCATTACGAAGATCTTATCCATCTTGCTGAAATGTATGAGAAATCAGGACTTAGCAATCCTGCAGTCCTTATTGACACAAATCACGCAAATTCAGGTAAGAAATGGGCTGAACAGCCGAGAATAGCAAAAGAAGTTCTTCATAGCTGCAGACACTCAAACGATGTTAAAAAGCTTGTTAAAGGTCTTATGATCGAAAGTTACATTGAAGATGGTGCTCAAAAGCCTGAAGAATGCACATACGGAAAATCCATTACAGATCCATGCCTTGGCTGGGTGAAAACAGAAAAACTGATTTACGATCTGGCGGAGTTACTTTAATAAAAATCTCCCATTTCTAGATAAGTATTGATAATTGATTTTTTAAAAAATTACTAGTTAATATGCATAAAACCATTTTATGACTACAGAAAAATATACGATTAAGTATAAATAATTTTCTGTGGAGGTTATAAAATGGCAAAGTTAAAGGATTTAAAAGATTTAGTTCAAAATGTCAATTTGACAGAAGAACAGATTGCAGAACTTCTTACTATCATTATTGATATGAAGAAGAAAAATGAAAATGTTGAAAAAGGTAAAGTTGTGTTACCACCTGAATTAGTAGCATTGTTAGAAAAATGCACTATAAACAGAGGGGAAGAATTGGTTTGTCCTATATGTGGTAGCACTTCTGTAAATAAAAATGGTAAAAAAGATGGTAGACAAAGATACTTATGCAAGGCTTGTTCTAAAACTTTCGGGGACACCTATGGAACTTTGCTCTATCATTCAAAATTAACAGTAAAGCAATGGATTGAGTTTTTGACCTTAACCCTTTATAATGCAAGTCTAAACAGAATTAAAAAGGATATGGGTATCAACCTCGCAACTGCTTGGTACAACAGACACAAGGTATGCTCTCTTATAATGCAGTTAGAAGGCGAACAAGATAGTTTTTCCTCTATTGTTGAAGGTGACGAGTTCTTTATTCCGCTGTCTTTCATTGGTGAGAGAAATAAAGCTTTCTTCATTGAAGAATTGAAAAGAATGCCACGTCACCACCGTAACAGAGCAGAAAAGTTTGAATATATTGAACAGGCTGGCTATGAAGTTGCAGAGGTTAAAGATATGGATGGCTTTTATGACGATGAAACTATTCCCTCTAATCTTTCAGTATCAAAGGAATTGAATGGTCTTGATAAGGAAGAAAAGAGAAAAAGAGGTATCAGCAACGAACAGGTCTGTGTTATTACTGCTGTGGATAAATTGCAGAATGCTTATATATCACCTACTTGCTTGGGTAAGATTGAACCCAAACATTTAGAACAGCATTTAGGTGGAAGATTTGCTGAAGATAGTATTCTTGTTACTGATAGTTTGAGAGCATACAGAACATTTGCTAATAACAACAAGATACATTTAAGACGGATACCTTCGGGCAAACACTCTTCTGGTCCATTCAATTTAGGTAAGGTTAATTCTTATCATTCTAAACTTACTAACTATTTTGACAGATACAAAGAGGTTAGTTCAAAGTATTTAGACCACTACCTTGCTTTGTTTAGGTGGCAGGAAAAAGGGTTTAATTGCAGAACAGCAGACAGAGTTAATATGTTACTTGATATGCTGACAAAAGGTGTACCCGAAAAAGTGGAATTCCAAAAATTGAAATATAGACCTTTTCCTTTTGATACTAAAAATATTGTGAGGGTAGTGACAATTTCCGCATAATGTGGTATAATTGTATTGAAAATTAGAACATTTTCCTAACTTTTAAGTCTATATAAGTGGAAAGAGTTAGACAAACTTGAATTTGACGGAGTACATTATGGATTACTATAAACAAATTTTTAAAAGAAAATCCTTTCATCTGTTCAAGGATACAGGAACAATAACCGATGCTGAAATTAAAGGAATAGAAGAATTTATCAGGACGGTAAAGCCCCTTGATGAGGAAATAGAAACAAAGATTTGCATTGTTCCCGAAAGCGAAACCACCTGCAAACGAGGCGGACAGTATTGTATTTTGTTTTACAGCGAAGCGAAAGATGAGTATTTGCGAAATGTTGGGTATATTGGTGAACAGATAGATTTATACCTTGCATCCCAAAATATAGGTGCTTTGTGGTTCGGTATTGGAAAACCGAAGAATATGCAAATGAACGGACTTGATTTTGTCATTATGATTTCGATTGCTAAAATGGCAGAAGATAAGTTCCGTAAAGATATGTTTAAATCCAAAAGAAAGCCTATGGCTGAAATTTGGAACGGAAATACATTGGGTGTTGCAGAGATTGTTCGATTTGCGCCAAGTGCTTGTAATACACAGCCTTGGATTGTAGAGAACACAGGCAATGATTTGATGGTCTACAGATTTAAAAAGCCAGGTAAACGAGGAATTATGCCATCCGATAAGGTGAGATATTACAACAAGATTGATATGGGTATATTTCTGTTTATGTTGGAAACTTGCATAGAACACGAAAACTTTACTTACGATAGAACCTTATTTGCAGATACAACAGACGATAGCATTGAACAAACCTTGATTGCAAAATATTCTTACTTTAACAAGTAAGCCAATTCCAATTTGACAAACTTGAAGTTTATGGAGAGAATGAAAATGAGTGAAAGACCAGATTTGAATAAGGAATTAGATGGAAAAACTTTTCGAAGTTTTTATTATTTGAAGGAAGAATTAGTTGGTTTTTGTAGGGAAAACAATCTGCCTGTTTCGGGTGGAAAGATTGAGCTTACAGATAGAATTGCCTGTTTTCTTGATACGGGAAAGGTATTAGAAACTTCTGCAAAAAGAAAAGCAACAATAGATGTTGGATTAATTACAGAGAATACACTAATTGAATCCAATATAGTATGTTCCGAAAAGCATAGAGCCTTTTTAAAAGAAAAAATAGGTAAAAGTTTTTCTTTTAATGTTTTGTTCCAGAAGTGGTTAAAGAGCAATGCTGGAAAGACTTATGGTGATGCAATTAATGCATATTATCAGATTTTAGAAGAAAAGAAAAAGGGTAAAACAACGATTGGTAAGCAATTTGAGTATAATACATACATCCGAGATTTCTTCGAAGATAATCAGGGAAGAAGTTTGGATGAAGCTATTACATGTTGGAAATATAAAAAGAGTTTGCAAGGACACAATCGTTATGAAAAGTCTGACCTTGTTGCGTTAGACTGATAAATTCCAATTTGTTGAACTAAATACATATATTCAAAGGTGCATACTGTAAATGTATCAATGATTTTGGTATGCACCTTTTTGTATACTTTTACCCATCAATACTTATCTAGAAATGGGAGATAAAAATAATAAAAATTCTCATTTTCTATTGAAATTTTATTTCTTTAGTGGTATAATATATAAAAACAAATAAGAAACGGGAGCTTGTGTTACAGGCTGAGAGGAAGGTTTAACCTTCGACCGAGAACCTGATTTGGATAATGCCAACGTAGGGATGCCTTGTGCGACATCGCAATTGACATGGAATAAGCGTAAGCTGCCAAATCGGTAGCTTCTTTTTGTTTGTAAAATACAAGTTAATAGGAACGGGAGCTTGTGTAACAGGCTGAGAGGGAGGTATAACCTCCGACCGAGAACCTGATTTGGATAATGCCAACGTAGGGATGCCTTGCGCGACATCAAAGCTGACATGGAATATGTGGAAGTTACCAAATCGGTGACTTCCTTTTTTGTTACATTACGGAGGTGAAAAAGATGGTAAAGATTAACGGCGAATATGTTGATGTTTCCGGTAAAACAGTTTTGGATTATCTGACCTTGGCAGGCTATGATTCAAAAAGAGTTGCTGTTGAACTAAACGGAGATATAGTACCAAAATCACAGTATTCTGAGATTGTTTTTAAAGATGATGATAATGTCGAAGTTGTAAGCTTTGTGGGAGGTGGTTAATATGATGCCCTCAAAAAATGAATGGATAAAAGCTTTAAATGACAGACATGGTGAGGATTTGCAGAGTAAGATTTCATCAACAACGGTTGGTATTTGCGGTCTTGGAGGACTTGGTTCTAATATAGCAATTGCTCTTGCACGTGCAGGAATAGGAAAACTTATACTGATTGATTTTGATAAGGTGGACATTACCAATCTTCACCGTCAGCAGTATAAGGCGAGTCAGGTCGGAATGTATAAGACAGAAGCATTAAGAGAAAATCTTGCGGAAATTAACCCATATCTCGAAACAGAGATACAGACGGTTTGTGTAATAGAGGAAAACGCAAAAGAACTTTTGAAAGATTGCGATATCATCTGTGAAGCCTTTGACAATGCAGAGTGTAAGGCGATGCTTACCAATCTTGTCTTGGAAGAAATGCTGGAAAAGTATATTGTGGCGGCTTCCGGGATGGCAGGTATGGGGAGTGCGAACAGCATTCACACAAGAAAGGTAACAAAAAGATTTTATCTGTGCGGTGATGAAATAAGTGATGCATCCGACGGAATCGGTCTTGTATCATCAAGAGTAATGCTATGTGC
>JAFWZH010000131.1 GCA_017522515.1 Clostridia bacterium
TGATATGATACCTCTAAAGTAGACAGATTAAATATAAAAATCTGCTGCTTTGGAGGTTTTTTCATGCCAAGATCAAAACACACATCTGAATTTAGAGCAAAGGTATCACAAGAATATATTGACGGAGAGGGTTCCATACATTTTCTTGCAGATAAGTATGGTATAGGCTATGCAACACTAAGAGGATGGATTAATGAATACAGAATTCATGGTATTTCTGCATTTTGTCATCAAAAGAACAGAACATATACTAAAGAATTAAAAATAAAATGTGTAGAGGCAGTAATTAACGGTGAAGGTTCCGTTGATGATATCATCGCTCAGTATGGAATATCCAGTCGCTCTATTTTAAGACAATGGATTAAGGTGTATAATGCCAATAGAGAACTTAAGGATTATGATCCAAAACAGGAGGTCTATATGGCAGAAGCGAGAAGAAAAGCAACATTTGAAGAACGAAAGGAAATCGTAGATTATTGCATAAAGCATAATCGTGATTATAAGAATACAGCTGCAAAATATGGCGTTTCCTATAATCAGGTTTATTCTTGGGTAAAAAAGTATGATGCTAATGGTGAAAAAGGATTAACCGATAGACGCGGACATCGTAAAACAGATGATGAAGTAGATGAATTAGAACGCTTAAGACGTGAAAATCTACGTTTAAAACGTCAATTGGAAGAAAAAAATATGGTCGTTGAGCTGTTAAAAAAAGTGAAAGAATTCGAAAGGATGTGAGGCTTGGCAAAGTACGCCACGAATCTAAATATCTGACTATCAAATATTTTCATAAAGAAAAAAACTGGAGTATAGAATGGATGTGCAAACACCTTGAAATATCAAGAGCTGCTTATTATAAATGGTCACATCGGGAAGTTCCGGATGCAGAACATGAAAATATCAAACTTGCAGAACTCATAAAAGAGTATGATGAGCGTTTTAATCATATCTTAGGATACCGAAGAATGACATCCTGGATTAATCACTTCAATCACACAAAATATAGTAAAAACAGAGTACATAGAATTATGAAAAAGTTGGGAATCCATTCTGTTATACGCAAAAAGAAGAAAAAATATGCTTCTACCAAGCCTGATGAAGTAGCAGAAAATATACTACAGCGAAACTTCTATGCAACTTCTCCTAATCAAAAATGGGCTACGGATGTGACAGAATTTAAGATTCCCGGTGGCAAAAAGAAGTTGTACTTAAGTGCCATTATAGATTTATATGACAGATTCCCCGTTGCACATGTTATTAGTGCCAGAAATGATAACAGGCTAGTATTCAAAACATTCGATAAGGCAATCTCGGCAAATCCTGATGCTAAACCTATTTTTCACAGTGATCGAGGTTTCCAGTATACTAGCAAAATGTTTAAAAAGAAACTTGAGAAGCAGGGTATGGAACAGTCAATGTCACGTGTTGGACATTGCATTGATAATGGACCTACAGAAGGATTTTGGGGGATAATCAAGTCTGAAATGTATCAAATGTATGAAATAACGGACGAAGCATCATTAAGACATGCGATTGAAGACTATCTCCGTTTCTATAGCGAAGAACGTCCACAAGACAGATATCACTGTAAAACACCATTAGAGGTACGGCAAGAGGCTCTGTTATCACAGGCACCAATAAAATATCCTATTCCAGAAAATAAGCGAATAAGTAAATATAAAGAAAAATGGTGTGCATAGAAAAATGCCTACACTTCAAAGTGAAATGTAGGCATAATCTGCATTCCTTTTTAGATATTTCACCTGTCTACTTGACAAGGGGCATATCA
>JAFWZH010000132.1 GCA_017522515.1 Clostridia bacterium
GATAACTTCAAATTATCATTGAATTATTTTATTCTAAAATTAAGGAGGATAAAAATGAAGAACAAACTTAATGTGTTAGTAATCTGCGATTCTAAATTTGAATTTCAGACAACAAGTAATCTGGTGGATTTTACCGTGCTATTTTCGCCATCAAGATGCGAACTCGAACAGAAATTGTTCAATCACAGTTTCGATTGTGTTATTCCCCTTATATCATCAAACAAAATTCTTAATTATGATTTGCTCTATATTTTGGAAATTTACAAATGCAACACTTTTGGAAATAGTTGGCTGAATAATCTTATTATTAAAGATAAGACTACATTTTTAAAGTCATCTACCTCAAAAAACAATTTTGAAATATGGACAAGGTATAATTACAATCAAAGACTAAAAAAAATATCTTCTAATGATTATCCTATACTTATAGAGTACACAAACAGTAATATTGATGAAACATATTTGGTTAATACATCTCGAGAGCTTTTTCAATTGGTAGATAAGGTTTTAGCTACTGAACATAGCATTGAAGAAATTTCTGTTTGGAAGAAATACATTTTTGATAGTTTTATAGACATATCAATATGGGGTAATACACCTTATACCTTTGAGACCGTTTCTTGTAGTGGCATAGATACCGATAGAATGATTTTAAGAGCGTATGAACTATTTAATTCATTTTCACTTGAAAATTATGCACAGTTTAATTTCGGTATTCAAAACAACGAATTTTTTCTTTTGGATATTAAGTGTTCAAATTGTCTTACGTCTAAACAGATAGAACAAGTTTTGAGTTTATATAATATTACATTTACGGAATTTCTATATTTATGTATTTTGCTATGCCTAACTAAAAAACATTTTGATCATTCTGATTTACGCTTGATCGATCTAGCGGCAACCTTACCTATCAATATTAACCACCTAATTCCTCTAGGCATTAAAATCGAAAAAGGAGATTATTCTTATAATGATGTGTGTAAAGAGTTGAGAAAGCGTTTGTTACAGCCAGATGAAAGAAATAAACACGATTTTTTAAAAATGACATCTCTTGCAATAGAAAATCTACCTCTAACAACGCCTAATTCATATTATCTAGGAGAATTGGATTACAACTACGAACAGATGCTTTCTAAATTTGAAAGAATACCTTTACACCCTCAAGACGAAGAAACTGTTTTGTTAGAATCAATTAAAGTGTTAAACGGACAGACAAAGTGGCATTCACCGCTTACACTATACAATGTGTGTTCTCCTGTTATGATGAATACAGTTGCTGCATCAGCTGTAACTAATATGTTCAATCCCAATGGAATGATTAAAGGTACTAGTGCTGGATATCTAACTATGGAGAAACAAATTGTGAAACAGTTATCTAATCTAGTTGGAATAAATGAGAATGATTCTGCAGGTGTGTTTGTTGCTGGCGGTAAAGTTTGTTTAACATATGGAATAAAATGTGGATTGAATCGTTGCCAAAGAGTTTGCGGATTTGATACAACACCGGTTGTAATTACATCAGACGCCAATCATTTTTCTATTGAATCGATTTGTCATCAATTGGGCATATCTACAGAAAAATGTATAAGGGTCCCATTAACAGATAACCAAACTCTTGATTTATCATATTTTGAAAAGACGATTGAAGAGTGCTTCAGAAAAAATATTCCTATTGCCTGTATTATTATATCGGGTGGAAATACTATGCACGCTTCGGTTGAAAGCATAGAAAATGCAAATAAAATAATTGAAGAGCTTGTGATCAAATATAAGGTTAAATACAAACCTTACATTTATTATGATATGGTTGTATGTTGGCCTTGGCTCTTTTTTAAATCATATGATTTTGATAACAATCCGCTATTAATTGAATCGGATGTTTTATCTAAAATTAATCATACTACTGATTTATTTAGGCATTCAAATTTAGCAGATGGTTTTGGCTTTGACTTTCATAAATGCGGTTTCTCACCATACACAACAAGCACATTTTTAACTAAGTACAAAAAGGAACTGTATAACATAAATCAAGAAGAAGAAACATCCGAAAAAGATTCTTGCTATTACACTTTTACTAATTCACGATGTACTACAGATATTATATCTGCATGGAATGTTTTGCAGAGCGTTGGTGTTGAAGGTTTTCAATCTTATGTAGCAAATATGATGTGTGTTGCCAACACTTTTTCTAAAAGATTGTCTGAAGCAGGATTTTGGGTGATCGGTGGTGATTACACATATGGATTCGGAACAATTGTATTAGCAAAGTCTCCAATACTTGATTGTAACTATGAAAAGTTGTTTAATTCACCTGAATTTATTGAAATCAACAATAAGTATATGTTTGGTTTGTCGGAGCACTTTAAGAGAAATAACATAATAAATCTATGTGTTCGATATTTACCAAATTATACACTTAAAGATCGGTCAATAAGTGTTATTTCAGTATTTCCTATAACCATAAATATTGATGAAGCAATAGCACAAAAGATATCAAGAGACATTATAGAGATTAAAAAAGATTTTGATATTAAATGTTTACAAGATAATAAAACAGACTTTGGAAATGCGCCAACAGATGTACCGAGATAAATAAGTGTTATTTTTTAGAATCCTCCAAGCAAAACAAGTATTATGTTTGGAGGATTCTGAGAAAACTTCAGCCTAATAACTCTTCCAAGTTTCCAACATTTCTTTCAAAGCTAAACAACTTTCCAGATTTACATTGTTTTCAACCACTGTATGCGTTTGGTAATAATTTATACTTTGAGATATGTATTTCAGACCTAATTCTCTCCAAACTGTCGAGGCTATATTAGTATCAAGTTTTAATAATCTCCTATACGCAAACTGACTGTAGAAAACACAACACTTCGCCTCTTTGTTTCTATTCGTTAATTCAACAGATGATTGCAAAGCAATTTTGATGCAAGCAACAGCTTTTTCAATCTCTCCTAAATATTCAAAAAAATAAGCTTTCGCCAAATAGAAATCGGCTTTATATGGTGTAACAATTTTCTCAAATAGAGTATCTACTTCTCTAATTAATTCTCTGCATTCATCTATTCCATACGGTTCTACAGAAAACGAATATCCAACATATGTATTAATTAATTCAGGTACTACACCTCCATAACAGAACACTTCATTTTCCTTTAGTAAGAGTTCCATAGAGTCTTCGTATAGTTTTACTGCTTCAAAAAACAAATCCCTTGCTTTAATAATTGTTTCTCGAGAAAGCAGTTCTTTAGAGGTAAAGCCATGATTTAGTTCGGTGAACATTATTTTGTTTAAACTGTTTCCTTTTTGTTCAAATATTCGAGCAAGAACATATGGATTGTGATCCTCTAAATTCTCGTTAAGAAGTGTGTCATAAATTAATAATGGCCCTTCAATTTGACCGCTATGATTAAGAGCACGCCCAAGTTCAATTCCAACTCTCATCTTGTTCTCAATATCTTTACTTGTTTCATACTTCTTATATTCACCACTTAAAATCTCAATACTACTTCTACTATACCCCTGTTCCATAAAGATAACAGCTTTGTGCATATTGATTTTTGTAAGTAGTTTTGCATTCGTTTGATTTATTAACTCTAAAGCTATATTGGCATGGTTTAATGCGGATGCATAATCATTTGTAAAATAATATAATCTTGACACAAAGTAATTCAGATAGGCTTTTATATCATCTGTGATGATTCTGTTGTTTGTAAAACTCAATAGACAATCAATTACTCTTTTAAGATCATAAGTTATTAAAGAATATGCCAACAAACTTTCATCAAACCCTAATATAAGTATGTTAATGAATTTTTTGCTGTTGATAACATCTTTTTCATGAAGCAGATATCGTAAATCTTCCGATAAATCTTTAGATTGCGATAACGCTTCAACAACATACTTTGGCAAAGTGTCCATGTTTTCTAAAGATAATGATATTATCGTATCTTTAAATTCGCTTATATCAACATGTACCAAATCAGTAAGGTATTGAATTAAACCAGATTGATAGATTAAATTTTTTCTGCATAAAGAGAAGATTTTTCTAAACAATTCAATTCCTTGGAAACGATATTCTTCTATATATTTTTTGAAAAAGCACTCTTCGATTTTATCATGTTTAAATCTAATTCTTTCTGTTCTTGATAGGTCTTTAACTAATATGTTGACATCGGCCAATTCATTCAAAACGATGTCAAGGTTATTAACGATGTCGTTGTTACTTTCACAATATAATTTATTCTGTAACATAAACTTTGTAACATCTATGTTTGTATTTCTATATTCAAGTTTCAATTCAAAATATGAATATAGTATTTTTTTGGCAAGAAATTCATTTGTCATTGAAATCCGTTCGAACAAAGCAGCTGAAAACAATTCGTAAATTGATTGTTTATTTATTATTTTCTGAACATCTTTCTCGTCAGTTAAATAATCACCGATAATAGCAATCAATAATGGTGATATTTCATATAGCAGGCTCTGATTTTTTATGAATTTCAGTAATTCATCTTGATGTTTATCCGGCAGATAACATCTTACAAGTTTTTCAACATCATCATTTTTAAAAGAACCTATTTTATAACTTGCATCTTGATTTTCCGCTAAATTTGTTTCCGATTTATTGTTACTATAAAAATAAAGGTGATTTAGCTGCGTTCTTGTATTTGATTTGTATAGATGGTATGACCACTGTCGACAAGTTACTATAAGTTTTATATGCTCACAGTTAAGTTTATAGAGTTTTTCTGCTAAATCAACAAGAGCAACATAGTGCTTTTGCTGAATTTTCAAAGAATCATTTAATTCGTTTAATCCGTCGAAAACTAAAATAAGTTTAGAATCACGAATTTTAAAAGACTCATTTATCGCAGAAAGTATGTGTTCTTCATTAGATTCATCAACATTAATATTAAGAAACAGCGAAATTCCAAAACTATTTATAAGTGTATTTTTGGGAGAAATCGCTATAATATGTGTTTGCTCACTATTCTTATTATTACAAATATAGTTCTGTATCGCTGTTGTTTTTCCACTTCCGCTTGAGCCCGTAATAAACATAGCTTGTCTATCTGAAGCAAAAAATTTTCTTAATTCTGTATCAAGTTCTAGCTTAATATGAGCTCTTACTTGTGTTGTTGAACCCAAATCTATAAACTGCTTCGACGTTGTAAAACATCTTTTAATACAGGTGGTATATATTGACTCATCTGCTTCCTTATTACTACTTGATTCTTCTTTGATTTCAAAAGTAAAGTTAACCCATTTTGAATTAATTTCAATATGAGTATTATCATTTGTTATTTTTTTTACATCTGGAAGACTACAAACCATAGGATTTGCTAAAAACACATTATAATTTTCCAATTGTCCAAGGTTAATATGTAGTTTACCGTCACTGTTTTCTATTGAATCTTGTTTTCCATATATTATCTCTGACAAACTTCTTTGATTTTCTTCGTTGTTATAGTTGGTTGGAAGTAAAATTAAAGACAAAAGCTGAACAACATTAATCAATTCGTTCAATTCTTTTAAAGGAACATCCACCGATTGAATTATAAGATTATTATTAAAATGTAGTTGAATGGCCTCTTCTGTCGGTTTGTCAAAACTTGCAATATTATCAACGGCAATCCAGAAAGATTCATCGCTTAACACACCAACATCAGATTCTTTACATAACTCCTCCTTAATTTTACTGGAATACTCTTTAGTACTTATGCCACTACAAATGGAGCGCACAATTATTTCAATTGAGATACCCAAAACCAAAGCATCAACCTCGTTGTTTGGTATGTTTATTAAATCCGATGGCAACTTGTCATTCTTAAAGAAATACAAATAAGAATTTAAATATGATGCGTATTTCTCATCAGTATATTCTTTGTCATTAATTTTTAATTTGTTATATGCCTTTTCTGAAAAGTATAGAGCTTGTTGGAAAAGTTCTAACAATCTAGCATATAGAGATAACATATCAATTATTGATGTATTTTTCCAAATGTCTCCAGTTTCGGTTTGGTGAAAGTTATTATTTTTACTGCTTTCTAGAGGTATAAGTAAGGAAAAAATTTTTTCCATTACTTTATTAAAATCTCCATACTCACTACCATATAAAATGTTGTTTCTTGAACCTCTTTTTTCAAGTAAACTGTACACTTGTTGTGTTTCAAAAGGATCAGCTTCACTAGGTTCTTTAACATCAATCCAATAAACGGAGGAGGCTTTATCAGTTTTATTGATTGAGTTCATAAGGCCAACATCTTGGCCGCGATATCCAACAAAAATTGTAAGTCCTGAAGTTTTGCTGTATATTTCATCCGACAATTCCTGAGAAAGTGATGTTAGTTCTGCAGGGGCAAATTTCAAATTTCCCGTTTCAAGATCACCATGAGCTTTTATTAGATTAAAAACAGGAGAACCGTCACCTATCTTTATGTACTCGTTTTCACCGACTTTTTTGTTGTAAGTCAACCCATCACATACATCCTCTATTAACATATCAAAATTAGTAGTGATGATATTATTTATGTATCCCAATTCTATTAGTTTTCTTAAAAATTTGTGCCCTTCAGAAGGAACAACTCCTTCAAGTCTTTTTTGCAAGAGTTTTCGGCGTTCTTTTTGTGACTTTCCTTCCCAAACTATATTTACAAAATTACTGTATAAATCGTACCAATTTGTTTCGTCAATGCCTTTAACATTATGTTCTCTTAAGCATTGCTTCATTATTCCAACAGTAGATATATCTCTATCGGATGAATTAAGCGAACAACCGGCACCCAATATTAGAGTAGTATTTTTTTCTTCTTTGAGTTCTTTAAAAGCATATAGCAGTCTTAATAATATATAATCAAAATTGTTTTGACTTTTCATTTATCTATTCACACCATTCAAAAAATTTTTTGTACAACAAGTAAAAGATAATTTGAAGTTATCTATAAATTTCTAACACCCTAAAACGGGTATAATACCGTTACAGGGGTTGAGCGGACTTCTCCTAATGGTCCTTCGGCTATAGCTGTGAAAACATAAGTATTAGATTCATAAAAGCAGGCACCGA
>JAFWZH010000133.1 GCA_017522515.1 Clostridia bacterium
ATGCCATGGTTCTTTTAATCCTATACTTTGTGAAAACATTTCTTCATAATTAATAAATCCGTTCATTTTAATCACCCAAATTTATTCTATCACATTTTCTTTTATTTTTCTTTCACTTTCACGGTTTTAGGAAAAGAGCCAGAACAGCTAAATATCGTTTTAATATGTTTAATAGGGAATTAAATCATTCTAAAAGAACTTGATTGTAATATTACACCATTATCACTAACCGACAGAATGCCTCCGTCAACTTTTCCTTTTATCTCATTTAAATCATTAAATTCAATTCTGACCTCACAAGGCTTTAAAAAAGTCACAAAAGGTGCATGACCTGCAAGTATCGCCAAATCACCTTCAATGCCCCTTGCATAAACAGCAACAACATTGCCACAGAAAATATTACCGTCAGGGGAAGACACTGTTAAATTATATTCCCTCATTTTAGCTTCTCCTTGCTTTTTCTGCGGCCTCGTCGATAGTTCCTATAAACAAAAATGCAGATTCCGGCAAATCATCATGTTTACCTTCAATAATTTCTTTAAAACCTCTTATTGTTTCTGCCAAAGGAACGTATTTACCTGTCATACCTGTGAATTTTTCTGATACATCAAATGGTTGTGACAAAAATCTCTGTATTTTTCTTGCTCTTTGGACCAAAAGCTTATCCTCATCAGAAAGCTCATCCATTCCCATAATTGCAATAATATCCATAAGTTCGTTATATCTTTGCAAAATTCTTTGTACTTCTTTTGCCGTAGAATAATGTTCTTCTCCCAAAATATCGGCAGACA
The DNA here is from genome assembly GCA_017522515.1 of Clostridia bacterium. The sequence continues at coordinate 792 of JAFWZH010000133.1, forward strand.
TTATTCTGCTTGTAGACTCTAAGGGATCTACTGCTGGATATATTCCTTGGGATGCAATAGAACGTGATAAAACTGTTGTTGCATCCAGATGCGCAAAAGTTGTTGCAGGAGCAGGGTCTGTAAGGTCGTCGGCCGGTACATACACTGCTTGCACTGATGTTATCGATCCTTTCTTAGTTGATGTGATACGTTCTTGGAGTGCGCCCATTTCCGTAGCTAAAGTAGGCTGATACCCTACTGCAGAAGGCATACGTCCCAGCAATGCAGATACTTCAGATCCTGCTTGTGTAAATCTGAAAATATTATCGATAAAAAGCAGCACATCTCGGCCGTCATGTTCACGAAAATATTCTGCCATAGTAAGACCTGAAAGAGCTACTCTCATACGTGCTCCGGGTGGCTCGTTCATTTGTCCGTATATCAAAGAAGTGTTTGACAGAACACCTGATTGTTTCATTTCATTATATAAGTCATTTCCTTCTCTTGTACGCTCTCCTACACCTGTAAATACAGATAATCCGCCATGTTGTTTTGCAATATTATTGATAAGTTCCATAATAAGAACTGTTTTTCCAACTCCGGCACCTCCGAACAAACCGATTTTTCCGCCTTTTGAGTAAGGACAAATCAAGTCAATTACTTTGATGCCCGTTTCAAGAATTTCTGTAGATGTGGCAAGTTCACTGTATTCCGGAGCAGGTCTGTGAATATCCCAATATTCTTCTGCTTGCGGCTGCGGTCCATTGTCCACCACTTGGCCGAGTACATTGAAAATTCTGCCCAAAGTTTCTTTGCCCACCGGAACGCTTATTGCCTTGCCTGTATCTGTTACCGTTGTGCCTCTTTTTAATCCGTCAGTAGAAGACATTGCAATGCATCTGGCCGTATTGTCTCCTATGTGCTGAGCTACCTCGACAGTTAAACTTTTAACGTTATCGCCCTCTCCTATAGGTACTGTAAGTGCATTAAAAATAGGTGGCAATCCGCCGTCTTCAAAACGAACATCCACAACAGGTCCCATAACCTGAGAAACTTTACCTGTATTTTTATTCAATGTAAATTCCTCCTTTTTACAAGCCGCTTCCGGCTACAATTTCGGTAATTTCCTGCGTAATAGCTCCCTGTCTTGCTCTATTGTAAGACAGTTGCAGGCTTTCTATTATCTCTGTTGCGTTTTTACCTGCGGAATCCATGGCCGCTCTTCTTGCTGCCACTTCACACGCAAAGCTTTCACGAACAAGTTGTATCAATACACCGGCAACATATTCTGTCACAACAGAATTTAATATTGTCATCTCGTCCGGCTCAAAAATCACGCTGTCAGACTTGCCTTTTGTTTTTTTCAGCGGTAAAACCTCCGTAAATTCCGGTACTTGAGACAAAGCAGACACATATCTCGTACTGACAACAGCCAACTTATCATAAAGACCATCTTCAAAATCTTTGCACTGTTTCACAGCTATTTCGTAAGCTTTTGAAACGGGGAAATATTCAGATGAACAAAAATCCAGGTTGTATCTGTCACACGCTCTTTTGCCTATAGCAATAATTTCCGCATTGGGAAAATCTCTCATAAAACGAAAAATTCCCGCGTTGTAACCTCCGGCCATTCCTTTATCTCCTGCTACTACAATTATACGCAATCTCTCGGCAGGTCTTTCTTGTAAGTAAACACTGTTGTGACACTCTCTGCAAGATGTTAAAGTATCAACTGTTTTATATAAAGCTTCGGCATACTCTTTGCTCTTTATCATGCCTTCCACTGCTCGTCGAATTTTAGAAGACGCAACAAGTCCCATTGCCTTTGTTAAATGCAATGTAGAATTAACACTTTTTATTCTGTTTCTAAGTGTTTTAATATCTTGACTCATTTATTGCGTTCTCCATTCTTGCAACATCGCAATCATCAAAATACCCATCTTCAAATCTTTTTAACAAATCGGAATACTTGTGATTTAACAATGTGTAAAGCTTTTTTTCATATTCTTTAATCTTATTAACAGGAATATCATCTAAAAATCCATGAGTAACGGCATAAATAATCACAACTTGACAACCTACCGGCACCGGTGCATTCCTGTCCTGTTTTAATACCTCAACAATACGTTCTCCCAAAGCCAGACGAGCCTTTGTATCTGCATCAAGGTCACTGCCAAATTGAGAAAAAGCCTGCAACTCCCTGTATTGAGAATATAAAAGCTTTAATTCTCCCGAAACTTTTTTCATTGCTTTAAGTTGTGCAGAACCTCCGACACGGCTTACGGAAATACCGGGATTTATAGCCGGCATAATACCTGCATGGAATAACTCTGTTTCAAGAAAAATCTGCCCGTCAGTTATAGAAATTACATTTGTGGGAATATACGCAGATACATCGCCCGCTTGTGTTTCAATTAAAGGAAGCGCAGTAATTGAACCTCCGCCATATTCAGGTGCAACACAAGCAGCACGTTCCAAAAGTCTGGAGTGCAAATAGAAAACATCCCCCGGATATGCCTCTCTTCCGGGAGGACGGCGAATCAACAAAGACAAAGCTCTGTACGCTACTGCATGTTTGGACAAATCATCGTAAATAATCAGTACATCTTTACCCTTTTCTCGAAAATATTCAGCCATTGCGCAACCTGAGTAAGGTGCTATATATTGAAGAGGCGCACTTTCAGAAGCTGATGCAGATACTATAATAGTATTATCCATGGCTCCGTTTGCCGCAAGTTCTCCGGCAATTCTGACAACAGATGAATTTTTTTGTCCAATGGCAACATAGATACAAATAACTCCGGTATTCTTTTGATTTATGATAGTGTCTATTGCTATTTCTGTCTTTCCTGTTTGACGATCTCCTATAATAAGTTCACGTTGTCCCCTTCCTATAGGAATCATGCTGTCTATAGCTTTTATGCCTGTCTGCAACGGAACAGAAACACTTTTTCTTTCAATGATACCGGGAGCCTCAGCTTCGGCCGGTCGTGTTTCGGAACAATCCGCGGGACCTTTACCATCAATAGGGTTTCCCAGTGCATCAACAACTCTGCCTAAAAGAGCCTCTCCTACAGGAACAGATAAAACCTTACCTGTTCGTTTTATTTTTGTTCCTTCTCGAATATCATAGTTATTGGAAAGGATTGCCACTGAAACTGTATCTTCTTCAAGATTTTGAGCAAGACCGCAACTGCCGTCTTCAAATTCCAAAAGTTCTCCTGCCATACAGTCTCTTAATCCAAAAACTCGTGCAATACCGTCACCCACAAGAACAACCGTACCACTCTCGCTCATTTCCAAACGAGATTGATATTGTTTAATCTGTTCTTTTATTATTTTACTTATTTCTTCGCTTCTGTTGCTCATTGTTCAATTACCTTCTTTATTTCTTCAAGTTTACGCTTTACGCTGCCATCGTAAATAATTCCGTTCATTTCAACCTTAACGCCACCTATTAAACCTTCTTCTACCATACATTCAAGAGTAACATTACAACCTGAAACAGTCTCAAGTCTTGTTTTAAGCTTTTCCTTTTGCTCCTCCGTAAGAGGCACCGAGCTTTTTACGTATGCTATAGAAATTTTTTTAAATTCGCGGTAAAGGTTGTCAAATTCTTCGGCACAACCTTGAATTTCTCCGATGATATTCTTTTGACACATATACATCAAAAATTTTTTTAAATTTTCGTTGTATTTATCTCCTAAAAGCTCCTGTAAAAGAAAAACACGTTCTGTCTTTGCAATATTCGGCGCAGACAATAATTGTATATAGCTTAGATTGTCCTCAAAAATACCTGCCAGCTCCTGAATTTGTTTGTTAATTTCCTCTGTAGAATTATCTTCTTCAGAAATCATAAACAAAGCCTTTGCATAGCCTTTATGCATTTCCGCCATGGTCATCCCCCACTTCATTTATAAACGACTCAATTAACAAAGTGTGATCATCACTGTTGATTTCTCTTTCAAGAAGTTTTTCGGCAAGGGCTGCAGAAACATCGGCGATTTGAGTTTTAATCTCGGCTTCTGCTTTTATACGTATAGCATCCGCCTCATTTTCTGCTCTGCGAATAATTTCGCGAGCCTTCTCATCTGCCTCTGTTATGATTGCCTCACTTCTGTTTTCAGCTCTTTGACAAGCCTCCTGCGTAATTATCTTTGCAATTTCATCTGCGCCTTGCATTTTCTCTTGCCACAGTCTTTCGTTTTCCTGTGCAGAAATTTTTGCATTATCAGCTTCTTCGTATTGAGAATCTATAGATGCTTTTCTTTGAGCAAGAATGTTTTGCAATGGCCTGTACAAAAAACGCTTTAATATAAAAAACAATATCACAAGATTAGCTAATGAAATAAGAATTGACCAGATATTTATTGTTATAATATCAAGAGTCTGTATCATTTATATCCACCAACTTATTAAATTGCACTCAAAAGCACGTCAACCATTATTCCCGGTGCTACAAATATCAACAAAATAGCTACAACCAAAGCATACAAGCCTGTTGTTTCCGCAATGGCACAACCCATAATCATAGTCGATGTAACTGCGCTTTTGCTTTCCGGCTGTCTGCCGATAGCTTCACAAGCTTTAGCAACTGCGTTACCTTCACCTATTCCCGGTCCTATACCTGCAATCATTGCTATTCCTGCACCTAAAGCACAGCACCCAAGAATTATACCTATAGCAAGCTCAAACATTTTAATTACCTCCGTTTGCTTTTTTTAATGCTTTTTTCTTTTTTCTTAATTCAAATTCATCTATATTAAATGCGCCGCTTACATACATCATTGTAAGCATTGCAAATATATAAGCTTGTAAACAACCACTGAAAATATCAAAATAAACTGAAAGAACAGCAGGTATTCCGATTTGCAGGAAAGGAACCTCTCCTAAAATACCGGGCAAAGAACCAAGCACGATATGAGAAAGTCCTTGCAAGCCTGCACCTACCAGCACCGAAACAACTACACCCGAAATAATGTTGCCATAATGTCTAAAAGTCATGGAAACCGGTGTTGCGACTTCATTTATAACATTAAGAGGCAACATGCCTATCGGATCACAAAAACTTTTTATATATCCTATCGGTCCGCATTTAAATCTGTAATATGTAATTAAACCTGCCACAGCAAGAGCCCAACCGGCTATAATATTAATATCTGAGGTAGGCGGATATAAACCAAAAAGCGAAATCAGACTCGAAAAAGCTGACAATGCAATTACAGTTGCAATAAAAGGTGCAAAATTTTTGAAAATTTCGCCCATATTGCCGTTTACTAATTTTTCTGTTTGTTCCACAACCCATTCAAGCAGAAGTTGTCTTTTTGTTTTTGCTTTTGGTGCAAGACCGTGAGTCAAAAAAATACACAAAAAGAAAATACTTATAATTACAGCCCACGAATTAACTTGTGCCTCAGTAATGTATAATTTCTGCAATGGCATATTAAACTCAAAAAATATCTGTGCTCCGCTTAAAGAAATGTTGTCAGAAGGTACTCTTGTTAAAATTTCAAGAATAATTACAAAGGCAATAGGCAAGAAAGTGCAAGTCAGCAAAACACAGTCAACCAATATGAATTTTAATGTTTTCGAGGTTGATTTATTCATGTTTGTCCTCACTTTTCACATTTTGCTCGCTTTTGTTAAAAAGCGGCCAAAAAAATATTGCTATTCTCGGAAAAAACAAAGAAATCAAAACTGTCCACGTATTAAAAAATGGTAAAACTGCACCTATCGCAGCTACTGCCAAAAGCATAAACATGCGAAGTGTTCGTGACATACGAATCATTGTCTTTGCATCTTGTTCGTCTTTTTCTACTGCCGCCAAAATACCCTTGCACATAAGGCAGAAATTCAAAACAGCCGCTGCTCCTCCTAAAAGATTGCCAAGAAGAACACCACTGTTCCATTTTCCCATAAAAAAAATAACACCTTGCATAATTAAGCTTAACGCCATTGTCCATATACTTATATACGTTGTTTCTTTTTTTATGACAGGATTAACTGCTTTCACCGAATTCATTCCCTTTCTTTTATCTAGAAACATAAACTTAAATATAAATCTTTAAAACTCAAGTCCATGCTGTTTCTTTTATATTGTCATTATATCATACAATAAATAAAAAAACAAAATTCCCAGTTATATCTAAGTATTTTTATTTTGAATCTATCTCATCTAATGTCTTTACCACATCATGCTTAATCGGTTTCCACGTTACATGCATAAATAAAGAAGCTAAGCATATAAACGGATAAATCATATCATGCAAAGGCCATGTAACTAAATAGAAAGCCAATTTTAATTTATTGGGACAATGAATATGGCGCCACTCACGCACAGTAACTAAAACACCGCTGAAAATATTCCGTATATAAGAAGGAAGCGTTCCGAACAAGACTTGTATCAAACCGGCAAAAACAGGAAGCATTCCGTTTGTAAACAGTGAGCCTACTTTCCAGCCGACATAAAACTCTGCAATGTAGAAAGCAATCCACACCATCTTTTTTATAAAGCTGATTGGAAGCAGGTAAAAAATCATATCAAAATTAGAAAAGTTTTTTGCTATAAACTTTAGCGGTCTTGCTGCCATATCTACAACAAAAGAACAGAAATCCATCACACGTTCTGCAATAAAAGAAAATTTCTTAATTAAAGATAAATCTTTAAACGTACCTTTTTTATAATCAAAAATCTTTATTGATTCTTTATTTTCATTTTTATTCCGCTTAAAAATCCTTATCAAGCCGTAAAACAAATTGGGGCAATAATGAAAAAAGCATGCCATTCTTCCTTTTGCCCAACGTATACGCTGACGAAGCATGACCTTAATACTGTACGGTTGCTCATCGTAAAATTCTGCTGCCTCACAGTATTCAATGCGTTTTCCTTTAACTGCAAAATCCATAGTAGCCTGCGTGTCCTCTGTCAAACTGCTGTAATGCCAGCCATCTTTTAACATTTCCGAGGAGAGCAAGTATCCCGTGCCTGCAATATGCGTGCAAAGTTGCAGTCTGCCTCTCGGGCGGTGCAGATTCATAGAACTACGCATAAAATGTATTGAATAATGTGCAGATATCCAATTTTGGTCAAAATTCTTAGAGTTACGATACCCGATTACTCCGTCTACGCCTGTAGAAAAAGCTTCGTTCATTCTTTCGAGATAATCACCGGCTACCACATTGTCCGCATCAAAGAATAGATATCCATCAAAACTTTGAATACCAAAATCCTTTTCAATATTGTCAAACAGGAACTCAAGCGCCCAGCCTTTTCTGGCTTTTTCCGGACAATGACGCTCATATACCGTAGCTCCGTGTTCTCTTGCAATTTCTGCTGTTTTGTCAGTAGCATCACAGTTATCTGCCACTACAAAAACACGAAAATTTTCTCTCGGATACGTCTGTGAGTGAAGACTGTCTATCAAGTTGCCTATAACTAATTCTTCGTTGCGGGCAGCGATAACGATACCATATTTTTTTATCGGCGGTGCAGGCTTGAATTTTTTTGCTTTAACGAAAAAACCAATCCACTTATATACTGTTTTATAATACGTAAGTATTGCGAGAACCGCAAAAGCAACCGTCCGAATGTGAACCCAATCCATAATATACTCCCTTGGAAATATTGCACCTTGTTATCTTCGTGGGATTCTATCAAACATGTGCATGTTTGTCAATGTTGACAAAACAATTAAATAATATGATAATTATTTTGATATACCTACTTTTGAGGGGACCGGCAAAATGTTCATCATTAACTTTATTATAAAAATCATAAATTCAATTTCGGGATTTATAAGCACACTGTTAAACTACAAAGCTGTATATGTTGTGACAGGTCTGTTTACAACGCGTAAATTTCTGCCGGCAAAGAAGCTACACAAATATGCTGTTCTTGTAGCTGCCCGCAACGAAGAAAAGGTTATAGGCCATTTGATTGACAGTATTCGCTCGCAAGACTACCCTGCCGAGCTGGTGACAATTTTCGTAGTCGCCGACAACTGCAGCGAAAATGACCGCACTGCGGAAATTGCACGCCAAAAAGGTGCTGTTTGCTACGAACGTCACGACACAGAGCACCGCACAAAGGGTTTTGCCCTACAATTTCTTGTTGAATGTATTAGACGCGATTATGGCATCGAGTCTTTTGACGGATATTTTCTTTTTGACGCCGACAACTTGTTAAAAGAAGATTTTATATCAAGAATGAACGAAGCTTTCGACGCAGGAGAGAAAATAATAACATCCTATAGAAATACAAAAAATTTCGGCGACAATTGGATTTCTGCCTCTTACGGAATACATTGGCTAAGAACAGTTCGCTGTGAGCACAGGGCACGTTCTTTCTTTCATCTTGCTACAAGAATTCAAGGAACGGGCTTACTTTTTGCACATGAGCTTATAAAAGATGGTTGGAATTACACTTGTTTGACTGAGGATAGATTATTCTGTGCCGATGCTGTTGCCAACGGCTATAAAATTTCTTTTAACTATGCGGCAGAATTTTTTGACGAACAGCCCGTTGATGTTAAAATAGCCATGCGACAACGTATCAGATGGTCAAAAGGTCACTTTCAAGCATTTGCCGCCACAGGCAAAAAACTCTTTTCTCACATTTTTGTAACGGGTGGTATTGCCAACAAAACTGCAGCTCGCAGCAAAGGTATTTCCGTAGAAGAAATACCCACCTGGAAACGATTTCTCAACAACATCAGACTTCGTTTTATGAGTTTTGACATGCTTACGATTGTTTATCCTCGCGCAATCGTCACTTCTTTCAGAAAAGTTATTATTTTTATATTAAGCTCTGTTTTGGTTTGGAACGGTTTACTCTTAGTATCTCCAAGTTTAGCGCCAAGCCTTTTCAGCAGTATTTTCTCATTCTTCGACATGGATTTTGAGACAAACAGTAAAACTACGCAAATACTTTTGCTGTCACTTTTTATGTTCTTATTTACAATCACTGCTTACTTATGGAATATGCTGACGGCGGCTTATGTTTTTATTATGGAGAGAAAACGCATATCATACATCAAATGGTACAGGAAAGTTTGGTTTTGTATAACATTTCCGCTTTTCGGTATTTTTGGCAATCTTTCTTTGATTATAGCCTTATTCTCACGAGTAGAATGGAAACCTATCCCCCACAACAAAGCTATAAGCTTAGAAGAAATGAACAAAAAAAAGCCACATCGTCAGCGTTAACAAAAAGTTATACGACTGTCCGGTGCGGCTGTTTTCTTTATTTGAATTATTTATTCCTCAAATGCAAGTTTTATTCCCATTTCTGTAATTTTTTTACAATAATCGGCAACTCTGTCCGGCTTATAATCATACAATCTGTGTCCGTCAAAACCTACGCTTAATCTCACTCCTGATTTTCTGATAATTTCCTGTTGCTTCTCATCCTCAAAAAATCTCAACATATATCCGTGTACTCTACCGGCATGTATTGTATCTAAATTCACATTCATTTCCCAGAAAATGTTTTCTTCTGCCATTTTTGAAAAGTATGACAGCGGATCCTCGCCTATAGCTTCTATAAAAGAAAACATATCAGTATGCGCAACTCCGGCAGGGCAACCGCATCTTTTGGCAAACGAGAAAAGATCCCCTCCTGTAGAAGAATTATCTCTGTGATCAACGTGTTCAATAAGACAATAATCGAAAAAAGAAATATCCGCGCTATCAGGCAGCGGCACACGATTTTGCTTAACAGTACCTATTTCGATACCACGCAGAACCTTTATTTTACCTTTATATTTAGACTCATATTTTTCTTTTACCAAATTAATATGGTCATAATACCTTTTTAGCGTTCTCTCGTAATCATTTTTAATTTCAGGAACTTGGCTAAAATATACATCCGTTCTTTGATCTCCAACACCGTAATTATGGTCTGTAATTCCTATCAACTCTATGCCGCCTGCCACAGCAGCCTCAACAACAGCCTCCGGTGAATCAGCACCGCAGAACGAATAATATGTATGTGAATGCAAATCTTGTATCATAATATCACTCCCGTTTTTGTTTAAATTATATCACAGCGCCCTTGGAAATACAACAAAAACAGCTCCGGAAGCAATGTTCCAAAGAGCTGTTTCTGCAAGAAAAGAAGTATAAGAAAATGTGTTAATCTATTGTCATATCAAGCTTAAATCTCAGTATTTTTCTAAGTGTATTCTTAGGAAATTCCTCTTCGCGAATTTTAACTACTGTAATCTTTTTATATGCTACAGCACCCTTGTTATATTCACTTATAAAAGGTTTAAAGTATGCGTGAGCATCTTCAATGCCATTCTTTGAGAGGAAATCCATATCAGGATAAATTTCCGCAACAATGGCATTATGTTCCATGCCTCGTTTGCTTTTACCCTCATAAACTATAATTTCAAGTATTCCCGGTGTTGCGGAAAGCTCGTTTTCAATTTCCTCCGGATAAACGTTTTTACCATTAGAAAGGATAATGAGATTTTTCTTTCTTCCTGTTATATATATAACATCTCCTTCCAGCTTACCGTAATCTCCCGTTCTAAAATATCCGTCCTCCGTAAATACTTCTGCAGTCGTCTTTTCATCCTTGTAATACCCCAACATTACATTAGGACCTTTTACGAGAATTTCTCCTTCTCCGTCCTCATTAGGTTCATCAATTCTCACTTGGTCAATATCAAGAACGACGCCTACACTTCCCTCGACTGTTCGCATACTTCTGTTAACCGCAATTATCGGCGCGCACTCAGTAATTCCGTAACCGTTAAGTGACCGAATACCAATTGATTCAAAGAAATAAATTATGTCAGGATTAACAGGTGCGCCTCCTGAAATAATCATTTTCACCTTGCCGCCAAAAGCCGCAAGCACAGATTTGAAGAATTTTCTACGAAGATCAATACCGAATTTGCGCAAGAAATTGCTTATTTTCATCATTTTGAAAAGCGTTTTTTCTTTGCCTGTATCCTTTGCATTAGCAAGTATTTTACGATAGAAATTCTCTATATACAGAGGCACAAGAACAAGATGCTCAGGTTGCTGCTCTTTAAGCTCTTTCATGATATATCTCAAACCGGACGAAATATACACTTCACAACCTATCATCGCATGACCAACTATCATAACGGACGAACCGTATGTATGGTGCAAAGGCAAAAGTCCCAATGTTTTATTACCAAAGTCGATATAAGGTATTACGTCTGACATATCTTCCAAAATGGCATTTTGAGAAAGCATTACACCCTTGCCTTTTCCTGTTGTTCCAGATGTAAATACCAAAAGCCCCAAAGCCAAGGGATCAATCACTGCATTAAAATATGCATCTTGTGATGCCTCAAACATCGCTTTACCTGCTGTAATCAAACCTGCTACGGAATTCTCTTCGCTCTCTTCTGCATTCAAATAACACGGCGTAGTGAAAAGTTTTACTTTTTCTGCTATTTTAGCGGCCTTTTCTGAAAGCTCTTTATCACAGAAAACGAAATCCGCTTCTGCAGTTAAAGCTGTTTCAGCAAGATCCTCTCCCTGCCAATCTTTATCAAGGGGAACTAATATACCGCCAATAGAAAGTACAGAAAAGTACATAACAATCCACTCATACGAGTATTTACCGAATATAACACTTTTTTTACCTGTGCAACCCATTTCAACAAGCTTTGTAGCTAATGCGCGTATATCATCTCTCATTTGCATAAAGCTTTTTGTGATTACTTCACCCTTTACAGGGTCTTTTCTGTAGGAATATGCAATTTTTTCTCCATACGTATTGCCTATCCACTCCACAAGCTCACGCATGTTCTTAAATTCTACCTTTTCATGCAGTTTTTCCTTTTTCATAACCTTTAACCAATCCTTTTTTTAATATATATTTATTGTTTTTTTAACCCTTCAAGTATAAAACCAAAGCTATACCTAAAATTCTTTACTGCTTCTTCCCTCGGAATATTTCTGCCTACTGCATCTGCATTATAACCTCTGCAAAAGCACCATAAGGAATAACTGAGCACATCTGAATCCACATGTTTTATATATCCTTTCTCTATGGCATAATCCATAAGCCTTTTTATCTCAGTGGTCCACCACTCGTAATTACCGTCAGAAAGTGAGTCGCTTTCGAAAACATATTGATTAAATTGCATTTTTATGTCATAAGACAAAATAAGGGATTTAACAACTATATCCATTACGTATTCAAAAAAATCTTTCTCGCTATCCATCTCAATACCAATGCTTTTTCGCATTTCAAGGATTGTGTTTTTGTATACAATTTCAAGAACATGGTTAATATTATGAAATCTGTTATAGAACACTCTGTTTGTTATATTTAGTTCTTGCAAGACCTTACGCACCGTAAGATTATTTGCTCCGCAAGACATAACAATCCGTTCTGCTGTATTGATAATTTTGTCAGACATCTCATCTACAATCAAACCATTTTCTTTATTTGCCAAAAAAACACCTCCTCACATATCGGCACACTGTGTGCTGAGTTGTATTATACCACATAAAGTATCATTGTCAATTATTTGTTTTTATTCAAGAAAACATACGGAAAACTCGCCGAAATTTACTACTGAAAAGCCGGCATCTTCTAAGAATGCTGTGCTGCCGGAGCGAATAATATAGGCATCATATTTGCCCAATTCACTGTAATCTATGCCAAAAGTATACTTTTCAAAACTTCTGACACCTACAAAAGCGGCAGGATAATACGAGAACTCCACCGTTTCTAAATATTTCGGCGTAGGCGTTTTATCAAAGAAAAGAATTTGCGGAAAATAAGCGTCAGAATCAACACATACTGTTTCGTACCCTTTTTCATTTACGTACTCAACGGATTCTTCAAGCCCTTGATTAAAAGTGTAAGATATTTCATTGTTATATTCGTTAAAGTAATATTTCGTAAAAGAGTAAAAAGAAAATGTCATCACAAAAAGACTAAGTATAAAAACTGTTTTTGCAACGAGGCGCACTTTTGACGCAGCTTTTCCTAACTCCCAAAATGTATACAGCCCATAAGCTAACAAAATGGCAGTGTAAATATGAATTGAATTGATGCGGTTTACATTTACGTGCGTAAGCATAACACATGTAAGCAAGCTGCTTATTGTACCGATTATTACCACAAACTCAAAAGAGAATTTTCTTTTACGGAACTTTTCACAAGTTCCCACTGCCAAACTTATAAAGCCCAAGGCAATAAACGGAGTGCTGATTTTATAGAACATTTTAAAATCTTCCGTGGAATTCCATATTAATCCGTCATTTTGTCCCATATACAAATCAAAGAAATTTTTCCAGTTTTCTGAGTTTTTCAAGTTTGAAAGTGCAATGTCATAATCGCGCATAACCAAGAGTTTTGGAACAGATAGGTATTCCGTTCGTATTTCAGGTATTATGTCTTTATTTACCAGCACAAAAAGCAACAGAGGCAGGGCCATAACAAACAACACAAAAACAGACAGTGCTGTGCTTCTCCAAGAAATTTTATGTTTTGAAAACAGCACATAAAGGCCAAGCAATACTACTGTGACAGGTACAACCGCCCATGTGATTGAATAAGAATAAAGCGCCATTCCGTACATTAGTGCAGACATTATCCAATATCTGTTATTTTTAAGTCCTTTTACAAAAAAATACAATCCAAAAAGTAAAAATGCAGGTGCCAGATTGGATTCCAGTCCCCATCTGCTAAGCATAATATGCCACGGAGAAACGGACAGAACAAACAAACCTATTATTGCAATTTTTTTATTAAACATTTCTTTTAATAGCAAATAAAATACAGGAAGAGACAGACAAGCGCATATCAATTGCGGCATTCTGAAAGTTTCCACCGAAAGACCAAACAAGGCAATAAAAGGCATTGCAAGATAGCTTTCCAGCACATTCATTCCGCTGCCCCAAGAAACGAAATAGCAAGGGTTGGTATAGCCCCAAGAGTCAGTGCCGTAATTCAGTAGCGAATATGCCTCGTAACCGGCAAAGGCTTCGTCTTGGTTAAGGCCTGCAGGCAAGCTGCCAAATTCCGTAATTCGTACAATGCAACCTATGAGTACAATAACGCCTACTGCTAATACGTCTATATATTTAAAGTTTGCGATTGTAGCTTGAATTTTTTTTGCAAAATTTTTAATCATACTCGGCCTCTTGTTCCTTAATCTATTTTGCAGCTTAAACAGCTTTTTAAATAGTAACCTTTTTATCTTTTCGCGTCAATAGAAAGCATAATTAAGGATTGACAAAATATAGCGTGAAATATAATATAATTTCATGCTTTTGTGCATTTTTAATGTAATGCGGAGGGAAATTATGGAAACAATTCTTGTTCAAGGTGCAATGACAAGTGAAATAGAGCTGATTATCAAACTTCTTGCAGAAAATAATAAAATCGATATTACCGAGCATAGTGGTTATTCTTTTTATGAAACATATCTTAACGGCACAAAAATAATTGTTTCCAAGACGGAAATGGGAGTAATGAACGCCTGTATTTCCACAATGATCGCTATCGAAAAATACAATCCGAGTATTGTCATAAACCAAGGTACTGCAGGAGCTCATCTTCGCGAGCTTAATGTAGGTGATATAATAATCGGCGAAGAGGCTGTTTACATAAACAACACTCGTTCCCCTGCAAAAAAGACCGGTGAAGGCAGTAATGCGCTTGAGTGGCGCCCCGGTAATTCTCTTTCGATTCTGGTAAAGGCAACGAGCGAATTGGTAGAAAAGGCATTAAGCATTCCGTACGAGGGAAAGGTTTTATGCGGACGGTTAGGTACGGGAGATGTTTTTTCGAAAGAAGCGGACCGAATAGATTTGCTTCACAGCCAGCTTGGGGAAATAAGCGAAGATATGGAATCTGTCGCCGTTTATAATGTTTGTGAAAAACTTAATATTCCATTTATTGGCATTAGAGTAATTTCCAATAACGAACTCACAGGGAACAGTGACATAGAGAAGCAATTCGAGATAGCTCAAACAAAGCTTCAATTGTTTATTTTTAAATTTCTTACAGAACTTACAGATAATTCCAAATAAGGAGCATTTACCATGACAATATCTAAAAAATTTTATAAAATCTTTTTAGTTATTTTCCCGGTTTTTCTCGTTTTTACTTTTTGGGGCTGTAAAAGTAAAAATGATATTAAAGCTTCTCCTACGGAAAAGCCCACCCCCACTGCTACCGTTTTACCTTCACCCTCAGCCACACCCACACACATACTCACAACAACACCTTCGCCTCTCTCAACATCTTCTCCATCTGATTATAAAGATCACGTTTATCTTTCATATAAAGGCAAAGGATGTTGTCAAAATTTATCAGGAAAGGTAATTTTAACTGTCGTATTCGTAGATGATGATATAAGTGTTTGGGATGCGGAAACAATAGAATCAGAACGTATTTTTATACAAAATGAATTAGTACTCTTAACGCATGATGCGCAAAAGCACAATATTCAACTGGAAATCAAAGCGGAATACCTTCATATTTCCGTTGAAGGAGAAGTGGGTAAACCGGCAGAAAGCCCACAGTGGCTTGCCAAAATTGCTGAAAAACTGGAAATTTCGCCATCATCAGAGATAAACAGCATCCTGGAAGAAAAGTATTCCGTAGAGGAAGCTCCCGTTATGTTCATTCTCAACAGAAAGGGACGTGCGTATGCCTCCTCCGGAAAAACAGATACTTGGCCTGAATTTGCACTAATTTACGCAAACGAAGATGCCTTTAGGCATGAACTTTATCATTTATACGGTGCAGTTGATTTTTATCTGCACGACGACGCTTTGGCTGCTTCAAAAAGTTTTCTGTCAAATACAATTATGAGCAGTGGTACAGAAACGGATCCCTTGACTGCTTACCAAATCGGCTGGACCGACACTCTTTCGGCGGCTGCCATAAACTTTTTGGAAAAGACATCGCACATTACTCAAAAAGATATCACTTAAAGTATTTTCAACAGCTCACTGATGTCATTTATTTCAAAATCAGGCAGGAGTTCCTCAGGGGCAGTAGATTTTTGGCGATTAAGCCACACCGTGGTGATTCCGGCATTTTTTCCACCTTTAATATCCGAACTCAAACTATCGCCCACAATAATTGTTCCGTTTTTGTCAAAATCAGGTATTCGAGAAAAAACTGCATTAAAAAATTCCAACGCAGGCTTATCTGCTCCGATTTCTTGGGAAATGAAAATTTCTTTAAAAAATCTTTTTATATTGCCTGATGCAATTCTGCCATGCTGTGTTTTTGCAAAACCATTTGAGACTATGTATAAATTGTATTTTTTGTAAAGACTTTCCAAAACTTCCAATGCACCTTCCAACAAAAAGCTCCCTTTTGACAGTCTGTCTGTGTAATATTCAGCTACCTCTTCTGCCGGACACGCCTTTCCCAACTCATCAAACAGCAGTTTAAACCTTCGCCATTTTAATTCTGCTCTTGTTATTTCGCCTTTTTCTAACAATTTCCACTGCGATACATTAATTTCGCTATATCTTTGCACAATACCATCATTTACATCTACGGAATAATTGCTTAATGTCTCTATAAGTGCTTGATGCTCTGCCTTTTTAAAATCAAATATTGTATCATCCAAGTCTAAAAAAATATTTTTATATAATAAAACATCCACTTTATTATCTATATGCATAGAATCCGGCGTCACTACGCAATCTCTTGCAATTATCTTCACACCCGCTTTTATCGCGTGACGAAGAGCATCTGCAAATTCCTTATGAGTTTGTTCGTTAGGACGAAATTCTTTTATTCCTTTCATTTGAATAACGAATAAAACATATGCTTTGTGTCCATCTTTTACACATTTTTCCAATTCTTTAATGTGCTTAACGCCTCTTTGCGTTGGCGCATCCGGAAACAGCACAACACCATTATTTTCTAATGTTACACCCTTTACCTCAATAAAAGTTTTCTCTGTTTCCCCATCTTCTATAAAATGCTCCACACATAAATCAAACCGCGAATTTCCGTACATAACCTCAGTTCGAAGTGTATAATCCTTTGATTCCTCTCCAAGATTGGAAATATTTTCCTTAATCCAATTTGCAGCTGCTATATTAGGTGCCTGTGAATCCATATTTATGAGAATCGGCGGCAAATTTTCTCTTTCTTTAATAACTGCAACTAAATCATAATTAGTTTTTCTGGCGATTTTTTCTTTGTTTGGTTTTTCAGAGGCCTTTTCAAGATATACAGTAGCTCCCGATGTCAAAAGTTCCTTGCATCTTCCGGTGTTTTTCACATGCACCGTCTCAACTTTGCCATCTATTTCTACATTTGCAATAAATCTGTTAGGTCGATTAATAAATTTAGCTTCAACTATGTTTTTGTATTTCATTTTTTCGCCTCCGAAGCTAATATTATAGATACACTCTTTTATAATGCCATAAACATAAAAAAACAGCAACCGGTCAAGCCATCTCCAAAATGCTTTTTTCGTCCTTTTTATCGCCTCTGAGGACGAAAATACATTTTGCAAAAAAAATTGTCCGAAAATCATAAAAAAATATGACTTTTCGGACAGAATGTGGTGCACCTTCGGGGACTCGAACCCGGGACCCACTGATTAAGAGTCAGTTGCTCTACCATCTGAGCTAAAGGTGCGTATCGCTGAATACGGGCAGTATTATAACACTAAGATTTATCCGTGTCAACGAAAAAAACAAAATTTTTCTTCTTTTCTTTCTTTTTATTTGCCATATTGTTGATATTAAATTTTTATGTTATAGTTAAATTATGATTTACGTAAAAAGCGAGGTGCCGAATATGATTTCTAAGAGCAAATTTATTTTTATGCTTTATTTCATAGCATTATTAACAATAATATTAATAACATCAAGTTGCAACAAAGAAAACAAAAATACGTCACCCACGGCCGCACCCACTCAAAGTCACGAAGCTGCACCGACGAAAAACGGAGAGACAAAACCAACTCCAACGATAAAAGCCACTCAAACATCAGCTACGCAGACAGAAGTAGCCACACAAATTGCTGAAAACACACAAACAGCTGAAATCACACCAAATGCAACAACAGCGGCTACACCTACGCCCATACAAAACAAATATAACGGTAATACAAACTTTACCGAAACAAAAAGTATTATATTTTCACATCCGGGTGGTTTTTACATCAAAAAATTTATTTTAAAAATGACTTACGATAAAAGATATACAGTTCGATATACGGTAGATGGTAATAATCCCACCTCAACATCAAGCAGTTATCGTGACAACGGGATAGAAATTCATGATATCAGTAGCGAGACAGGAAGTGAAAATAAAGTTACGGTAGTAAAAGCCGCAACCTTTTTAGGTACAACACAAACAAGTGAGATTGTCACAGCAACGTATATAGTAAATGAAGATTATAAAGACTTTCAAAGTTATTACAACGACATTGCTGTAATTTCAATAAGCACCGATATAAAAAATCTTTATGGTGACACAGGTATTTTTACCAATTTTACTGAACACGGCAGAGAATCAGAAAGGCTTGCTCATGTGGAATTTTTTGACAGCGACGGCACAGCAGGTTTCTCAATAGATGCCGGCCTGCGTGTTTACGGCGGAACGTCAAGAGGAGCACCTCAAAAGTCCCTTAAACTCGTAGCAAGAAAAGAATATGATGCAGAAAACGGCAAATTTAAGTATGCCATGTTACCTGACAGCAAAAATTCCGAAGGCATGCAAGTAGACAGGTTTGACAGCTTTATATTAAGAGCAGGCGGTAATGACAATTTATTTGGAGGATCAAGAAATACACTTTTAAGAGATGCTTTAGTTCACACTTTGGCGGGAAAAATGGGCAACATCGCATTCCAATCATACCGTCCGGTAATAGTTTACATAAACGGAAATTATTGGGGGCTTTACAACTTACGAGACGATACGGACAACGATTATTTAGAACAGCATTACAATATTCCTAAAGACGATGTAGCAATTATTTCATACGGGCATGAAAACGGCAATTGGATTTATAAAATTGACGAAGGTACTGAAAGCGATTTAAATAATTATAAAAATATGCTTTCTTATATTGCAAATACAAATATGGCTATTTCCGGCAATTATTACAAAGCTTGCCAGCTCCTCGACATGGATAATTTTATGAAATACATTGCAGTAAATGTTTTTGCCAATAACAGAGATTGGCCACACAACAATGTAAAAGCTTGGATGTATCAAGGCAAATGGCATTTCGTATTAAAAGATATTGACTATGCTTGGGGCATATATGATTTACCGGGACGCACAGAGAACGTTATAGCAGAAGAGACATCACACTCCGAAAATGTTCTTCGTGGCAGAGCCGGAGAAATTTCTGCCATGTTTGCAAGTCTAATGAAAAACGAAACATTTAAAAAACAATTTTTAAGTTTAGTAGATGATATGGTTAACAACTATTTTTCCGAAAAGACTTCAACAGAGCTTCTTGACAGAATGGTGGAAATTATGGCAAAGGAATATCCCAGAATTTCAACAAATATTTGGTATTCTAATTATAATAATCCGACAGAGGGAGGCCACAGTGTAAGCCTTAATTACGAAGACTGGCTGAAAGCAACAACAACCCTTTATGAATACGCAAGAAAGCGCCCCGCAGTTTTTAAAGATTTAGTTAATAAAATCTACAAATAAATAACACTTGATTTGTCATAAAAAAAATGCAATAATTGTTATGTTTTTGTTAATAAAAATCAACAAAAGGATATAAATGATATTTATGAGAGAAATTACAATATACAACCCTACCGCAGGTAATGGCAAAACAAAGAACCTCACCGGAGAGGGTTATCGCACAACATACAAAGGTGATTGTCGCCGTTTTGTTAAAGAAGAATGCCTTAAAGATCCCAACGTACATTTTACGGTTTATGGAGGAGATGGCACTCTGAATGAAGCTATCAGCGGTATAATGGATGCCGGCACAGGCAATATTTCCCAAATCACCGCAATGCCCTATGGTTCGGGAAACGATACAGTAAAATCCATTACTCCAAAAGGTGAAGACAGCAAAGAACCACAAGTAGAGACCTTGGATTTAATTAAATACAATGATCATTATGGCATCAATATGCTTAATATAGGTTTTGACTGCAATGTTGTTGCAAGTGCAGCACGTTTCAAAAAAAGATTTAAAATTGCCGGCAAGCTATCTTATCTTCTTGGTGTAGCAACGGAATTCTTTAAGCCATTTGGCGAAGAATTTACAATCGATGCCATTTGTGAAGACGGAAGGCATTTTACGTTTAACGGCTCCTGCCTGCTTTGCGCCGTTTGTAATGGAGAATGGTGCGGCGGCAGTTTTCACAACTCACCGCTTTCTAATATGAGCGATGGTGTTTTAGAATTAATGTTGATTAAAAAAATGACACGAATGAGTTTTATAAAGCTCATCGGTAAGTATAAGGATGGTACTTTGATTGATAAAAAAACACTTAAAACCTCTATCCCCGAATACGACGACACCGTTATATATTTACGCATAAAAAGCATGAAGATAAGCGGCATGAAGCAAATTTGTTCCGATGGCGAAATAGAAGATTGTCAAGAAGCAGAGATTTCAGTTGTCCCTGCAGCTATTAATTACAGAGTATAAATACTTTATTACCACTTTTTGAGACTTATTTCTCCGCTTCGAAGGATGTCTTTGGTGCCATCACTCAACTCTACAGCGAGGCAACCCATTTCGGTAATTTCAACGGCAGTTCCACAATACGAGCTGCCGTTTTTTTCATATTCTACCTCTTTTCCCAATACTACGGAATGCTCCCTGTACCTTTCCATATCGCTGTAAGCACCCTTTTTTATACTAAGAATATTCTCAGCAATTTGCATACAAAGCTCGTCTATGATTTTCTGAGCCGAAGCAGCTTTTACGCCTAAAGAACCGGCGATGCCTGAAATTTCCGTAGGAAAACTCTCAGTAGAAATATTTACACCAATACCTACAATGACATAATGTTTACCATGAGCTATAACTGACTCTGCAAGAATACCGCAAATTTTGCGTTTCCCCATATAAAGGTCATTTACCCATTTTATACCCACACGTACACCTGTACATTTAAAAATCGCCTCGGCTACTGCCATACTGGCTCTTATCGTAATAAGCGCCGCCACCTTTTCGTCAGCAGGAAACTCATCTACAATACTCATATACAAACCTGTACTGTCCGGTGAATAAAAAGACTTCCCTTGCCTGCCGCGACCTGCAGTCTGTCCCTTGGCTGTTATAACACACGGCACGGAAAAATTGCCGAGAAACATATCGTCTCCTTGCAAAAGACGTTTAGCTTCGGTATTCGTAGAATCAATTGTTTCGTATTTATACAATTTAAACATTTACTTTTCCTTATAATAGAGCATACAATGGCAATAACCTTCAAAATCGGGATCTTGCACTTGTTGACGGAATTCCTTGCACATGCATTTAGTGTCTTCGCTCTTTTCAAGAACACAAGGGCAGTAACCGCCACGTTGTTTTAATCCCTCTTTGACAGTTTTTACAATTTCTTCATTTTCGTTATATCTTATCTTCATAGAAAGCTCCTTTTCTGCAATATATTTCAGTATAACATTAAAGTCCCCCTTGTCAAGAAGCCTTTACATTCTTGACATAAAACTGTTTTTTTATATAATGAACAAATATATTATGTATGGAGGTTTCTCATGAAATTTGTTATTCAGCGTGTAAGCAATGCAAGCGTTAGTGTAGATAATAAGGTAATCGGTGCAATTAACAAGGGCTATATGGTTCTTATCGGAATAGGTAAAGATGACACAACAAAAGAAGCTGACCGTCTTGTAGATAAAATGCTCAAACTTAGAATTTTCGATGACGCTGACGGTAAAACAAATCTATCTCTTGCAGATGTAGAGGGCTCTTTACTCTTAATTTCTCAATTTACTCTCTATGCTGATTGCCGCAAGGGAAACAGACCTTCTTTTATCAACGCAGCACCACCTGCGCAAGCAGAAAATCTTTATGAATATATAATTGCCAAATGCAAAGAACAAGTATCATGTGTTCAGACAGGCAGTTTTGGAGCTGATATGATGGTGCAGCTTACAAACAGCGGCCCTTTCACTGTAATTTTAGATTCTGAATTATTTGTATAAATTTTTTAAAGCTTCTGTTGCAGCAGCCTCGTCTTTTATAGTTTCTCTGCACAAAATTTTTATATCCATTTCTTGTGCTCTGCTCCACAGAAGCTGTCTTTTTAATCGTTTCATATATTTATCATTAGGTTCGTCCTTTTGTTGTAGGCAGTTATCCTTCCTTGCAGGATTATCACTTGCAGACAAATAATTTGTCACAAGAACCTTTTTTGCATACTGTCCGCCAAAATGTTTTGCAACAGCCGAAAGTTTGTATAATTCTTCCGGTAAAAAGCTCCCGTTTTTGCAAGAAATAAAAATAGGTCTTAAACCACGCATTAAAACAACATCAATTTCATTGGCAACATCAATTCCGGCCATCGGACTCTTTATGCCGTCCCAATCAATCTGGGCACCCATCATAACATCGTTGTATACTTTTTGCCCGTTTTCTTTAATTGACTCGGCCACAATAGTAATATAAAGCTCAAGGAGCACACCTGCCTTTAATAAGCAGTGCTGTACTCCTCTGTTTTTAAATGCAAATGAATAAAAATTACCTTTTTGTTTAAGATTGTTTATTAACCCTGCATTTAAGAGCATTTTTATAAAGCTCTTATAATCTTCTTTTGTTTTACTTGGCTCTCTGGCTAAATCAACTTCTATATTCAGAGGCAAAGAATTCATATCTGATGCAGCTTTTGCGATAATACCTGTGTTTTTATTCCACCTTCTGTAATCTCGTGCGCAAATTGCCCACATTTTAGCAACATCAGATTTAAGCTCAGGCGTAATTTCCCATCTTGATTTCCTGCTGCTTTTGTATTCGGAAGCAATTACACAGCCGCCATGAATGCGAGTATATTCTTCAAAAGACATTTCCGCCCTTGGTTGACTTTCCAAAAGGATATTTTCATCACAGTCTATTAACTTGTTCGTATATACATTGTATCTTTGAAGCTGTATGATTTCAGAATGCGCCTTGTATACAATACCGGCTGCAACAAGCATTAGGTCATCACCGCCGCACAAATCAAAAACAATTTCTTCTTCAGGATTTTCCTCGTTAAATAAGTGTACCAAATCCTCCAACACATCTACAATGCCTTGCAAAAAATTTCTGTTTACAGGGCGAGATTCAAAGATTGTGTTTATATTTCTGTTTTTTGCAACACTACGAAAAATCTTCTCAAATCGTTCTGTTTTTTTCTTTTCCCCCAAAAAAACAACTTTTCTCGGCTTTGTTACGATAAAGCCTGCAAGATTTTCTATTGGTTCTGAATCAAAAAGCTCTACAAGTACCATATATTTCCACTATCTTAAAAATCCGTACAACACTGCTGCGCCGACTACAGCCAACAAAGCAGCAAAACAAGCGATTATTACAGGTGCGTTCTTCTTACCCTTTTTGGTTATAGCATTAAGAAGCACTGTAGCAATGATAATTATGCCCAGAATAATAAAAATTCCAAGAAAACCTTTTCCCATAATAGGAAGGCAATCAATAAATTGTTTTACATTAATTTTCATTTTATATACCTCCCTTTATTAAACCATAGGCATTACAATGTTTAGAATCATTCCGCCTGCAATAACAGAAGCAATCTGACCGGAAACATTTACACCGATAGAATGCATAAGAAGGAAGTTTTGTGGATCCTCCTTTAAGCCCATTTTATGAACTACTCTTGCAGACATCGGGAAGGCAGATATTCCTGCTGCACCAATCATAGGATTGATTTTCTTCTTTAAGAAAAGATTTAAAATCTTTGCAAACATTACACCGCCGACAGTATCAAAAATGAATGCCACAAGACCTATGAGTAAAATCAAAAGTGTCTGAGGTCTTACAAACTTGTCCGCTGTCATTTGAGAAGCAACCGTAATTCCCAAAAGTATGGTTATAAGATTAGCAAGTACCTTTTGTGCTGTTTCTGAAAGGCTATCCAGCACGCCGCACTCACGAATAAGATTTCCGAACATTAAGAAAGCAATCAATACGAGGCTTGTAGGAGCAAATATACCTGTAATTGCAGTAATTACTATGGGGAACATAATCTTTGTTGCTTTAGAAACATCTTTCTGCTCATAAGGCATACGAATAAGGCGCTCTTGCTTTGTTGTAATGAGCTTTATTACGGGAGGTTGAATTATCGGCACCAATGCCATATATGAATATGCCGCTACCATAATAGCGCCCAAATATTCCGAATGGAGCATGTTGGCAACGAAAATTGAAGTAGGGCCGTCAGCAGCACCTATAATTGAGATTGACGCCGCATCTTTAAGAGGGAACCCGAAAAGTGAGGCAAGTCCCAATGTAAAGAAGATACCGAATTGAGCCGCAGCACCGAAGAGCATAAGCTTAGGATTTGAAAGAAGAGGTCCAAAGTCTATCATGGCACCTATTCCGATGAACAATAAAAGCGGGAACAGCTCATTTGCAATACCGGAATCAAAAAGTAAATTTAAAATACCTTCTTGCTCTACACCGTTTGATAAAACTTGTGTAATCGCACTGGACATAGGCAGATTAACTATAATCGCACCGAAGCCCATGGGCAAAAGGAGCGTAGGCTCCATTTCTTTCTTTATAGCGAGAAATATCAGCACACCGCCGATAACCCACATTAAAACTTGTTGCCACTCAATCTTAAGGGCATTATCAAATAAAAATCCTAAAAATTCAGTCATGAAAATTGCCTAATCCTCCTGATTTTTTTGATGAAAATTCTTTCTCATCAAGGAGTAATCTTATTATATTTTTCTTAAAATTTCAACACCTTCAATTAAATTTATTGCTATAAAAAAAGATATATAGTAAAATTAGTGTATCCTATCCAAAATTTACGCAGTGGAGGAATAAACATGAGTATTTTTAAAGAATATCTTACAACACCATACGGCATTATTGCAACAGAAGCCGATGACGAAGCAATTCTTTCAATAAACTTTCTGCAACCGGGCAAGATGCCTGACGAAAATGCTCAAGGAAATATTTTTACACAACTTTGTATTATGCAATTAAAAGAATATTTCAATGGCGACAGACGCCATTTTAATCTTCCCTATAAATTATGCGGCTCAGAATTCCAAAACAGTGTTTGGGCAGAAATTGCAAAAATACCATATGGTGAAACAATTTCATACAAGGAGTTGGCGGAACGTCTTAACAAGCCTCAAGCTGTGCGGGCAATAGCAACAGCAGTAGGAGAAAACAAATTGCTCGTGTGCATTCCGTGTCACAGAGTTATAGGAAGCGACGGTACGTTGACCGGTTATTCTGCCGGCCTTAAGCTAAAAAAAGCACTTTTGGATTTAGAAAAGGAACCTGAAGTATACACAAAGTTTAATTATGCCGAAGTGCAAAAAAAACGCGGCAAACAGCCTACGAACAAAATCACCGGCAGATATATATATAACACGGGCGAGACATTTTTCGAAACAGAACCCGATGAAGTTTTGTCTGCTCACAAAACACACGTGTTTCCTATTGCTTTTAGCCTTGACGGATGCTCCGGATTCACTGTGGAAGCAGATGCTTTTATGGTTACGGAATACGAGCCTGTCAACATTCTCACACAAGAAGTCGTAATTACTTTCTACAATGCCTCAGAGACTTTTGTTACGAAAGCAATTCTTTCTCCCGGCGAAAATAAGCTTTACTATGACATAAACAACATGAACTTCACAAAAGTGTATAAAATAACCGTTTTTTCTGCAAAACCCCTTCGCAATCTTAAACTTTCAAAGCTTAATGTTCTTGACAATTATTTTAGATACAAAGGCCAAGCAGAATTTTATACTCCATACGGCTGCACACTTACAGAAAAAGACTTCACACTGACATATTCTCTAAATGGCAAAGCGCAATTGGAAAGCTATGTTTTCCCGGACAGTTCTAACTATACTTATAACATGAAAATGCCCATCAGAAATACAATTTTTGTGGTGCTTAAAAACATGTCTACAGCCTCAAAAATGCGACTTTATTACAAAACCACGGTGCATACTGAGTACTGCCGCGAAAATTCCGTAGAAGTATCATTGACTCGCTCTCCGGAATACAAGGCGTATTACTTTAATTTATCTGCAACGCCCGGTCTTGAGGGCAGGCTTATGCAATTTATGTTGGAGGCAACAGGCTACGGAGAAATTACATTGCGTGAGTATTCTTTCGAAGAAGAAAAATGCATTAGTGAAAACGCAGGCGAAATAATCTCCTGCACTGCACAAAACGACATAATAACGGTTGTGGGTAAAGTTTCCCCCTCTTATCTTGACGAAGACGGAATGCTTTCTGTTTACGCCACTTCAATGTCAGACGACAAGGTCTCTACGGCAGGAAAGGAATTACTTGTTTCCGTACCTTTGCGAAAAGCCGCAAAAAACATAACTAACGACAACAGTATAGAATTTGCAATAACAGACATACCTTTTAAAAACGGGCCCGTAACAAGGCTGTCTTCACAATTCGCAGCCTTTATAAGTTGCGGCGAGAAAAGTTTTCCGTTGGGAGAACGTTTTTATATAGATAATTATGAGGATTTCCAAAATAATCCTTATGCTTTTTCTTTGCCGAGCTTTACGGCAATTGTAACTGATTCGCCTTTTGGTGCTAAAGGTGATGCCTGCACAGACGATACCGATGCTATTCAGGCGGCTATTGATACCGTTTGGAAACAAGGTGGCGGTAAGGTAATAATTCCCGGTCCCTCTGCAGATGATAATAAGAAAACTCATTTTTACGGTAAAAGATACCGCATTACAAACATTTTATTGAGGAGCAGAGTTGAGCTTCACATAGAAAAAGGTGCTGTTTTGTGGCAATCGCCTATTTACAGAGACTATAAATACATCCCTGACTACGGTCACGATATCGATATCGGAAATATAACTTGGTCACACGCAATGCATGTTTCTAATTTGCCAACCGTGCAATGTATTAACAGCGAATACGTTAAAATTACAGGATTTGGTAAAATTCGTTCTTGCGACACTGGTGCTGAAGAAGGCGTTATTATGCCATCGTATTCAACCGGCTGTCCTGACAGAATACATCAAGTTCCAATAAGTTTCTTTCAGGTAAATAATATTGAGCTGAGAGATTTTGAGCTTGTCCGTACCAATAATTACCATGCACCTATATATGGTTGCTCCTATGTTTATGCTGCAAATATGAAAATGCACGAGGTGCGCTGTGTAAGCGGAGATGGATTCGGTCTTTCAAAAGGCACACACCATGTTGTTCTTAACAGAAATTTCTTTCAATCAAATGACGATGGTGTAGTTCTCAGCGGTTGTTACTTTGATCCGAGAGGTCTTGTTTGGTGGAAATCACGCCTCGGCAGACACGGGGGTACTCGCCATATTAAAATCGTACATTGTTATATTAATTCAGGTGGCGGAAAGGCTATTGCCTTTATTCCATGGGGTACAAGCGATCCTAATGTTGAGAAACAGGAAATTTCAAATATTACAGCTTATGACAATCAGCTTATTTGTGTAAATCCTGTTGGAGCATGGTACGATAATCCTTATAATGGCAAAGTGCCTTTTGACAATACAGAAACAGACGACTATTCTCCTATCAAAGCGGTCAGAATTTTTAATAATCTCTACAATGGTACTACGACAATCGGTCCAATCAAAGCTACTGATTTTATTACTGATTGCGGTATTTATTCCACAAACAATTTCAGAAACGGAGATTTTCAATTAAGTATGATTCCAAACCTTGCAAACTGGTCATACAAACGCAATAAAAACAAAAATTCCGTTAAGGTACGTAATGTAGGTGGCCTTTTCTGCGGCGTAATGCAGTATTTCCGTGAGGGCGATACAGCTCTGTACCAAGGACTGCATTTAGCTACGGGCACACATAAGTGTACTTTTAACGTGATGACCGGAGAGACAGGTGCTTTTATTTTTGTACAAAACATACGAACAGGTGAGATTATTGCCGAGCGTCACATTTTATCAATCGGCGTCTTTGAAAATTTCAAAGTTCAATTTGGATTAAGTGAAGCAGCAGATTTATATATAGGTCTGCGCCACCCTGCCGATATGACGTCGGATGAAGATTTCGTTGCACTGAGAAAAGCAAATATAGAAAGTGTGGAGCCATAACTCTTTAATGAAAAGTTCCTGCTATAAAAGATATAGCAATGCCTAAAATGGCATTTATCAGATAAAAAAGTAACCATGGTATAACCATGAAAGAAAAATCAACAAAGATCAAATAAGCTAATAACAAGACAGCAGCACTACCGGCAAGGTTTATTAACAGGTCTTTATTTAAAAGAACCGAAATAAACGCACCGGCAAATGCTGCTATCGGCAATAGTACTAATTTTGCATATACTTCCCTCTGGATTTCTCGGGAAGTTACGATAAATAGGAATGCAATAAACAAAGCAACGACTATCGCGTTTACAATAACAGATGTAATCAGAATCTTTTTAAGATTCTTTTTGTTATTAACAGGACTTTTCTCTTTGCATGAGTTATTAATTTTATCTGTTTTATTTGTCCTGTTTCTGTTACTGCTGTAAATAGAGCTCATATTAACTGCAATTCCTTTTTAATATATTAGAACAAAAATGATGCGATACTATCCTCTTCGTCTTCTTCTGCTTCTGAGAATATATCAACCTCACGAGGAGCTATTATATAAATCATTTCAGATACACGCTGAATGTTGCAATCCAAAGCAAAACAACAACCTGACACAAAATCATAGATGCGACGCTTATCAGATGCATTTCTAACGAGTTCAAGATTAAGAACTACTGTCATGTGACCTTTGAGATGCTCACCTACGATTTGACAATCGTCATACTCGTAAGGTTTTGAGAGAACGACTCTCAAATTTGAAGCTGCTCCCATATTGAGAATGCGGCTCCTGTCAGAAGAACTGCTTGAAGCTCTCTCACCTGCATAACTTGAAGAACGGTTTGATCTTGTTCTGGCTTTTGCACCTGAAGATGTACCTGCTGAAGCATAAGAAGAATAGTCCGAAGAAGCAAAAATATCCTCCTCAGATTCACTGTCATCAAAATTTTCAATTTCGTCAACTTGAGCTTCATCGTAGAAATCGTTGACATCCTCGTCAACGTACGAACTTGTGTCGCGAGCAACAGATTCTGTGCTGCTTAAACCAATAAGATCCCTAAAACGTGTCTTAAAATCAGCCATTATTAAGTTTCCTCCTCATCTTTTGCACTTAAAAATCTTTAGTAAAAATTAATGAAATATGCCTGTACCTACACGAACCATATTTGATCCTTCTTCTATTGCATAAGAAAAATCATTTGTCATTCCCATTGATAGATAAGACATATCCACATTATGCCCTTTTTGTGAAGCTATGTCAACATATTTTTTCTGTAATTTTGAAAAAATATTGCGCAGCTCATATTCGCTTGCATCAAAAGGAGCCATTGTCATAAGCCCTTTAAGACACAAATTGTCAAACTTGGTAAATTCCTCTACAATACTGTCTACTTCTTCGATTGTGACACCGTGTTTACTCTCTTCTCCCGAAACATTAACTTGTAGAAGACAACCCATTTTTATATCTTTTTTCTTTGCACATTTATCTATTTCTTTCGCAAGATGCACACTGTCAACAGAATGTATCAAAGATACTTTGTCAATAATATATTTGACCTTATTTGTTTGTAAAGATCCAATTAAATGCCAATCAACATCTGTTAAATTGTAACCTGCTGTTGTTTCAAGTTTTTCAAGAAGACATTGTACTCTGTTTTCGGCAAAAACACGCTGGCCTGCACCATAGGCTTCATAAACTTGCTCCGCACCTACAGTTTTACTTACAGCTACAAGCGTAATATCCTCTCTTTTTCGTCCGCTTTTAGCTGCGGCTTCTGCTATTTTCTGATTAATCTCTGCCAGATTTTCACAAATTTTCATATTTATCCTCCGACAATCTGTCCTTCTGTTACCTTTTCATGGTTAACAACGTAAATATCATTAACTCGCACACTTGTAACACCCTCATCTTGTTCTGTAACAAAATCATTAGATGGGCTGATTATTGCATATTCCCCATCCTCCGCAAGAATGTTAACATACACATACGATACATAGCTTGACCGCAATACGGCAATTCTTGCTGTCAATCCTGCTGAATCCCACTCCGACAAAGCCCTCTTAGGCACTTTCAGTCCGGACATTTGGTCTATAACAAGCTCTGAATCTATAATTCGTTCTGAAGCAGCACCGGCAACACCTGTAGAAGATTCCAATAATACATAAGCTTTCTCACCAAACTTTAGCA
The DNA here is from genome assembly GCA_017522515.1 of Clostridia bacterium. The sequence continues at coordinate 31,193 of JAFWZH010000133.1, forward strand.
CTTCCTCTACGGCTGCTTCGACAGAGAAATCCCTGTTTTTTGAACGCACAGTTATCTGTTTCCCTGTTTGAAATACGGAATAATCCAATCCGGAAACGTCTGCTGCTATATAATACGTAACATCGGGTGTTACCCTTGCCACTGTCTGTCCTTGCGTAACATCTGTCCCAACAGAATAATATAAATTTGATTGTGTATATTGCAAGGCTACTTCAGGCAAATAATTACCCGTTTCGCCTTTCTTTCTTAAATATTCAGAAATCTGTGCAGTTTTTCCTGTTGCATCTTGCGTCTGACTGTCTGCATAAAAAGACACAACGCCGGCTTGTGAAGTTTTTACCTCCATCATGAAGCTGCTTAATCCGGACTCAATACTTTTCCTTTCTGCTTGAAGCTCTCGTAAATAATCATCCGACACATCTGCATTTATAATTATTTCATGCTTGGTATCAAATAAAGAATCAAGCTCCTTTATCACAGAATAATATTGAGAAAAATCTGAAGAATCGGCTGACATACCGGCCAGCTTATCTGTAAGATTATTAATCTGTTCATTCATAAAGCCCAATTCGGTATGCTGACTTTCTACATAAGAAGCAGCATTTTGAACAGCCGAAATTTTATCATCAACCTGCCTGAGCTTTATAAGTTCCTGTTCGTATTCCGGTTTTACAATGTACCCGATTGTAGCCCCTGCAGCTACTCTGTCGCCATCATTGACAGCAGAAAGCATTTTTCCGGAAAAACCTGCAGTGATACCGTGCTCATCACGTATAATATGTGCCTTAACATTATAAAGATTCTCGATTGTTCCCGTCGTCAAAAAAGCTTGCTCTATATCGCTTTTCTTTTCACCTATGCCAAAAATGAACAGGCAAACAGTTCCTGCAATTAAGAGCAGAACCATTGCAATCTTTAAAATTTTGAAAATGTTTTTTTTACGTTGTGGTGCTCTCTCTTGAATTCTTCTCTCATGTGAAGGAATTTCCTCTTTGACCGCTCCGGAATACAACTTCTTTGCCGGAGTCTTTTTTTCTTTTTTTCTTTCAGGTTCTTGTTTTGGCGTTGTTTCACAAGCCGCCTTTCGTTCCTTTATAGGTTCTCTTTTGGGCGACTCCCTTTTCGGCGGTGTGACAGACGGGCTTACTATAGGCTTTCTTTCTATCTTATGTCCGTAACTGTCATACCGTTCATTTGATTTTTCTCCAACTTTAACAAGCGTTCTTTTTCTTTTGTTTTCTTCTGCCATTACAGACTATATACCTCTTCATCTTTTAATACTGTTATGCCTGCCGCTGTTAATACTGCTGTTGCCGCTGTAATATCCTCAACACGGAATACTACGAGGGCTTTACTTTGTGTCCTGCCTACAAAAGCATATATATAATCGATACCTATCTCTTTTTCATTAAGAACATCGAGGGCTACGGATAAAGAGCCTGCAGTATCCTCAATTGCAATAGCCAATACAGGAGAACTGCTTACCGTAAATCCTTCATCGCGCAAAATTTTCTCCGCTGAATCGGGATCATTTACTATAAGTCTCAAAATACCAAAATGCGTCGTATCCGCAATAGATAAAGCATTTATATCGATTTTATTTGAGCCAAGCACTCTTGTTACGTCAGCAAGTCTGCCGGCTTTATTTTCAAGAAAAACAGAAATTTGTTTTACACTCATGGTCTCAAACCCCTTTCTTCATATTTTTCATATATTCTCTTTTTTATGTGAGGCCAGTATATCATAAAACTGACCTCCAATCAATCAATAATTAACCCAAATTACATCAATTAGTTTGCAGAATAACAGCGCAACCCTTCCTGAAAAGCTTTCTCATTTATCTCGTACATTTTTGCAGGTATGACACTCTTTAAACTCTCTTCCCAAATATTCTCCGGTACCTCTGTAAGTTTTGAAGCTAAAACTCCCAAAAGCACTACATTTACAGCCTTTGTACTTCCGCTTTCTGCCGCCAAACCCAAAGCATCCAAAGCAACAAGCTCAATTTCCGACTTTTTCAAAACCTCAATAATGTTGTCAGGATATTTTGCAGCACCTGATACTACGGGCATGGGGTTGATTTTTTGTACATTTGTAATAACAGTGCCACCCTTTTTAAGATATGGCAGCCATCTTATTGCTTCTAATTGTTCAAAAGCTAAAATCACGTCTGCCTCTCCTTCATCAATTATGGGAGATGCAATTTTGTCTCCTATTTTAACGCATGTAATAACACTGCCGCCTCTTTGAGACATTCCGTGAACTTCGGAAACTTTAACATCTTTACCGCAAAGTGCTGCTGCCGCACCCAAGAATTTTGAAGCAAGCAATGTTCCTTGTCCACCTACACCTACTATTAAAACATTTAAACAGTCAAGATTTTTCATGCTTACTCCTCCTTATTCTTCTTTGCCAATAGCACCGAATGCGCACATTTGCTCGCAAAGTTTACAGCCGAGGCATATTGACTCATCTATCTTATATACTCCGTCTTCGCAATAAATTGCAGGGCAACCAAGTTTCATGCAAGCGCCGCACTTTCTACACTTTTCTGTGTCAATCTTTACAGGCGCGCCGTATTTTACGTTCTTAAGAAGAGCGCATGGCCTTTGGGCAATAATTACAGAGGGCTCATTAGCTTCTAATTCCTCTTTAACTGCTGCTCTGAATTTTTTCATATCAAAAGGATCTTCAACTCTTACTCTCTTAACACCAACGGCCTCAGCAAGTTTAACAAGGTTTACAGCAGGAGCTTCCTCCATTTTTATTGTATGTCCCGTTGTAGGATTCTGTTGGTGTCCCGTCATACCTGTAATTGAATTATCAAGAATAATAACTGTAGAAGTACCTTTGTTATAAACTATATCAATAAGTCCTGTGATTCCCGAGTGCATAAATGTTGAGTCGCCTATAACAGCAACAGTAGGCATTTTTTCACCAAACTGAGCATCAGCTTTGTCCATACCGTGAGCCATACTGACAGAAGCACCCATACATACGCATGTATCAACTGCCTCATAAGGCTTCATTGCACCTAAAGTATAACATCCTATATCGCCGGAAACTCTTACTTTCATATTTGAAAGCACGTAAAATACACCTCTGTGAGGACATCCGGGACATAATACCGGCGGTCTGGCAGGTGCTTCTACATTTTCTGCAGCTACTGCACAGTCGAGCTTTTCGCCTTTGTATGCCTTACGTATAATTGTCGTATTCAGCTCGCCCTGATTTGGGAAATATTTCTTGCCTTCTACATTAATTCCCATTTGCAATATGTGATTTTCGATAAATGGCTCAAGCTCTTCTATAACAAGGAGTTCCTCTACGTTTTCAGCAAATTCGCGAATTAATTTGTCAGGCAACGGATAAACCATACCTATTTTAAGAACAGAAGCCTCCGGGAAAACTTCTTTTGTATACTGGTAGCTGATACCGGATGTGATAATACCAAGTTTCTTGCTGTTGTATTCAACTGTGTTAATTCCGCTATTCAAGTCCTCAGAAAATTCTCTTAAGGAAGCTGTACGTGCGTCAACAAAAACGTGACGTTTTTTTGCCATACCGGGCATCATTACATACTTCATTGTATCCTTCTTATAAGGCTTTTTCTCCTGTGGAATTCTTTCTGAAAGTTCGGCTAAACTTCTTGCGTGAGCAATACGCGTTGTAAGTCTCAATATCACCGGTGTATCGTATTTTTCGCTTATTTCAAATGCCTTTTTTGTAAAATCTTTACATTCTTGTGCATCAGAAGGTTCTAACATCGGAACGTGTGCTGATAATGCATAATATCTTGAATCCTGCTCATTCTGCGAGCTATGCATTCCGGGGTCATCTGCAACAACTATTACAAGACCTCCGTTTACACCGGTATATGCCACTGTAAACAATGGATCTGCAGCCACATTAAGTCCTACGTGTTTCATGCAACACATAGCACGCGCTCCCGCAACTGCTGCACCTATAGCTACTTCTGTCGCAACTTTCTCGTTAGGTGCCCATTCGCAGAACACCTCGTCATATTTTGCCATATTTTCTGTAATTTCTGTACTTGGTGTTCCAGGGTATGAGGAAACCACATTTACTCCGGCTTCCCAAGCACCTCTGGCAACTGCTTCATTACCTAAAAGCAATTTCTTCATCGTATTACCTCCGAAATTTCTATGTATCTATATTATTGATTTCTTAAATCATGTACTCTTTTAGCTTTACCATTAACATAACGCTCTAAAGTCTTAGGCTCTGCCAATGTTATCTTTGCATCAATTAAGAGATTTGATCTTACTTTCTCTCTTATTTTATTAGTTAGAGCTTCCAATTCTGCGTATTTCTCCAAAAGCGCTGCATCTGCAAGCTCTACTTTTACTTCAAGCTGATCCATATAACCCTTTTTTGTAACAATCAGCTCATAATGCGGGCCGATATGGGGCATGCCTAAGAGCAAGCTTTCTATCTGGCTGGGGAATACGTTTACTCCCTTTATGATAAGCATATCGTCGGAACGTCCTTTAACCTTTGCCATTCTGGCTGAAGTTCTGCCGCATTTGCACGGAGCGAAATTAATTGAAGTAATATCCTTCGTTCTGTATCTTAAAACAGGTACACCCTCTTTTGTAAGAGTTGTAAGTACAAGCTCTCCCTCTTCTTCCGGATTTTTAACTTCAAGTGTATCGCTGTCAATTATTTCAAAAAGGAAACTATCCTCATTAATATGCATACCATCATGCTCAAGACATTCTCCCGAAACACCGGGGCCTTGCACCTCTGTCAAGCCATAATTCTCAGTACATTCAATGCCCCACAATCTTTCTATCTGCCGGCGCATCTCTGCTGTATGTCCTTCTCCGCCAAAAAGGCCTACTCTCACTTTATGCTGTAAATTTCTTTCGTGAACAAGCTCACCAAGATGAAGTACGTACGACGGAGTACCTACGAGTACGGTTACGCCGAAATCCTCTATAAACATAAGCTGTCTTTCTGAATTTCCTGAAGATGCCGGTACAACTGTTACTCCCATATTTTCCAAACCTTGGTACAAACCGAAGCCGCCTGTAAACATTCCGAAGCCAAAAACTATTTGAGCGATATCGTCATTGGTAACTCCGGCCATGGCTGCGATTCTTGAGATATTTTCTTTCCACACGTCCATATCGTTTTTTGTGTAGCCGAATACAACAGGTTTTCCTGTAGTACCGGAGCTGGCATGCAGCCTCACGATTTTGCTCATAGGCTCAGCAAATAACTTAAATGGATAATTTTCTCTTAAATCCAACTTTGATGTATACGGGATTTTTTCTATATCCTTAAGTGTTTGGATGTGTTCCGGTTTTAATCCAATTTTGTCAAAACGATCTCTGTAAAACTTCACATTCTCATACGCTCTTTTTACAGTCCATTTTAATCTTTCTAATTTTATTTCATCGTATTCTTTTCTGGAAAGACACTCCTTGCCGGGATTCCAAATCATTTTATTACAACTCCTTTTCTAACAACCCTAAAATTAAATTATATATCATATTCTTTCTTAGTCAACATTGTTATAGCAAGAAAAACACTTATCCACATGTTCTTGCTCCGGTTTTTTTGTTATTAAACTTACCACCGGCACAAGTACTAAAGTAATAAGCATTGAAACAGCCCCTGCACTTGTTCCCGACATGAATTTAATGAACATATTAAGTACTATAAAACCTATACCGGCAATAAAGCTCACCCACACGGATGCGTTTGTAATCTTTTTTGAATAAAGTCCATACATAAATGGTGCAAGAAAAGCTCCCGAAAGTGCTCCCCAAGATATTGCCATTAAATTAGTGATAAGTGTTCCGGGGAAAAGTGCCAAAACAACGGATATTACCATGAATATTACGCAGAAAATTCTTGTGAAAATCATTTGCTGGTTATCTTTCATGTCTTTTTTTATAAAGCCCTTGAAAAAGTCTACCGTAAGAGTAGAAGCCGAAGATATAACAAGTGAAGAAAGCGTTGACATTGATGCAGAAAGCACAAGTACAACAACGAGTCCCATAAGTATATCCGGCAGAACTCCTTCGAGCATATTGGGCATTATTTCGTCATAAGCGACAGAAGGCATACCTCCTTCACCTGATTGTACGTAAAGTCTACCAAAACCTCCTATAAAGTAAGAGCCACCTGCTACAACAAAAGCAAATATTGTGGAAATAATAGCTCCCTTGGTGATAGATTTTTCACTATCGATTGTATAAAACTTATGTATCATTTGAGGAAGCCCCCATGTGCCTAAGCTTGTAAGTATCATTACGCCTAAAAGACTTAATGGGTCCGGTCCAAAAATCGAAGTATAGGCGCCCTTCATTCCTTCTCCTATTGTCCCTTCAGCAACCTCTACTTGCGAAAGTGCTGTTACAGCCTCTGTAAAGCCACCCTTGCCATTTAATACCGCAATAACAACAGCTACTATTCCTCCCAGCATAATCATACCTTGTACAAAATTATTTGCTGCCGCTGCCATGTATCCTCCGAGTACAACATATACGCAAGTAAGCACAGCCATACCTATAATACAATACTTGAAGTCGATACCGAAAGCCATGGAAAAAATTCCCGACAGGCCTTTATAAACCGATGCTGAATAAGGAACAAGAAAAATAAATATTATTAAAGCTGATACTAATTTTAACGCTTTACTGTTATATCTCTTTGAAAAAAAATCCGGCATTGTGGCAGCACCCAAATGCTTTGTCATTGTTCTTGTTCTTTTTCCTAAAACAACCCATGCAGCCAAGCTACCTAAAAGAGCATTTGCAATACCAATCCAAAAAGCAGAAATACCAAAACTCCAACCAAACTGTCCCGAATAACCTATAAATACTACTGCCGAAAAATAAGAAGTGCCATAAGAAAACGCTGTAAGCCATGGACCTACACTACGTCCACCCAACACAAAATCATCCATACTATGTATTTTTTTCTTATACACTATACCAAGAGCCAAAGTGGCTATAAAAAATACCGCCAAAAGTGCAATTTTTTCTACCATATTACCGTCCTCCAAACTGTTATCCTACAAATCACTACATTTTTGCGTTAATGAACTCATACATTCTAATATGTTTTTAAATAAATTGCAACTGTTTAATATTGGTTTGCTATTTCTATAACACGAAAATACCATTCTTCAAATTTAGTGTTGTCACAAACTTTTTCTATTGCCTCTTCTCTTGAGAATCCGTTTATACCCAATTTATCTATTTCTTCAAGACCGTTTTCTGATGTTAAAGACAAGGAAGAAATCAAATCATCACAAAAAGATTCATATCCCACAAATCCCGTAGGTGCATACGTTGTACCCTCCATTACTTGACGAACTGATTGTGACATCATGTAATATTTCTCATAATCAAGTACTGACAGTTGTTTAAAATAGTCTGTGGTAGAATTTTTCTTATATAGTGGTCGATATGAAGAAATTTCATTATTTGCTGTACTAAAATGAATTGCATTTTCACTTGTGCAAAACCAATGAAGAAAAGCATAACTTTCTTTATTTATTTTCTCTCCGGAATCAAATACACAAACGCCCGTTCCCCCATGTGGTGCAACTTTTCTCGATTCGCTGACTACCGGATAAGAAGAGGCTGATATAAGCAACGAGCTTTCTTCTCCGTCAAGATTAATATATGTGTCCGGGAAATATGACATATCGTGAGGATTTCCTATATACGCCGCAACTTCTCCGTTTTTCAAAGCTTCTACCACATTATCAGTTTGCAGTATATATCCGTTAACCACACCTTTATAATAAAAATCCCATATTGCACGAAGTGTTTCCTTATTTGTATTTATTTTTATTTCTTTATTTCCCGTTTGAATCATCACAGGCAAACACTGTGCTGAATATGCAAAAATAAAATCTTCTAATGATTCTATGGCAATAAGAGCTTTACCGTTTGACCACTCATAATACCGCTCTGCCAAAGATAAAATGCCGTTCCATGTCTTCCATTGATTTAACTCTACATTATTTGCATTATAAAACTTTCTCCACATGGAGTCGTTGATTATTGTTACAGCAGAGTTCTTTGACAAGGGGAAAATGAAAGTTTCATCTGTGCCGGCAATTCTGCCTTCTTGCACAAAACCATCAAAATATCCGGAAAGTTCTTGTTTTGTAAGATATTTTTCTGCACATACAAGTAAATTTAAGCTCTTGGCTTTATATGCTAATTCATTTGAAATAACCGCCATATTAGGATAGTCTTGATTTCCTTCTGTCAGACCAAATGATTCGTTAAAATACTTCCGTACAAAATCCTCTGCCTTATACTCTGGAGAAATAATAACATTTCGCTTTTTACCCTCTGTGGCATTATAAGTATCAACAAGCATATCAAAAATACTTTTTTGCTTTCCCGTAAAAGTATGCCAAAATCGAATTACTTCTATTTTTTTCTCCGCATTCGAATTACACCCTGTTTGTGCTAATAAACAGAATGCAAATATAAAACAAAACATCAGCGAAATAATACGATTTCTTATTTTCAAAATAAGCTCCTTAAACTTGTATTAATTTGTACATTACTAATTCTAATTGATTTTTTTATGTTTTACAAGCAAATTAACAAAAATTGCAGAATATCTTCATTTTGCAAAAAGCAAAACAAATATATTCTGCAAATACTCATAAATTATTTCTGCATTTGTCAGATAGCATAACCTAAATCCGTGCTTTCTACAACAAACCGAAGTGCGGTACGCTCCATACCATTAATGTACACATCTGAAAAAGCAGGTATACATACTATATCCTTGCCTGAAATCGCCAAATATCCTCTTGCAATCGCTATTGCCTTCATTGTTTGATTTACTGCTCCTGCTCCGATAGCCTGAAGTTCGGCTCCGCCTTCTTCTTTAACAACAGATGCAAGTGCCGATGCCACAGAAGATGGGTTTGATTTTGATGATACTTTTAATATGTCCATAGAAAAGTCCTCCTAAAAAAATGTAATAGTCACTGTAAAAATGCATTGTTTACAGTGACTATTGTAGCTTTAAATTATTCAAAAATCTATTATTTCCCACATTGGCAAGTATTGGTAGTTGCCTTTTTACGCTATGTATGCGACTTTTCTTTTTAGAAAAAATTTTTTGTCAATTACAGAAAACCCGTTTTATTTCCCGAAATTACACTTCAATGCTTATTCTTTTAATTAATTCAGCCCTGCCCGTTTCTGTGTCAGCTTGTATGAAAACTGCATGCAACTTACCTGCTCCTTCAGAAGGTTTGAACTTTTGCGGTACACATCGTACAAACTTATTTAAAACAGCATTTCTGTCCATTCCTATTACTCCGTTGTGCGGTCCTGTCATTCCTACGTCTGAAATAAATGCCGTTCCACCCTGAAGTATTTGCTCATCTGCTGTTTGCACGTGTGTATGAGTTCCCAAAACTGCTGTAACAAGCCCATCCAAATAATACGCCATGGCAGCCTTTTCTGCTGTTGCCTCTGCGTGAAAATCAACAATAATGACAGAAGCACTGCTACGCAATTCAGAAACCGCTTTATAGGCTGATTCAAAAGGATTGTCGCAAGGCTCCATGTATACCCTGCCTTGTATACTGAGTACACCTACAGGGCATGGACCGTCTTCTAATACAAGATAGCCTCTTCCCGGCAAACCTTCTGCAAAGTTAACGGGACGTATTACAGAATAATCGTCAATATATTGATAAATATCATTATTGTCCCATGTATGATTTCCCATTGTAATACAGTCTGCACCCGCCATAAAAATCTCATCTGCACACTGCATTGAAAGACCTCTGCCATGTGCTGCATTTTCACCATTGACGATACAATAATCAATATCGTATTCTGTCAACAATTCAGGCAGCAACTCACTCAAAGCTTCCCGTCCCGTTCTGCCAAATACATCTCCTACAAATAATATATTTACCTTAGACATAAAAAACCTCCTGATTTTCTATCAGAACCATATACATATAAAAAGACTCCGAGAAGATATCTTCACGGAGTCATCTTGTTTAATAATTATTTTGCATAATCCACTGCTCTTGTTTCACGTATCATTGTTACCTTAATCTGTCCGGGATATTCCATCTCGTCCTCAATCTTTTTAACAATTTCGCGTGATTTGAGCACCATTTCATCATCCGAAATCGCCTCCGGCTTAACCATAATGCGAACTTCACGACCTGCTTGGATGGCATATGTTTTCTCTACACCCTCGAAAGAATTAGCAATTCCTTCTAACTTTTCAAGTCTCTTGATGTAAGATTCAAGTGTCTCACGTCTTGCACCCGGTCTTGCTGCAGAAATAGTATCTGCTGCCTGTACCAGTACCGCAATTATAGACTCAGGCTCAACATCTCCATGATGTGCCATAATTGAATTGATAACTACAGGTGACTCTTTGTACTTTCTTGCGATATCAGCTCCTATCTCAATATGTGAACCTTCCATCTCAAAGTCAACAGCCTTACCTATATCGTGTACCAATCCCGCACGTTTGGCAAGTGCCACATCAACACCAAGTTCCGCTGCCATAATTCCGGCAATTCTGGACACCTCAATGGAGTGAATAAGAACACTCTGTCCATAACTTGTTCTGTATTTCAAGCGGCCCAGCAACTTAACAATCTCAGGATGTAAACCGTAAACACCTGTCTCGTAGGTAGCGTTTTCGCCTTCCTGTTTAATAACGTGCTCGACCTCTTTTTTAGCCTTCTCAACCATTTCTTCGATACGCGCCGGATGAATTCTACCGTCAATTATCAGCTTTTCCAATGCAATACGTGCAACTTCACGTCTTACCGGATCATAACCTGATAAAACAACAGACTCCGGAGTATCGTCTATAATCAAATCTATGCCTGTTAATGTTTCCAATGTTCGGATGTTTCTTCCCTCACGACCTATTATTCTGCCCTTCATATCATCGTTAGGCAATGCAACAACAGAAATCGTAGCTTCTGAAACGTAATCTGCAGCACACTTTTGAATAGCACCTGCAATAATTTCTCTTGCTTTATCTCTGGCTTCGTCTTTTAACTTAGCCTCGTAGTCTTTAATAAGAACTACTGTTTCTCTTTGAAGCTCACTCTCTACATTCGCAAGGAGTAATGTCTTTGCTTCTTCTTTTGACATGCCTGCAACTCTTTCAAGCTCGGCAGTCTGCTTCTCGTAAGCCTCTTTAACTGCTTCTTCACTCTTGGCAACCTCTGTCATTCTGACAGCAATCTGCTCTTCTTTTTGTTCAAGCATTTCTTGCTTTTTATCAAGAGTGTCTTCCTTTTGTATTAATCTTCTTTCATTGCGCTGAATTTCATTGCGCCTTTCCTTAATTTCCCGTTCCAGCTCAATTCTGCTTTTGTGTATTTCTTCTTTAGCTTGGAGTAAACATTCACGCTTTTTTCTCTCGCCATCCTTAACGGCTTCACTAACGATACGTTTACCTTCTGCTTCCGCACTTCCAAATACTGCCTCTGCTTCTTCTTTGCGAGCCTCATAACCTTTAAGATATGATTTTTTGCCTGCTAAATGCCAGCAAAGAGCACAACCGCCTGCTGCTATCAAAATTAAGGGGATTACTACAAGTAAAAATAGTTCAATATTATTATCCATAATGAACAATTCCCCTTCCTATAGATTTAATTTTCAAAGTACGACATTTATTTATATAACACTTATATATGACAAAAATGCGTATACTTTCAATATATACCTTATTCTACAACAATTGCACTTTATGTGTCAAGTTTTTTTATGCCTCATCATCAGGCATTTCATCAATCAAAACATGCCTTGGATTATTGCCGTCACGAGCACTTATATAGCCTTTTTCTTCCATTTGATCAATGATTCTGGAAGCACGGTTATAACCTAGTCCCAACTTCCTCTGAAGGAAGGATGCTGATATCTGTTTAACGTCGATTGCAATCTGTAAAGCGTCATAAAAAAGATCATCAACATCGCTGTCTGCCCCGGAAGATGCAGCACCCGGATTGCCTTTCTTGCCCTTTTCCGGAATCTTAGCTTTTTCTACCTCTTCGCTTATTTTTTTATCATATTTGGCATCTCCATACGTAGCCTGCAAATATCTGACAACATTTTCTATTTCTTCATCAGAAACGAACCCACCTTGTGCACGAGTGGAATGCAAGGCACCAACAGGATGATACAACATATCTCCCTGTCCTCTCAATTTTTCTGCACCTGCAAAATCAAGTATAGTTCGCGAATCCACCTGAGACGCAACTTTAAAAGCGATTCTGGACGGAATGTTCGCCTTTATCAAACCGGTCACCACATCAACAGAAGGTCTTTGTGTTGCCACTACAAGATGAAGTCCTGCTGCGCGAGCCTTTGCCGCAATACGGTTAATAGAATCCTCTACTGAATCTTTTGCAACCAACATCAAATCAGCAAGCTCATCAATAATTATCAGTATCCTCGGCATTTTTTCCATACCCTTATCGTATGCATAACTGTTATAGGAATTAATGTCTCTTAAACCAAATTTAGCAAATTGTTTATACCTGTTTTCCATTTCCTGAACTGCCCAAGCAAGAGCAGCCGCAGCCTTTTTAGGCTCTGTAACCACAGGAATAAGCAAATGCGGAGCACCGTTATAAACTCCCAACTCAACAACTTTAGGGTCAATCATAATCATTCTTACATCATCGGGAGAAGCTTTATAAAGAATGCTCATAATCATGCAGTTTACACAAACACTTTTACCTGAACCTGTAGAACCCGCAATTAAAAGATGCGGCATTTTTGCAATATCTGCGATTATCGGTTTACCTGAAATCTGTTCTCCCAAGCAAAATGCAAGGCTTGATTTGTGATTAAGGAAAATATCTGTCTCTATCAAATCCCTCAAATATACAGTCTGTACAGATTCGTTTGGTATTTCAATTCCTATCGCTGCCTTGCCCGGTATAGGGGCCTCTATTCTTATTCCCGGTGCCGCCAAATTAAGAGCAATATCCTCCGAAAGATTTTTAATGCGACTTACTTTTACTCCGGAATGAGGTTGCAATTCGTATTGAGTTACGGCAGCACCTCTGGAAATATGAATAACCTTTGCTTCAATACCGAAACTTTTCATTACATCTTCCAATTTTCTTGCAATTCTTGCAGCCTGTTTTTTATGTTCTTCGTGAAGATCTTCAGGCTCATCATTGGCATTTAACAACGAAAACGGCGGTGCATCATAAATAGTATCAAATTTACTCGTGGTGAATTTAATTTCTCCCTGCAATTGTTCAGGCGAAACAGTCTCCACCATTTCGTCCATCCCCGGTAATACTGTTTTTATTATCTCAGGATCATCTTCTCTGTGAATATCGTCTTTTTCTTCTTTTGTTTTGCGTTTTTTCTTGTTTGCTGATGTTTCAAATTCAAAGTCCATACCGTAAACTTCATCCATTCCGGAAAGACTCGTATCCATAACTTCCTCTGTATCGTTCTTCGGAATATTTTCACCATCGACTACTCTCGTCTTGTGAGATTTAATTTCATTATGCTCTGTGGCTTTTTTTGTTCTTTCTGTTTCTTCAAATCTTTTTTTAACAGTCTTAAACCAACTGCTTACTGTTTTAGCACCGGTTGCAGATTTTTCCGCAATTTTCATAATAGAAAGGGAGAATAGCAAAATAGCAACAATTATCAGTGCCGGGATTAAAATTACAAGGGCACCGGCTTTTTCGAAATACTTTTGCAGCAGACAACTTATGCCGCCGCCTATAATACCGCCAAGCTTCGAAGTCCACAATGTACTTATCGTATCAATGAAACCAAGATTCGCATATTCTTTTGCATAATTGCTTCCGAGTGTATGCAAAAGAGCCGAAAGAAACAATACAAAACATATAAAAAGAGTCATGTTTTTCGCGTCAAGTGCAGGACCTTTTCCCCTTCTTATAAGCTTCCACGCAATAACAAAAAGGCCAAGCATTACTACAACCGCAACAGCACGACCGAACAATCCAAAGAATATTGTGGTTAAAAATCTGCCTATCGGTCCCGTTTTGTCAAAAAACGAGAAAAGCATAAATAAACCTATCCCGCAAAGAATAACGGCCGCAATCTCTTTGCCCTTATTGTCATCCTTTACCGTCACAGGCCCTTTCTTTTTATTTGTTCTATTGTTATTATTTATCTTTCGTTTACCATCGCTCACTTTGTTTTCCTCCTTTGTATTTATTCTTTGATTATACTACACAAAATTTCAAGGTGCAATATTTCATAGCTGTACTCTCTCCGGATATTTTTTTCTGACATACTGCAAAAAATCCTCAAAAAGTTCTCTGTTTGCCAATACTTCCTTTGCCGCCTTTGATGCGATTTGCAGTATTTCCGAATCTCTGTAAAGATTTGCTATTTTAAAAGGAGGTAATCCGTGCTGCTCTACTCCAAAAAAGTCTCCGGGGCCTCTTAATACCAAATCCTGCTCAGAAAGCTCAAAGCCATCTGTTGTTTCTTCCATAATTTTCATTCTTTCTGTTATTTTCTCAGAAAACAAAACGCAGTATGATTGAAGGTTTCCCCTTCCTACCCTGCCACGCAATTGATGAAGCTGTGCCAATCCAAAACGTTCCGCATTTTCCACAACCATTAATACTGCATTCGGAACATCAACGCCAACCTCCACTACTGTGGTTGCAAAAAGAATTTGCGTTTTGCCGTCTTTAAAATCTCTCATGGCACTTTCTTTTTGTGTCGATGTCATTTTGCCGTGAAGCAAGCCGCAACGTACATCCTTAAATATTCCGGCAGACAACTCGTTAAATCTTTCTGTTGCAGAATAGAGCGAAAGCTCCTCATTTTCTTCTATAATCGGGTAGACCATATAAATTTGCCTGCCCTCTCCCACCAATCTTAGGATCCAATTACAGATCCTTTTATACATAGAATAATCTAAGGCATAAGTCTTTATGGGCAGTCTGCCTCGCGGTAATGTTTTCAAAGCAGAAATGTCCATATCTCCATATAAAATCAATGCTAAAGTTCTGGGAATCGGTGTAGCAGTCATAACAAGCACATCAGGTGTATTTTCCTGTTCTGATAGCATTGCCCTTTGGCGAACTCCAAAACGATGTTGTTCATCTGTTACCGCCAACCCCAACTTGCCGTATTTGACAGTCGGTTGAATAAGCGCATGTGTTCCTATTATACACTTTGCTTCCCCACTTTCTATTGCTGACAATGTTTCTCTTTTTTCTTTTGCATTTAGTGCCCCTGTTACAAGCCACACTTTTATATTGAACGGTGATAACATTTTGCTCACAGCATTGTAGTGCTGTTCTGCCAAAATTTCCGTAGGTGCCATAAAAACAGCCTGATAGCCTGCTATTATAGCCTTAAGCATAGCAAGTACTGCCAAAACAGTTTTTCCCGAGCCCACATCGCCTATTACAAGCCTGTTCATTGTTCTGCAATCATCCATGTTGGCAGAAATCTCTCTCCAAACTTTCTTTTGCCCTTCTGTAAGCTCAAATGGCAAAACAGAAATAAACTCAGAAATTTTGTTTTCTGCTTCAGCGTTTTTAAATGAAATACCATTTTGTATTTTTTCTTCTGCATCTTTAAGCATCAGGAGCATAAGCTGCATTGTAAAAAGCTCTTCAAACTTAAACCGGCGAACACTTTCTTTTGCGGCCTCTGCATTTTCGGGAAAATGCAGATTTTTCAGAGCCACATCCCTTCGAGGCAGATTGTATTTTTCCAAAACCGGCTTAGGTAATGTTTCATAAGAGGGCGGTGCGATTTTTAAGGCCTCAGATACCATTTTCCGTAAAATGTTTTGTGTGAGTCCTTTTGTCAAAGGGTACACCGGCTGCATTGTAAAAAAACTGCTGTCCCAAGCATTGGAGTATTCCGTCGTAACCGGATTTGTCATGCTTATACCGTAATTATCGCGTGCAACCTTACCGTAGAAGGCATACAATCCGCCTACTTTAAACTGCGTTTTTACATATTGTCCGTTAAATACGGAAATTCGCATACTGCCTGTTTCATCATATATTCTTACATTAGTTACTGAAACTCTGTTGTTAACTCTGTGTACATTTACAGACTTAACATATCCTCTCACAGTAACACTCTGTTCTGCTTCCAACTGACAAATTTTGCGCACAACGCTACGGTCCTCGTAACTTTTAGGATAAAACTCGTAAAGGTCTTCTACTGTATACACTCCCAACTTTGCCAGTTGCGCAGCTCGTATTGTTTTTACTCCTTTTAAAAATGTAACAGAAACAGACATGGTATCACCTCGGCTACATTATAATTGATTGCTTGGTCGTTGACAAATTTTTTAGGTAGTTTTATACTGTTTTGAGAAGAGGTGTATTAAATGGTTAGAGTCATCTCCGGCACCGCCGGTGGGCTAAAAATACAGACATTAGATTCAGAAAACACAAAGCCCACACTTGACAGAGTAAAAGAAGCTGTTTTCAGTATGTTGAGCGACGATATTTACGGTGCAACAGTATTGGATTTGTTTGCCGGCAGCGGAGCGTTGGGAATAGAGGCTCTCAGCAGAGGCGCAAAAAGATGTTTCTTCAACGACAAGAATAAATCGTGTTGCGATATTATCCGCAAAAATCTCGTTCATACAAAATTAGACCATCTTGCACAAATTTCTTGCTCTGATTACTCAGAAACAATTGCCTCTTTCAGAAACAAAGGCGTTAAATTTGATTTGATTCTTCTCGATCCTCCATACAGTAGCGGTTTTTACGAGGAAGCTATTACGTCAATAAGCAAAAACGGTATTTTTTCTGAATACTGTACAATTTTGTGTGAACATAGCATTGAAGATTCATTGCCTGAACAAATTGGTGCCTTTTATCACATAAAGTCTAAGAAGTATGGTACTGTTGCAGTGTCGTTATTCAGAAATGAGGTTGATTGATTTGTTAAATTCAAATAAAAAAATCGCTGTTTATCCGGGAAGTTTCGACCCTCTTACAAATGGTCATCTTGATATAATTCACAGAGCTTCAAAGCTTTTTGACCATCTCATAGTGGGTGTTCTTACAAACAGTGCAAAGAGTCCGATTTTTACAAAAGAGGAGCGTGTAGAACTTATACGCAAGTGTACTCTTGAATATAAAAATGTCGAGGTAAAAATGTTTAATGGTCTTCTTGTTGATTTTGTGAGAGAAAATGATGCTGTTGCTATTATCAAAGGCTTGCGTGCTGTTTCGGACTATGAATACGAACTTCAAATGGCTGCTCTTAACAAGCATATCGACCATGAAATAGAAACAGTGTTCCTTATGGCTGATATCCAAAACTCTTTCCTGAGTTCCAGCATTGTAAAAGAGCTGGCTCGCAACGGAGGTAACATAAAAGGTCTTGTACCTGATAAAATAATTGATGACATAATGAAAAAAATGTATTAAAATAAATAGGACATATTAAATGCGAAGGAGATTTACAATATGGAGCTTCACACTATTGAATTATTAGACGAATTGGAAAGTATGATAGAAAACGGCAAAAAATCCTTAATCGGCGGTCGTGTTTCCGTTGAGAAGAACGATCTTCTTACTGTTATCGAACAATTAAGAGATATTCTTCCCAGGGAATTGATGCACGCTAATGATTTTTACAATGACAGTCGCGATGTACTTGATGCAGCTAATGTTCAAGCTGATGAAATCATTGAAAATGCTGACAAAGAAGCTGACAAGACTATCGCACGCGCACATGAAGATGCTGCAGCAATAAGAGACGATGCTAACACAGAGGCAGACGCTATTGTAAAAGAAGCTCTTCAAAAACAAAGCGAATTGGTTGCCGCTCACGAAATAACTCGACTTGCTAACCAAGAGGCTCAGCAAATAGTTATGAAGGCAGAGCAACGCGCTACTGAGATTAAAATTGCCACAAAGAAGTACTTAGATGAAAAGCTCAGCAACGTTGCTGATGTTCTTGCAAGAACTTATTCTGAGATTAACGAGAACAAAAAAGGTCTTTGATTCATAAATATAAAAATTAAAGAGCTCTGG
Organism: Clostridia bacterium; assembly: GCA_017522515.1. The sequence goes on from JAFWZH010000133.1 coordinate 49,224, forward strand.
GATTCACGTCAATGTGATTCTCAGAGCTTTTTCTTACACTTTTTTACTATAAAGGCAAAATGGCGTGTGGAATTATTATTTGCCCACTCTCAGCAAAACTGCATTACCTTCAGCAAGTACTATTTCGTATGTACCATCACTGTTTTGCTCAATAAAGAAGCAGGAATGGAAAGTTTCCCATCTGCGAGTATAAGGGTTCAACCATTGCAAATTCTCGGTAAGGTCCTTAGTGATAAGTTTTCTCGGATTACCGCCATCCGAATTACCATTCATAATCATAAAGGAACCATCATTATAAAAGCTGACCAGCATATCAATACCTTCTTTTACTTCGCCCAAAGCTCCGTGAGAAGTATATTTTTCTACACCGTTAATAAACTCTGATGTATACGTATTATCAATAGAAAAAACTTTGTCTACGGATGTATTGTACAAAGCATCTCCGTATGCACGCGTTGTATCATTTGCATTTTGTACCGAAACATAATGCTCTGTCGGCCTTCCTTCACCATCAACCATTGCGTTTTCCCAAGCAATGGAAGCATCTCCCGGTATAGCGTATGAAAAGAACGATAAGGATTTCAATCCGAAGAGAATTGAAAGATTTGACTGCCAACGGATTTCCGCATCTGTTACATTGGCATAATCTCCATGTTTTGTAAGAAGAACAATAACTCTTGCCTCTTTATTGTATTTTTTTGCAATTTCTGTTACCGTCACAAGATTTGCAGTAAAACCGCCTCTGTGACTCTCTGTATAATCTTCACCTAAAAGGTCGTAATAATCAAAACATATATAATCGGGATTAACTTTCTCACAGAAAGATTCAACGTATTCTTCATATGTATCTGTGCCTAACATTGCCGGCTTGGCATAGCTCGGCAAAAGATTTACAAAAATCTTGTCCTCCGGTGAAAGACGATGGATGGCATCTGCAATTTTTGCAATTCTATCAAACTTATATGCAGAAGGCTCATCGCAAACAATCCATTCTGTAATGTTTTTACACTCAACATAATAGTCAAGAACTTCTTGAACTTTTGCATCAATTGTCTCCTGTGTCGGTTCTTCTTTAACCTCGTATAAACCGGTAATTCTATCGTCACAAACAGCAGCTTTCAGCCCCTCAGCATCGAGAAGTTTTACTACATTTCTGATTTTAACGTAATCAGACGGAAAACGCTGTATGGGAATAGTATCAAAGCCCGCCTCCTTCATAAGTGTTATATCGTCTTTTGCAAAGTGATCTGCATCAGGACCACAATAAAACGTGATAGAATAGTCTGTATCTTCTATTGATTCGAATGTTTTAAAATCCGCAGGTACTCCATCATTCGGATTATTTTTTACCGCATCATCCTTACAGGACGAAAAAAGCGAAACGCTTAAAAGAACTATGCAAAACACCGATATGCTTTTTTTTAATATAGATTTAATATTATTTTTCACACTTATCGCCTCTGATATAAAATTACACCATAGTGATAATATAATAAATATTTGAACAAATTGCAAGAAAATAATATTATTTAATGTCAGCTTTTTAAAGCTTCTCTTAACTTTTCTATTGCTCTTTTTTCCAATCTTGAGATATAGGAACGAGAGCAATTCAAAAGCTTTCCTACTTCTTTTTGCGTAAGCTCCGCACAAGAAAAATCCGGTTCATTTAATCCGTAACGCAATGTAAGAATTTCCTTTTCCCTGTCCGTCAAAACACGTGACATAACGGAATACAGTCTCGTTGCTTGAAAATGTGAGTCAATTTCGTCTATCATTTCCGTATCGTCATCACAAAGCAAATCCATTATAACAATCTCATTTCCCTCTTTATCTGTGCCGACAGGATCGTTCATTGAAACTTCATTACCATACTTTTTGCCGGAACGTATATACATCAGCATTTCGTTCTCTATACATCTCACTGCATATGTACCAAGCTTGTTGCCCTTCTCCGCTTTAAAAGTGGAAACAGCCTTTATCAATCCTATTGTGCCTACGGAAATCAACTCCTCCGCCGGCAGTGTTGCAGATGCATATTTTTTTGCCACATGCGCAACCAAACGCAAATTATGCTCTATGAGAGCATTCCTCGCATATTCTTTTTCTCTTTCAGTACCGTTAAAATATTTATCTGTATATTTTGATTCTTCCTCTGCCGTCAAGGGCTTTGGAAAGAGATTGTTATTTCCCGAAAAATTCATATGCCACCTCTTTAGAAACTTTTCTATGAGCAATATATGAATTTTTGCAGGTCGTCTGTGTCTGTCAGATAATAAAAAATATGAAAATTTATTATAAAAATTACATTTTAGACATACAAAAAACATTATATGTGTTATAAAATTATACATACCATGATATTGGCATTTTAGAATTAATTTATGTTATTTAGGATTGTGTTATGAGAAAAAATATACTTTTCCACAAATTACTTGCTGTTTTTTGCGATTTAATAATCGCAGGTGTTTTGTTGTGCATATTTGCACTTTTTCACCATGTTATTCCGCAAAAAGGAAATACGGAGAATGCTCTTGCAATTCCAAAACCAACCTCAAGTATTCCTGCTTTTTCGTTGCCGGGTATTAGCACTCCGCAAGTACATACTCCTACACTCATCACAACGCCAAAAGCTACTGCGACTATTCCGTATGCCGCAGAAAAAACGCCTGACTCAACGACGCCAACAGCCACACAGACAATACAGCCAACCGACGTAAAAACTCCGGAGCCGACTGTCATGCAGACGCCTTCTGTTATACAAACAGAGACCTCTTACAGAAGTAATAATATTGTTGTTAATATGAAAACCGTACAAACCGGTTCCGGAAAGTCAATCATAACATATCATGTGGCAGATATATATGTTGCGAATGTAGAATGCTTACGTTCTGCTTTTGCAGAGCAAACTTACGGACAAAATTATGCGCAAAGTGTTTTAAACCAAGATAAAGAAAATAATGCTGTGGTCGCTATTTCCGGCGATTCCTATGGTTTGTCTGACACGGGAATTGTGCTCAGGAACGGTATTCTTTATAAATTCGACAACACAGGCAGCGATATATGCGTACTTTATTACGACGGTCGAATGGAAACTCTTTCCCCCGGAGAATATACAAAGGAAAGTCTTATCGCAAGCGGAGCTTATCAAGTATGGAGTTTTGGACCGGGGTTACTTGACGAAAGCGGCAAAGCAAAAACAAGATTCAATGCTGATAAATACATTACAAAAAGTCACCCACGTGCTTCTATAGGATATTATGCACCGGGACATTATGTTTTTGTATTGGTAGACGGCAGACAGGACGGCTATTCAACAGGCATGACGCTTACTGAACTGGCAGAACTTTACGAAGAACTGGGCTGCGCTGCTGCATATAATCTTGACGGAGGAATCAGTGCTGTTATGACTTTTAACGATAACATATTTTCCCATCCTGCAAGAACAAGAGATGTAAGCGATATTATTTATGTTGGTGAAATTTTACAATCGGGAGAATAAATATGAAAACGGATAAAAAAGTTCTGAATATAATAAAAAAAATACTGCCGCATTTAATTTTTATTTTAGCGGCAATACTTATAGTTTTGTTAATTGTAGATTATTTTAATCCTTTGATGAAATTTTTAGACAATAACATGGCTTACGGTGTTATGTGGGCACTTTGCATTCTGTCTGTTCTGCACTTTATTATTTTGCTTATTTAAATCAAAGCTTCTCGTCAAAAAAATCGCAACAAACACTTTGTTCCCATTCAGACGGAGGTGCAACCTTAAATATCATTTTCTTTCCTGTCACAGGATGAATTATTTCTATTTTATATGCATGCAATAATTGGTGAGGTGCATTACAAACCAAACCATCATACATAGTGTCTCCTATTATGGGAAAACCCGAATAACTGCTGTGCAATCTTATCTGATGAGTTCTGCCCGTCTCCAATAAGTACTCAACCACCGCACACGGAATATTTAATTGTTTTACGCAATCCACACACACTGTTTTATAATGAGTAACTGCCCTTGCTCCGCCCTGATCTATTTTGCGTTTTATTATGCTGTCGTAATCTCTTGAAATAGGAGCATCGATTGTTCCCGCTAAAACTTTAGGCGCAGGCGATACTGCCGCCAAATAATATTTTTTCATTATACCGTTCTGACTTTGTATTTTTAATGCTTCCTGTACGTACCCGTTTCTGGCAATTATTACTATGCCGGTAGTATCCTTATCAAGACGCCCCACCAAGTGAGCATCTGTAAAAATTCCTTTTTGTTGCCAATAATACATCAAATAATTAAGCAAAGTACAGCTTTGGTGACTGCAAGTAGGGTGAATAACAGTATTTGCCGGCTTATTTATCACAATAAAAGCATCGTCCTCATACAAAATATCAAGGCAGCCTTCTTCAGGGGTTATGTCAGGCGGTTTTATATCTGCAGCATTTTCAAGACAATTAAGAAGCACAGTTACTATTTGTCCCTCTTTTACCAAAGCAGTCCCTCTTACCACCTCATTATCAAGCAGTATACCTCTGTTGTATTTAAGAACTTTTATCATACCCGATGCAATCCTAAGACGCTCTTTTAGAAGATATTGTACCTCTCGCCCTTCGTCTTTTGATTGCACTGTATAAAAAAGTCTGTCTGTTTGAACCGTTTGCTCCATATTTTCCATATAAATTATACCTTTCCCTCCGGGGCATCATTGGGACGAATCGTTATGGTTTTATAATTCACATAATTTACCATTCCCGGTCTTCCGCCCGGTTGCTTCTTAACATGTTTCACTCTGGTATAATCTACATCTGTCTTATTCGTGTTTCTTGCACTGCTGTACCAAGCAGCCAAAGAAGCCGCACACTCTACGGAATGTGCTGTAACTTGCCCCAAGTGCTCTGCTGTACGCAATATAACATGGGAACCGGGAGCGTTCTTTAAATGGAACCATACATCATCCGGCTTTGCCATCTTACAAGTAAGTTTTTCATTTTGTAAATTGTTCTTTCCTATTAGAATTGTGTAGCCATCATTCGTTCTGTACTCATGAGGCATACTTACAGGATTGCTTTCTTGCCTTTTTTTAGGATTCTTTCGCATTTTTTCCTGTTTTATATATCCTTCGTCTGTAAGTTCCCGTCGAATTTCGTCGATTTCTGTAACGTCCGTATTGTTTTCTATCATCACTGATACGCTCTGTAAATATTCCAGTTCTTTAAGACATTCTTCAAGGTATTTTTCTGCACTCTCGTGAGCAGTCTTGTTTTTTCTATATTTTTTAAAGAAATTTTGTGCGTTTTGCGACACACTTTTGCTTTTATCCAAATCTATTGTTATTTCAGGCATACTTTCTTCGTAATAATTTATCGCCTTAACCTTTTCTTCGTATTCTGAATATTGATACATATTTGCAGTCAATATCTCGCCAAATTGTTTATACTTTTCATAATCACCCGTTTCTTCTGCTGTACTGCTGTGAATTTGCATTTTTCTTCTGCATTTTTCTATGGCGGAATTCACGTGCTTCATTATGCTGCTTTGTTTTTGTTTTAGCCTGTCATCACTGTCTTTTTTAGTGTAAAAATCATCCAGCATTAAATTCACTGTGTTATATTTTTTTATATTCTCGTTATTTTGTTCTGCACTTTTCAGCACAACATACGTACAGTGAAAATCTTTCCCGTCAGCAATAATGCAAGGTTTAAAATTTCTGTTGCTTATGTTGTTGCAGCAGGAAAGTATTACTTTATTAAGAGCCTTAATTTCCTCTGCCGATAAATCTTTAAATTTTTTATTTTGAACTACAGCCGCATTTTGGCATATCGCTTTGCATAGCATGGGACTAAAGCCGAAAATTCTTTTTAATATCAACTTGCTTACAGGCAATTCATTTTCTTCAATGCTTTCTGTTCTGAGTTCTTTGAATTCTTCCGGTTTTATTTTTTCTTGCTGTGGCGGAAACACATAATGTCTACCGGGCATAACTTCTCTTACAGAGCTCATATCCTCATCTACTCTCTTTACAGAATCATATATTATGCCACTATCTGATGTAAGAATTATATTGCTGTACTTGCCCATTATTTCCGCAATAAGCTTTTTATTTACAATATCTCCCATTTCATTATGCGTTTCTATTGTGAGAGTAACTATTCTGTCATAACCTTCTTGTGTCAGAGACAGTATTTTGCCGCTTTGTATATGTTTTCTCAAAACCATTGCAAAAGGCGGTGCTACCAACGGATTTTCTTTTTTGCTTTTTGTAAGGTGTATTCTTGGATTTTCGGGATTTGCACTTATTAAAAGTCTGTATTTTTCTCCATGAGAATGACATAAGAGCGTTATTTCATATCGTCCTGTCTGAAAAACCCTTTCAATTCTGCCTCCTTCAAGAAGACCGTTTATTTCCCATACTGCTCCGCTGAGAACTATTCCGTCAAACGGCATTTCCGTCACCCTCCTATAAGCCTGTCAAGTTATTTCTGTTACCGAAATATTATACGTATTAAAAAAAACTACGTCAACCGCAACCGATACTATAAATTTCTGAATAGACATATTTTGTCCGAGGTATTATAATAAAGAAAAAAACGGAGTATAGTATATGAAATTAGACTACAAGAAAACAATACTTATCGGATTCGCTTTTTTGTCCATAAGCGCCTTTTGGCAGATGTATGATAATCTGACACCTCTTATTCTTACCAACACATTTAAAATGAATGAAACCATATCAGGAGCCATTATGGCGGCAGATAATGTTTTAGCTCTGTTCTTGTTGCCCTTTTTCGGCAGCCTTTCAGACCGCTGTAACAGCAAATTAGGTAAGAGAAAGCCTTTTATTCTTTTCGGAACAATTGCTGCTGTCTGCCTTATGACATTTATTCCTGTTTTAGACAACAGCTATTATGCAGCACCGACAAGTGCAAAAGCCATCGGATTCATTGTTCTTTTAGGTTTTTTGTTGATTTCAATGGGCACATACAGAAGTCCGGCAGTAGCTCTTATGCCTGACGTCACTCCAAAACCTTTGCGCAGTAAAGGTAATGCAATCATAAACCTTATGGGTGCAGCCGGAGGAATACTTTACCTCCTTGCAACATTTTTCATGTACCCTAAAAGTAAAACAGAAGGACTTGAACATATAAACTACCAGCCTATTTTCGGTGTGGTAAGTGGTATCATGATATTAGCACTAATTATTTTGATGGTATTTGTAAATGAGCCCAAACTCCGTGCAAAGCAAGCGGAATATGAGAAAGCTCATCCGGAGCAGGATTTGACTCAAACAGTGGCGGCTGCTGACAAAAATTCCGTAGCCAAGGCAAAAATGCCTAAAGCTGTAAAAATAAGTCTTGCTTTTCTGCTTTTGTCCGTAGCTTTATGGTATGTAGGCTATAATGCTATCAATACTTGGTTTACAACGTATGCAACTACCGTTTGGAAAATGTCTATTGGCGACGCAAGTTTGTGTCTTACAATTGCAATGGCCGGTGCAATTGCGAGTTATATTCCGGTAGGAATTATTGCCAGCAAATTAGGACGTAAGGTCACAATTCTTTTTGGTGCCGGAATGCTGGCGGCTTGTTTTGGTGCGGCATACGTTTATACTTTATTATTTGACGGTTTTCATGTGGGACTGTATGGTCTTTTCTTATTGGTAGGTGTTTCTTGGGCTTCCATAAATGTAAACAGTTTGCCTATGGTTGTGGAAATGTGCTCCAGTGCTGATGTAGGTAAATTTACAGGTTATTACTATACTTTCAGTATGGCCGCACAAACAATAACTCCTATCGTAGCCGGTTATTTATTGAGTAATATAAGTTACCATACACTCTTCCCTTATGCCGCAATTTTTGTAGCTTTGTCTTTTGTGACGATGTGTTTCGTAAAGCATGGTGATTCAAAATGATTACATTGTCGTGTTTGCTTTTTATACTGTACTTATTTGCTGTAAAGGGCAGAAAGACTTCTGACAAAATGCGTAAATTAACAAAATTTGTCTATGCGCACAGAGGTCTTCACTGTAAAGAGAAAGGTCTGCCTGAGAATAGTCTCAAAGCTTTTAAGGCTGCTGCTGATGCAGGCTACGGTGCTGAATTGGACGTACATCTTTTAAAAGACGGTAGGCTTGCTGTTATTCATGATTCATTACTCGCTCGTACCACAGGGGCAAAAGGCGCAATAGAAGACCTTACACATGACGAATTAACAAATTATTTTCTTGAAGGTACAACAGAAACTATCCCTGATTTTGAATCTGTTCTGGCTTTGTTTGAAAATCGTTCTCCTTTGATAATAGAGCTGAAGGCGGCGGGCAACAATGCACCGGCTTTGTGCAAGGCTGTTTGTGATGTATTAGATAATTATAATGGCGAATATTGTATAGAATCTTTTGACCCTCGTTGCCTGTTGTGGCTTAAACGCAATCGTCCCGATATTTTGCGCGGACAGCTCTCCCAGAATTTTCTGAAAAACCCCTCAGGTTTGGGCAGAGTTGTGGATTTTTTCTTAACTGCACTTGTACTTAATATTGCTACAAGACCTGATTTTGTGGCATATCGCTTTAGCGATAGGAAAGATTTCTCTTACCGCTTGTGTACGAAATTCTGGAAAACTCAAAGTGCGGCTTGGACAATAAACACGCCGGCTGATTACGAAGCTGCGCAGAGTGAGAATTCTATTATAATTTTTGAAAATTTTAAACCATAAACATTTTTGTTTCTCAGAGAAATGGTTAGAAAACAAAACAAGGAGTAAGCTATGGCTCAACTTATAATGAATTGGCAAAATGATGGAACACCAGTTAAAGAAATCACTCTTCCCGAGGGGGTAGAGGTTATAAATTTCCCTAACCTTAAAAATGCACTTAGTATATGGGCAGATATTATCCCATATCTTAATGCGGATGGTAATATGGAAAAGCCCGAAGAATATTATCAACATTCTATGGCAGAAAATCCTAATTACAATGATAATAATTGCTTCTTCCTGTTGGTAAACAACTGCCCGGCTGCCACACTTACGGTAATCTGCGATTACAAAAAGAAACAGGGGTATATTCATAATGTAGCTTGCAAACCGGAATTTCGAGGAAAAGGCTTCGGGAATATTTTAAGCAGCATTGCGGTTAATGTTCTTAAAAATCAATATATGGAAAGTGCATATCTTACAACCGACGATTGGCGTATTCCCGCAATAAAGAGTTATCTCAGGGCAGGTTTTGCCCCCGATACTGTTTCGGAGCCTAGTTTTAAGGAGCGTTGGGAAAAGATATATCAGATTATTTAATTTCTCATTGGTTTTCTTTTGCCAAAGTATCGGCAACAACTATTATTGTTCCGATTACCATTATTGACAATCCCAAAAAGTATGACCACTCAAGTGTTTCTTGAAATATTAAGAAAGGCAAAATAGCCCAATGCGGCGAATTTTTCATTCATGCAAAGTACCACTATCAATAAACCGATACCGTAAAATATCCCTTTCAAGCACACAACATGATAAGTATTTTTCGGTGCTACAATTTTTATTCCGTTAGTTGGCCTAATTCTATATTGTCCAATGCACGGAAAAACACCGCGAAAAGCAAACCAAATAATAGGTGCAATTTGCATAATAGCAGCAATTGCTATTGCTTTTGCTTTTATTATTGCAGCCATTACTCAGTACTAGTTTTAACTAAAAAAATACAAGGCACTCACCTTTCGGTTGAGTGCCTAAACTTTATCTGTTCGGTTATTTTCTTATCCAAAATATCTCTTCAAAAGGCCCTCAAATGCCTTACCGTGACGAGCTTCATCTTTAGCCATCTCGTGAACTGTATCATGGATTGCGTCGAGATTAAGTTTCTTTGCCAAAACAGCAAGATCCTTTTTACCTTGTGTTGCACCATGCTCAGCAGCAACACGAAGCTCAAGATTTTTCTTTGTACTGTCTGTTACGCACTCGCCCAAAAGCTCTGCAAATTTAGCTGCATGTTCAGCCTCTTCCCAAGCTGCCTTTTCCCAATACAAACCAATCTCAGGATATCCTTCTCTATGTGCAACACGTGCCATAGCAAGATACATACCAACTTCTGTGCACTCACCCTCAAAATTAGCTCTGAGACCTGCAATAACCTCTTCATCTACACCTTGTGCAACGCCTACTCTATGCTCATCAGCCCATACAAGAGCCTCGTCACTTGCTTGCTCTTTAAATTTATCAGCCGGTTGCTTGCATACAGGGCAGAAATCAGGAGCACTGTCTCCCTCGTGAACATAACCGCAAATTGAACATACAAATTTTTTCATAATAATTTACCTCCAAAATAAATAAAATTTCTAATTGATATCATCAAAGTAATAATAGTAATCATTACTGTTTTAGTATAACATATAAAATTAATCTGTCAACACCTTTTAAAAAAAAATTTTTTTATCTTTTTTAAAAAGTATTTTGTCCCTTTTGAGCGTTTTGGGACAGAATTCCGTCAGCCACCATTGCACTTTTGTCCCTTTTGAGCGTTTTGGGACAAAACTCCGGACACCACCATTGCACTTTTGTCCCTTTTGAGCGTTTTGGTACAAAATTCCGTCAGCCACGATTGCACTTTTGTCCCTTTTGAGCGTTTTGGGACAAAACTCCGTCAGCCACGATTACACTTTTGTCCCTTTTGAGCGTTTTGGGACAAAACTCCGTCAGCCACCATTGCACTTTTGTCCCTTTTGAGCGTTTTAGGACAAAATTCCGGACGCCATGTTAAACCTTAAATTAAAAAAATTTTTTATCTCTTTTGCTATGTACTTTTTCTGTTTTTTTTGGTAAACTAAAAAGACAAAACTTTCGAAAGGACGCGCAGCATCACCATGGCAGAAAAAAAACAGATCAGATTTATGATAAACGGTAAGGCATACACATTACGTCATGACGAACCAGAAGAATACATGCACAGAATCGAGCACTTTCTTAATACAAAGGTAGCTGCAGCAGCTAAAGCAGATCTTAGACTTGAACAGCAGACTGCTATTGTTATGGCGGCCATTTCAATTACAGACGAGCTGTTTAAAACACAAAAAAACTTTAATACTCTTAAAAACGAAATAAAACGTATGATGGACGAGTATGACAGGTTAAAAATAGAAAAACAAGATTTAGACGAACAGCTTTCAAGAGCAGAGCAACAAATCGACTCGCTTTCAAAACAGCTATTACTGGCAAGACATAGTGTAACTCCTGACGACGATGATTTTCCGTCGATTAACTCCTATCATGACAACAGCGAAGTTTCAGGCATAAGCGACAGCTTTGCCGGCGGAATAGGCGGAGATGCTTTCTTCCCTGCCGGAGACGATATTTACGATGAAGAATAATTTTAAAACTAAGCCGGAGCTTCTTGCTCCGGCCGGTTCTTTTGATTGCTTAAAAGCGGCTGTGCAGAATGGCGCTGACGCAGTTTATCTTGGTCTAAAAACAGGCAGTGCCCGTATGGGAGCTGAAAATTTTACTTTCGAAGAGTTGGCAGAAGCCGTTTATTATGCACATATACGAGGAGTACGCGTATACCTCGCTCTTAACACACTTATTTTCGACGAAGAATTTGACACATATTATGAGACAGCAAAAAAAGCTGCCTCTTTAGGCGTTGACGCCCTAATTTTACAAGATTTGGGTTTGGCTGCAAAAATTATAAAACACAAAGCAGAATTCGGATGTGAAATACATGCCAGCACGCAAATGAGTGTTTATAATCTTGATGGTGTTAAGCGGTTAAAAGAACTCGGTTTTGACAGATGCATCACAGCAAGAGAACTTTCTTTAGAAGAGCTTTCTGAGCTTTGTAGCGAAAATATTTTAGAAATCGAAGCTTTCTGTCACGGCGCACTCTGCATGTCTTTATCCGGGCAATGTCTTATGAGCAGTTTTATCGGAGGCAGAAGCGGCAACAGAGGCACATGCGCTCAGCCCTGCAGAAAAAAGTATTCCTTATCGGCAAACGGTAATGATAATACACTTGCATACAGACTAAGTCCCGCCGATTTTGCATCAATTCCTTATATAGAAGAGCTTATTACAGCAGGAGTACACTCTCTAAAAATTGAGGGCAGACTAAAATCTCCTGAATATGTAGCTGTCGTTACTCGCAGCTACAGAGAAGCGATCGACAATGCCTTCTCAGGCAAAAATCATTCCATCACAAAAAATTTGCGCGATATGCAAGTTCTGTTTGGCCGCGGAGATTTTACATCAGGATATTTGAAAGGAAAACTCCCTTTTAAAGACATAACTTTTCGCTCTGCAGGCAGAACAGGTCTGCCAATCGGTAAACTTACAGCTGCTCCGATTAAGCTTTCCACTCCTAAAAACTTGCCCAAAAATCTCACAAGATTTTGTTTAACTGCTGTTTTGGACGAAGGCGTTGAACTCAGTACAGGCGACGGAATAACAGTTTACACTTTCGCAGAAAACGAACAACAAACCTTCTGCGGCGGCACAGTAAATTCCGTAAAAAATTTAAAAGCTAATATTGTAGAAATAACAGTAGTTGGCAATTTAAAAAATAATAGCATTGGCAACAAACAACTTTTATTAACTTTGACAGACGATGCAAAATTAAGAGAATCTTTAGCAGTAAATATAAAAACAGAAAACAAAAAATGCCCCGTATTTATGCGCTTTACGGGTAATACGGGCGAGATTCCCATTTTGGAAATATTTGACACCCAAGGACATTCGTGCGCTACAAAAGGCCCACAAACGCTCCAAAAAGCAAACAACACTCCCACCTCAGTCGATGAAATCAAAAAACAACTTTCCAGATTGGGTGACACGCCTTTTTATGCTTCGGAAATATCAGCAGACATTGATGATAATGTTTTTATTCCTGTCTCTGTTTTAAATTCAATGCGAAGAGATTGTATTGCCGGTTTAATTGATTTAAGAAAGCAAAGAGATATTTCCGTAACGAACAACAACCATATATTCTCACAAGGCAAAATCTTTACTCCAAAAAATACAGCAGGTGGTATTTCTCTGTTTTTCTATACTGCAGACAGCTTTTTAAGCTTTAAGGAAGAAGCTTTGCCGGAAATTTTGAGTCCGTACAGTAAAGAGGAACGCACATATTACATTCCCGTAAATATTTTTTACAAACATATGCAACGCTCTGAAATATTTACTCGTACAGTCGAAAAAATACGCCAAATTAAAAATGATAAAAATAAAATAATTGCTTATCTCCCTTTTATTTCTTTGGGGCAAGCTCTCAAACTAATCAAACAAAACATAGATTTTATTTGCGAAAATTATTTAGACAAATATCTTGATGGTTTTCTATGTGAAAATTTAGGTGATATTGAACTCCTTAAAGGCACTGACGCAATTATCTGCTGTGATTACAGCTTTAATACTGCAAACAAACACACACTTGATGTTTTGTCGCAAATAGGAATAAGCCGCGCTACACTTTCCGTAGAAGCAGTCAAAATACCTGAGTGCAACGTAAATTGTGAAATAGTCATAGGTGGTCCTATTGTTTTGATGCGAAGTCGCCACTGTTATATTGACGAGGGCGAATGTAGCGGTAAATTGTTAAAATGCGAAAAAGCCGCATATTCTCTAAAGGATTCTTTCGGTTGCGAATTTCGTATTTTGCCTCAAAAGGAAGATTGTTGCAGCATACTTCTCAGCCACAAGCCCGTTTCGTACACAGATTCACAAGTAAAAAAAATACGCAGCGCAAACCCAAATGTCACGCTGCGAGTAAATATTCTGTAATATTCTTACAAAAAAGCCTCAAAAAGTTTTTTCATATAATAAATATCTGTTGTGCCACCAAATTCCCGAACGGAATGCATTGCCAACATAGGGTTTCCGATGTCAACAGTCATCACGCCTCCCAGAGCAGAAAGCATCGGGCCGATTGTGCGTCCACCACGCATATTGCTCCTGTTTACAAATTCCTGATACGGAATTCCGTTTTCCTTGCACAGCTTTTTAAAGAACGCACTGCCCGCCGCCGAGGATGCATACGATTGATTTGAATTAATTTTCAGCACCGGACCCTTATTAAGATAAACAACCGTATTCGGGTCGCTTTTTTGCATATACGAAGGATGCGCCGCATGAGCCATATCTGCGGAGAAAACAACGCTTTTTGACATAATACGATAAAAATCTTCACGATCATATCCGCATTTGCGGCAAATTCTCTCTGTTATATCAGTAAAAATGCTGCTTTGCGCTCCTCTGTCGCTGGCAGAACCACACTCCTCATGATCGTATATAAAAATCACAAATGAATTATCCGCAACTTCTCCTGAAGTGATTGCAGAAATCAATGTATAAGCCATTTCACAATCATCAAGACCGTTTGAAGAAATAAACTCTTCATTTATGCCGATATATTCCGCAGGAGCAGCATCGTACAAAAGCATATCAAAGCTTAAAATATCTGCCTCATCTACGCCGGCATCATCCGCAACGTATCTCATAAATTCGCCACAGCCTTCGTCAGGTTGTCCTACAAAGGGACGTATTTCCGTCTGCAAATCAAATTTAGCTCCCTCATTCACATCACTTACCACATGAATGGCAGCACTCGGAATAACAGCCACAGGTTTTTGTAAATCAAAATCAACGTAGTCAGTTCCTATAGCACTGTTATAATAAATTCTGCCGGCACAAGATAGCGGTCTGTCAAGCCAGCTGTGGTGAATTAACCCACCGTAAGGCTCTAAAGTCAAGCGCTCATATCCACCGTCAACCGTGGATACTGATGGTTTGATACGGAATCCCGGCACGTCATGGTGTGCCGCCCCTATTCTAAAGCCCTTCTCCAAAGGCATATTCTCTGAACTTATACGAAATGCTGACAACAATGTGCCATTTCGTACAATATAGTAAAGTTGGTCCGGTTCAATTTCCCACTCCTGATCCTCGTACAGCCTTTGAGCACCTGCCTGCTCTAACAACTCAGAAAAGTAAGTTACACTATGATACGGTGTGTGACACCTGTCAATATACTCTATAAACCCGTCACATTCTCTTTTAACTTCATTTCTCATAACAATATCGCCTCCGCTATTTTTGTCATTATATCATATTGCGGCTTTCATGACAGCAAAAATATATTATTTGCCTGTCTGCCGATACAGCTTTTACTATTTTTGACATTTTTTCCAGATTTTCTCTATCTAAGCTCATAAAAGGATCATCAAGAACGACAAAAGGTTTTTCTTCCCCATATAAGCAGTCAATTAAAGCCATTCTAAAACAAAATGCCAATGCACTTTTTTGTCCTTGACTTAAATATCTGTAATTTTTCAGCTCCCCCGCTGTTTCAAAATATATATTTTTATCCTTGTCTATTATAATTTTTTCGCGTATTATTTCTTCAATTATGGCAGCATATTTACTGAATGCTCTTTGCATCGGTACGGAATATTTGTTTTTTACACTTTCTTCTGCTATTAACAATGCCTCCTGTGCCGCCTCAATCTCAAAAAGTTTCTCTTTATATTCCGTCAAAATCTCTCGCGCTTTTGACAACACATTAAGTTTCTCTTCTAAACTTTCCGTTTGGGATTCTTCCAGAAAAATCTGCTTGTCTAAATTTATAAGTGTTTCTTTCTTCAAATCATAATCATCATATACAGTCCTAGATGTTTCGGCAAACTCTATTATTTCCTGCAAACAAAACTCATATCTTAAACTTAATTTTCGTCTTTCAATCTGTATATTTTCTGCAGTCTTAAGTTTTCTTGCGGACACACACAGATATACAGATAAAAAACCGGCAGCGGCAACTGTTATAACTGCCGCCAAAATCTGCTCTACCATTAAAAGAACAGCCGCTGTTATAATCATAAAAGCATTTACCGCTAATAAGAGTTTTTTTCTTTTGCCCTTTTTCAGTGCTTTTCCAGTTTCTTCACTTAAAGCTTTATCTTTTTCCTCTAACTTTTTAATTTCGTTAAAATAGCCGTCTATTCTGTCAAAATCTTCTTCTGTAGGAGTACTTTTAACAATATTACCATTAAAAAGAGAATGTTTTTGCATCTCTTCACAAAGTCCGCTTTCCTTTAATTTTGTTTCAAAAATAATTCCCTTCTTGAGCAAAACATCTTTTTTCGCCAATTCTCTTTTTATGTTTTCTTTTTTAACATAAAGCTCGTCAAGGTGTTCCCTAATACCTTGCAATCTGTCTGTCTCTTCTTGTAATATTCTTATCTTTTCTTGCTGATTGGGAATTAATCCGTTTTTTCCACGCTGAGGCAAAAGTTTTTTCTTTTCCTCTTCAAGAATTTTTTTAGCTTCTTCTGCTTCATCTGCTTTATTTATTTTGGCTTCAATACTTGTAGGTGTGTATATTTCTGCGTCCTCTGCTGTAAAAAAAACAGTTTGTTCAAAAGCCTCAATATCCACTCCGAAAAAATATTTTTCTATATCTTCGCCATGCATATCTGTAAGTCCGCCGTCTTTATACACACGCACTTCATCCTTTGCAGAACTCTTCTTATCAAAAAATCTTTCTATTCTGTATTCTGCCCCATTATGCTCAAGTATAAGAGAGCCGCCAAACTTTCCGTCGCTAAAAGGGCAAAAGTGCAAACGGTCTGCAAAGCCTCTTGTGTTGGTTTTAAAAGATGGCAAACCGTAAAACATTGCTTTGATAAAAGAGGCCAATGTTGTTTTGCCGGCACCGTTTTCCCACTCAAATACTGTAATACCGCTGTTAAATTGAAAATGCTTTTTGTTAAAACCACCGTAATTTTCTATATAACACGATTTTATTTTCATCAAAGCACCCCCTGTCCGCGAAAAGCCTTTATGCCTACGGAAATTATCCGCTCTTTTTGCTTTTGTGTATACTGTCCGCTTGCAAGGACAGTCCGCACGAACTCTCCTTTTAAGGAATTTTCTTTTGCAAGCTGTTCAAAATCACTTTTTTGTGTCGTTTCGTCTTTAACATACACAAAAAAATAATCATCGGACAAATATTCTTCTATATCCGAAGCCAAATACTCCCCGTCAAAAAGAATTTCACCAAAAATCTTTATGTGACACAAATTTCGAGAATCTGTGTTAATTTCATTTTTTATTATTTTATAAGCTTCATAAGAGTCTCGTGCTTTACTTACATCTATTGTGAAATTTTCTATAACTCGTATTGAATTGGGGATAAATTTATACGATATTTTGTCTGTATCTACTACAACAAAACCTTTGGTGCCCGCTTCATCAAATCCTCTTCCCTCCAGACAACCGCTATAAACACATTTACCCCTAATATTTGACTCGATTTCTGCAAATGTGTGCAAATGGCCTAATGCCACATAATCCACATTTTCTTTAAGGACAGGCAGCTTATCGGGTTGACCGTGAAGCATTACAATATTTGTAGTGTCTGCAGGTAAATCCAACCGGAGTCCTGCATTTTTGTAATTATTCTCTGTCAGCTCTATACCTGAAATGCTTACATGCCCATAAGTATACGTTGTCCATTCATCAGAAAAAGTCTTTAAATTCTCCGGGATATTTTCCGAATAGCATTCTGAGCTGTCATGGTTGCCACGTAAGTAAATAAAATCTATATCAGGATTATTTCTCACAACACTGTAAAAATAATCCTTGTCTTTCTTAAGAGGTACTCCGGAATCAAACAAATCACCTGATATCATGATGATTTTAATCTCATGTAGTGCAGCGTAGCTTACCATTTTATTAAAAGCCTGTCTGACTTCTGATTTTCTTATATCCGCCTTGTCTTTAGGTAGTTTCGCCTCAATCTTTGAGCCCAAATGTATATCTGCCGAGTGAATAATTTTCATTTTATGCACCTCTTTTTCTTTAGAATTATTCTAAAAAAGGCATCTCCACAGAGGAAATGCCTTTAAAAAACAACTAAAAATCACTGAAAAATCAGCCAAACAAATCACCTAAGTCACCTAAATCACCTAAGTCACCAAGTGCATCACCTAAATCGCCAAGATCTTCAAGAGCTTTTGCAGCCTCTACCAATTCATGAATCTTTAATTCTCCGTTCTTGGAGCAAGGATACCAGTCACCGTCAATTTTTACAGCATAGATTGTTTCTTCTAATTCGTCTTCATCATCGTCGCCTTCAACAACAATCTCCAACTCCAATTCAACAGCTTCGTCTACGTCTTTCTTGGCAATATCATAATGTGATTTAAGATAATCTTTAATTTTATCTAAGTCAGATTCTCCAACCTCGTCTGTATCAACAATATCATAAGAGAAAGATACGTCCTTGCCAACCATTTCTTCGTACATTTCGATTGAAGTGTCATAAAAATCTTCTATGCATTCTTCTACATCTTCAACGTCTACGCTTAACTCATCGTCTGCATATTCCCAATATGCCTCAGGAGCAAGGTCCTCAACTTTGCTTGCTTTGCCTTTGTATGCAACTTTAAAGTAATTATCAGCTGCATCCTCAGCACCGCCACCTGAAAGTGCTATAACAAGAACAAGTATAACAACAAGTGCTAAAGCAACACCGCTAACGATAATAAGTGCATTTTTATCTTTGTTTTTAAGCTTTGCAATAAATCCGTTAACTGCACCTGCAAATCCGGCTTCTTGTGCTACGGGAGCCTCTTGCTGTGCGCAATCACCGTTGCACTCCGTACAATCACAAGCAGAAGCCTCTGCAGAAGCCTCAACCGGAGCTGTTTCCGGTGCTGCTGTGCTTGTACCGCAATTCTTACAAAAAGCTACTTCGTCTGCTAACTCAGTACCACAATTCTTACAAAATTTACTCATATTCTTTCTACCTCCACTATGTAAACATAATTTACTCGCATATATTATCACAAAGTAAAAAATTTTACAATAACAAATAGCCTTTTTAATACTGTATGTATTTATTGTGTTACATATGCATATGCAGAATCACCATACATCATCATCGCTTTTACCAATTCTACAAGTTCTGTGTTCGTCGAGCTTTGCATACTGTATGCGTATGATTCAATACTGTAAACGGCCGTACCGCCAAGTTCGTTTCCTTCGCTGTCACACACAGTAAAGCATACTGTTTTACTCATTTGGGAAACATCCAAATCCTCAAACAAAAATGTTTTAACCGGCGTTCCCTCAGGCCCTGTAACTTCTTCAAAAATATCTTCTGTAAGCGTTGCCAGTACATTGTTGTTTGTATCTGTTACTTTTACCACAACACCTTCAGATTCGTCTACATCAAAATATCCGCGTATTGCCACCTTATTTTCAAGGAACAATGTCATCCCCACCCATTTAGCACTGTCTTCTTCTGCCTTCGACGGAATGCTCTTCACGGTTTTTAACTCTCGCAGTGCAGAAGTTCCCCAAGAAGCTTGCTCATCTGTGAGTTTACTATCGGCAAGATTATCAACATTATGTTTCATATATACTTGTGCCGCTGCCCCGTAACGAAGCATATCAACAAGCAGCGTGCGGAATTCCGTATTAGCGGAACTGCCTAACATAGAATAAATATATGAGGTTACTTTATATTCAAACACTTCTCCGGTATATGTAATTCCATCAATTTCTGCATACAAAGTAGCCGAAATAGTGTCATTCATCATTTGAGGAGCTATATCCTCAAATGCGAATGAATAGCATTGTGTTCCGTATAAAATTTCCTCCTTTGCTTCTAAAATTACAGTCTTTCCGGCAAAAACAGCAGTTATATACGGTTTACTGTACCCTGCCGCATCAAATTCTGCTTTTTTAACGAGGAATTTAACCGTTATATCATTTTGCAAAGAAAGATTTGTTCCGTTTATGGCAAGTGGCGAAATTGTCTCTGAATCCTGACTCACAAAAGTAAGTACACCGTTTTCTGCTGCATACTGACTTGTTACATCTACTATTTCGCCCGTTTCTTCTGTGGAATAAATTTCTACAATTTCAAGCTTGAGTTCTGTAGAACCTACAGCATCTTCACTTACGTTAAAAGTAAGCTCTCCCATAACGCCTGATTTCGTAATATTTTCTGCATTAGCCCAAGTCATTATATAAGGTTTTTTCGCAATGGTAGGACTAGCTGTAAATACAGCCTTTTCAAAAGCACTGCCGCTACACGTTTCTTTTAATGATAGATATGTTGTATCAAAAGCGACCTTTACCGCAATATAGCTTATACCCATATTATCCGGTATGGATAATGTTATTTTTTTCGTTCCTCCTGCAATTACAGAGGCATCATCAATACTGACAGCACTTTTTACCGTAGTGTATACAGAAAAAGCCACAGTATCACTATATTGTATGCTTTCCGTCCCGGAGGAGCCCATTAAAACTGCAAAATAATTGCCTACAGCAGATGGTGTCTTAAACTGCACTGTCAAAGCACATCCCATAGTAATTACGTCAACAGGTGCATCTGTTCCGGGTACTTTTCCTTCTCTGTAAATCTCAATTCTTTCATTTTTAATTGCTGTGTCATTATAATCCACGGTGGCTTGGATGTTTGTGCCGGCATCGTATTCTGTAGCATCAAGTGTAAGCAGGGCATTTTCCGAGCCTGTTGGTTCAAGGCAAACATTATCAATATAAATTGCTCTGCCACAAGTACCCATAGCCACTGCCTTCGTATATGAAACTAATGCGATTGACGTAGTTTTCTTTAAAATACCATCACCATCATAAATACTTGCCTGTCTGTAATATCTTTCTGAGTAGTCTGTTGCCTTTCCTGTAGGCACTTTATCTTTTGAATATGCAACAGAGGCAATCAATTTACTATCCAAATAAAACCTTATAACACCGCCGGCATTATCTACAGCCTTAAATGTATGAAAACCATCATTTATACTACTATCAAATTCAAAGCTCTCTGTAATTTGCGAGAGTATGCCTGTTTCTTCGTCAAGACATATAACATATATCTCCATATATGTAGGATAAATACTGACTCCTATACCGCTCTTTGCTACAGATGCATCACCATTTAATTTATTTGATGCAAAAAAAGTATTACTGCTACCGTCATTTTCATATCCAAAATTAAAAATAAATCCTGCAAAATGACTGGCGTTGTCCTTGGGCTGAATATCCGAGGAAAAAATGTATGGTACATTATTTGCATATCTATTGTCATTTACTAAGCTGTCATTCATTAAATAAATATACTTACTGCTACCTGATACAATATACTTAGATTCGTTACTGCCTTCATTTGGTGTCCATGTGGCTCTCAAAGGATTTCGTATACGTCCAAAACTTTTATATGATGTGTTTACAAGAGAAGAGTTATTTGTTACACGGCTGTCATTAAGATTGTAAAACTCTCTTGTGAGTGCACTAAGACACTCCGGCACAACCTCCAATTTAAAACTTGTCTCTACTGTAGTGTATATTTGACAAAACATTGCATCATAATTCTCTGCTTGTGCCAAATTATCAAAAATACCAACATACGCTATATCGACTGTACCGCTCTCAGTAGTAACACCACCAATTCTCAAGGATTTTATAGTAGCGCAAAGCTGTTCTTTTGTAGGTCCCGACTCATTCTCCCCCAAAAGCTCTGTGTAAATATCGTATGTCAGAAGGCGCCACTCACCATCACAAAGCATTTTATCTTTCTCTAAGAGACCTGCTCCCGACAAGGACCAACCTCCGGCTGTAGTCTCGGGATATATATAGGAATTAGCTATAGCAGAATCTGCCGACGCTCTGTATTTGATTGCCAGTGTTTTACCGTTCCAAGTTACATCTGTCATGTCAATCGTAAAATACGGATCAGAAACATTCACTGTGGTAAATGTACTGTAATCTTCACCTTTTGTACAAGACACTCCGTTTGATAAATCCGGCGAAAAAGGAGCCGTCTCACCTGCCATAATTGTAACTCCGGAATACTCGTAAATGGAGTTTGCAGCTGCAGCGTTAATAGGCATTACAATAGGCAAAAATAAGCTTAATGCTATAAAAAATGCAATAAAATGCTTTGTATTTTTCATAAAACCGCTCCTAAGAAGAATCTTTTTTTAGTTTATATCATAATATCAATAAAGTCAAACAAAAAAAAATGCAGCCTTAAAACGACTGCATTTTTTATCGAGTTGATTATTAATCAAACCCAATCCGGAGGAAGCTCGATTCCACCTTCGTTGGTACCGCCATTACCATTACTTGCGCAGATAACATCTTCACAAGCGAAAGCAATAACCTCAACAACAGGATTAATAAACTCCATACGTTACACCCCTCTCGTATTTAATTTACACAAACCACCGATTTAAGTAATAACTTAGTTTTGATAGTCTATATACTCATTTTCATTTTATATGTAAAGCATCTTTTTGTCAATAAAAAAATGCAGCCTTAAAAGGCTGCATTCTTTTATCAAAGTAGTATATTATACCCAATCCGGAGGAAGATCAATTCCGCCACCGCCTGTGCCTACATTTGAAAGATCATCGTCTTCACCGAAGAATCCACCGGCACCACCAGTAGTACTTGTGCAGATAATGTCTTCAACTTGGAAGTTAACTACTTCTACAACGGGTAAACCAAAAATCTTTTTCATAGTATTCGTCTCCTTCCTATATTATGCTACGTATGCAGCTGCTGAATCGCCGTATACCATTAATGCCTTAACCAATTTGCACATAGGATCTGTTGCTGTGTCTTTATTAGCAGCATAAGCGCCTATGCCGTAAGTAAGTGTACCACTGATTGCTATGCCATTAGCGTTGCATGCAGTGAATTTTACTGCCTGTCTAAATTGGTGAGGTCCAATAACGTCAACAACTACTCTGTAGCCATTGTCAAGAGTCTCAAACTCTGTGATGTCGTATGTTTTATTGCCAACAGTTACTTTAACAATCTCAGCTTCGCCTTCAAATCTAACTGCGAGGTTTACTGTATCTCCAAAGTATACTGTTCCTGCTTTCCATGATACTGTAGGATCTAAAACATCTGTTGTAATTGAAGGAACTGTTGAGTCAGCCACATAGTTGTATACACGATCCTTATCAGTATCAGAAAGATCACTGTTTACGAGAGCATCAACATTATAATCTCTATAATCTTGTGCTGCTGCACCATAGTTAAGTAAATCCTTTAAGAGGTTTACAAGCTGTGCGCTTGAGCTAGCATCAGCCAACATTGCGTCGCAGTAAGTTTTTACACTGTAAACGCTCTCATCAACCTTAGCATCGTCAACATAAAGTTCAGCTGTGAACTCGTCGCCCATTTGCTGAGGTCCGAAGTTACCAAATGAATATACAAACTTGTCGCCATCAGCTACGCCTGTGATTTTCTCACCATCAACCATAACGTAAGCGTTTGCATCAACACCTTCTGCATAATAGTTAATTGCAATACCATCGCTCAATGTAAGAGAAGCACCGGCAAAAGCAGGATCAACTACTGCAGGAGCGAATCCTGTGTTAGTTCCCGGCAAAGGATTGTTAACTGTTGCATCGAATGTATAGCCAACAATACCATAGTTATCAACATGCAAACCACCTGTTGTTACAATAGAACCATCTGAGTTAGCAGCAACACCGATGTTTACGTTAGCTTGCTTGCAAACAGAAACATTGCTTGCTGTAACTTGTGTTGCACCATAAGCATCTGCTACAGACATTGCTGTGTAGTAATTACCGCTTATTGAAGAAAGTGTAACTGTTGAAATCAATGTGTTATCATAGTAAACTTTCATTACACCAGCGTTGTTATCAATAACCTGTACAGTCTTCCATGTGCTGAGTGAACCTTCAGCAAGATCAACTGTGTAGAATACTTGACCTGCTGTACCGTCATAAGCACCGATTTTGATTGTGTCTTTTGTTGCATCTGCTACATCAAAAGCGATAGAAATACCTTTAGATGTATTAGAAACAGCTTGAGAACCAGTAGCACTTTCAAGACCTAAACGCAAAGCTGCAAAATGACCTGCTACAAAAGCAGAATCCAATTTTACATCCATTGTTACATGGTATGAAGAACCGATGTAATAATCATGTACATGGTACGCACCAGGGTTGAAATTCATGTAGTTGTGATACTTTGAATCACTGTCAACACCCCAGAAAGGTCCGTCACCATCATTACCTGTAATATGCTTAGGTGTACTATGATCTCTCAAGTAACCAACATATGGTGCACCACGAAGATAACCATCATGTGAAACAGTTAAATCCTCAGCATCAAACCAGAAACCAGCTTTGTTTGCTGAATTCGCAACACCGGCATATGTGCTGAGAAGCTCTGTGCTATATGCAAAAGCAAACATACTGAAACTTGCAATAAGTAAAGCTACTGCAATGCAAAGAGCGAGAACTTTTGAAATTGTTCTTTTCATTTTTTTTACCTCCACTAATTATTTTTCTAAACCCCCATGAAAAGGAAGGGATTCGCTTTAGCAATTTTACATTATACAAAGCACTTTTGCAAGTATTTTTTTTAAAACACAAAAAACTAACAAAAAAAACACAAAAAAATCAAAATTCTTTCCTTAATGCCGCAAAAGACTCCTTAGAATTTTTAATTGTATCCATGCTTACGCAGTATGCCAATCTAAAGTAACCCGGACATCCGAAGCCGGTACCGCTTACAAGAACAAGTCTGTGTTCAAGAGCTTTTTTGCAAAATACCACATCATCTTCTATAGGTGCTTTAGGGAATAAATAAAACGCACCTTGCGGTTTTTCACACTCATATCCTGTATCTATAAGTATCTCGTAAAGCGCATCTCTGCGTTCCTTATATGCCTCAAGCCCTGCAACATCATCAAGATGTTCTGCAACTACTTTCTGAAAAAGTCCCGGTGCATTAACAAAACCAAGCGTTCTGTTGCAGAAAATCATTGCATCAGCAAGTATTGATGCACCCTCTATTGCAGGATTTATCGCCACATATCCGATTCTCTCTCCCGGCAGTGCCAAGGACTTACTAAAGGAATTTACTACTATCGAATTACTGAATATGGCACTGATTGCAGGAACTTTTACTCCGTCATAAACAATTTTAACGTATGGCTCGTCAGAAACCACATATATTGTATGACTTTTTTCCTTTTCAACTTTCTCCAAAACTGCATTTAATGCTCTTAAACTCTCCTCTGTATATACAGCACCACTTGGATTATTGGGAGAATTAAGTATAATCGCCTTTGTTTTGTCTGTAATTGCTTTTTCTATTGCTTCTACATCAAGTTGAAATGTCCCCGGGACAGAAGGCACCGGAACAATTTTACCGCCAAAATTTGAAACATATCCTCTGTATTCTCCAAAGAAGGGCGCAATAACAATAACTTCATCACCGGGATTCAGTATAGAATCCATCGTAATTGAAAGTCCTGCCGCAGCTCCCGTTACCATGATTATATTATCTCCCGAGAAATCAACTCCTGTTTCTTTTTTCAAATAAGACGCTATCTTTGCGCGCACATCGGGATAACCTGCATTTGCCATGTATTTATGTATGCCCGGTTCAGAGGCATATCTTTTTAAATCCTCAATTACCGATTGGGGCGGCTCCGGGTCAGGATTTCCGAGTGCAAAGTCATAAACATTCTCTGCACCGTATTTCTTTTTTAATATATTTCCTTGTTCAAACATAGCTCTAATTGCAGAGCCACCTGCCAAGCTGCCAACTATTCTGTCTGAAAACATAACTTTTCCTCACTTACTGTTTAAGATTTTAAAATTTTTATTACTTCCGCAGGATCTTTTGCTCCGAAAACAGCACTTCCTGCTACCAAAACATTCGCGCCTGCCTCTCTTACTTCTTTATATGTTACTGTATCAACGCCGCCATCCACTTCAATATCAAGCTCTGTTAATCCCATATCGTTTGCCATTTTTCGCAAATCTGCAATTTTACGCGTAGTAGATTTGATATACGATTGACCTCCAAATCCGGGATTCACTGACATAAGAAGTACCATGTCAACTTCCGGCAAAATATATTCTAAAGTAGAAACAGGCGTTGCCGGATTTAATGCCACAGCTGCTTTTACTCCAAACTTTTTTATAAGCTGAATTGTTCTGTGAAGATGTATGCAAGCTTCTTGATGTACAGAAATAATATCCGCACCGGATTTTACAAAATCCTCTATGTATTTATCGGGATTTTCAATCATAAGATGCACGTCAAATGGAAGTTTTGTTGTTTTTCTTGCACATTTGATAACCGGCATACCAAATGATATATTAGGAACAAAATGTCCGTCCATAACATCAATATGCACCAAATCTGCACCTGCCGACTCAATCATTTGTATTCCTTTTCCCAATTCACTGAAATCAGCCGAAAGTATGGAAGGAGCTACTTGTATTTTCATTAAAATCAAATCCTTTCTCAACTATATTAATCACTTATACCTGTTTTTATATTTTTCATTCAATTCTTTGTAAATTACAGAATATCTTTGAAGTCTTGCCGGGTGCATTTTACCCTCATCAATCAGCTTTCCCGCAAAACATCCCGGTTCTCCCGTGTGGCTGCAATCCTGAAATCTACATATACCCTCGTTATTATACATCTCGGGATAATAATTCTGCAAGTATCTCGGTTCAATGCTGTCCGCCTCCAACATACTGAATCCCGGAGAATCTATTATAAACGTCGTATTCTTAAAACCTTTTGTAACTTTAAATAATTCAGAGTGTCTCGTAGTATGCCTTCCTCGTCCTGTTTTTTCGCTTAAGTTTCCTGTATCCATAATATTTTCACCGGCAACAGCATTTATAAAAGTTGATTTACCGGCACCTGATTGTCCGGCAATAACAGACGTTGCCCCGTCAATATATTCGATAACAGGTTTAAAACTTTCAAGATTTTTTGCAGACGTAATAAAACACTTAACTGCAGGAGAATATTGTTCAACCATAGATTCTGCATATTCAGGTTCTTGATCCGACTTGCTTATCATTAAGACAAACTCAACTTTAATTATTTGCGCCGAAATAAGCATCTTGTCCAAAAGTAACAGATCCGGTTTTGGATTAGACGAAGCCGCAACAAAAATCAGTTTATCAATATTAGCAACCGCCGGACGGCGGAGCTCACTCTTTCTGGGAGCAATTTCCACAATCGCAGCGGTTTTATTCTTGTCATCAATCTCACTCAATGCAACCCTATCACCTATAAGCGGTTTTTTGGCATCCTTACGGAATATTCCTCTGGCGCTACATTGATATATTCTGCCCGCGCCTTCTGCCCATACACTATATATGCCACCAAGGCCTTTTAATATAACTCCGTTATCCATATACATTAATCACTTTGTGGAGAGAAGGAGACTCTCCTACTTCTCCTATATAAATGTATACCTTCGTCGGTGCGCCAGTCAAAGACAAGGGAACTTCGTATTTTATAGGGAACTTAAGTAAATCAAGGGAGGGAGACATGTATACAATTCTTCTTGTGTTGTTCATGCCGTCAACAAACGCCTCTATTCTAATAGAACAGGCATTTCCTTTAATTAAGCTATCCGGATTAATTGTTGGTCCAATTGTCTCATTCGGATCAAGCGTAGGTGTTGGAGTTAATGTAGCCGTAGGTGTCGGAGTCGGTGTTAACGTAGGCTCTGCAGTCGTTTCCTCTCCTGTAGGAGCTATCGTCGGCGTAGGAGTAGGAGTTGGTGTAACTGTAGGAAGTGCCATAGTAAGCTCTTTTTTAGGTAAAATATCACTCAAATCATAGAAGTAAATATTTACTGTTTCTCCAATCATAAGCTGCGTACCAGCAGGAGGATACTGTGAGACGACTTTATCGTGTGCATATACATGCTGATCAGACGGCAAATTCCCATCGTCAGGCGTACCATCCGCAGGACCTTCTGTTTGGTCCGGTTTCGGTGTAACCTTTGAAGTTTCATTTCTTATGTCGGGAGTATTTTCTTCCTCTGTAAGAGGTACTATTTCATCAGACGGAAAGCCCGTTTGTTCAGAGTCAGTAGCTTCCGGTGTATTAGTTGTTTCTGTAGGTTCTTTTGTAGGTTCCTCAGTAGGTTCCTCAGTAGGTGTAGGTGTTGGGAACAAGTGATCTATTTCAGCAGAAGGAGAAGGATATACCACTCCGACTTTCAAACCTACATCTTGTCTTGTAAGTGCCTGCTGAGCTTCTTCTAATGTCATTCCTTTGAGATTAGGTACTGTTACGGATTTATTAAGCTTTCCTGTGCTGTAATAAATAACAATCGTATCGCCCTTTTCTATTATACTTCCCACTCCCGGAGAAGTTCTTATTATTTTACCATCTGCAAATTTGGCACTGTTAAGTTCTTTATATTCTACAATAATTTCTTGTGTTTCTAAAGTGGTGCCTACATGCTGAAATGATTGACCCGAAAAATCTTCTAATATAATTGATCCTTCTCTTGCCGCAACCGAAAGAGTAATAGATTCTCCTTGCAAGAGCTTTTTGCCTTCTTCAACTGACTGCTTAATAACAAATCCTGCAGGATAAACCTCATTAATAACTATTTCTTGTTTAACATCAATGCCGTTTTCGCTAAGTACTTGAGAAACAGCCGAAGCTGACATTCCCACATAATTATTAACTTTATATTCAACTATATCATAATTTTTGAAATCGCCTTTTATTGAAGAAAACATACTAAATACAAAAAAGGCAACAAGAATAGATACAAGCACTGCCATCAAATACGTAACTGTCTGAGAAACAACATCACGCACCATAACGTTTTTTTCTTCTTGAATGCCGTAATTTATTATTGCCGAACCGCCATTTTCTGTAAGAATGGTATCTTCTTCTATATCTTCTTCTAAGTCCAAGCTATAATCTGTATAATTCGCAAGGAAAGACAAATAAGGATTTTTCATTACTTTTATAAGCTGGTCGTACATTTCTCCGGCCGACTGGAATCTCTGGTTAGTTTCTTTCTTTGTGGCGAGAACTATTAAATCGCTTACTCCGTAAGGAATTTTGGGATCGACTTCACTTGGCGGCTTTATTTTACCGTCTATGTGCTTCATCGCAATCGAAACATGAGAATCTCCGTCATAGGGTACATTTCCGGTAATCATCTCATACATTGTTATACCAATGGAATATATATCAGAACGCTCGTCAACAAAACCTCCGCGAATTTGTTCCGGAGAAAGGTAATGTACAGAACCGGCACTGTCGTTCGCCGCTGATTTTGTAGCAGAAGATACTGCTCTGGCAATACCAAAATCCGTAAGTTTAACTTCACCTTCTGCTGTAATCATTACATTGAGAGGCTTAATGTCTCTGTGTATAATTTTATTTTTATGTGCATGGTCAACAGCCGAAAGAATTTGAGCAGAAATTTTTAAAGTATTTCTCCACGGCAGTCTTTTCTTAGCCTTAATAAGCTCATCCAAAGACAAACCATCGATATACTCCATTACAATATATTGAATATCCTCATCATTTCCCATATCGTATATAGCTACAATATTGGGATGAGAAAGTTTTTGTGCTGCTGCCGCCTCATTTTTGAATCTGTTGATAAATTCTTCGTCATAACAAAATTCTTTTTTTAGAATCTTTAACGCAACTACGCTATCAGTCTGCAAATCCAAACCTTTATAGACAAAAGACATGCCACCTTCGCCTATCTTCTCATGAATCTCGTATCTGTCATTAAGTATATATCCTAAAGTCAAATCTTCCATTTTATAACGTCCTTTTTTGTTTTTTAAAGAACTACTGCCAGTGCCGTAATGTTATCCATACCGCCCTCATCATTTGCCGCATCAATAAGCTGTTGGCACAAGTCTTTAGGTTCTTTTTCTTTGAGGACAATCTCTAATATCTTAGAGTCCTCAACCATTTTATCCAATCCGTCTGAACACAGCAGTAAAACATCTCCTGCTTTATATTCTATCTCAAACATATCCGGCTCAAAATAGCTTTCTATGCCCAGGGCTCTTGTAATCTCATTTCTTCTGGGATGAACCCTTGCTTCTTCTTCTTTGATACTTCCCGCTTTAAGCAACTGCCCCACATAAGAATGATCCTCTGTTATTTGCTTTATTTTATATCCCGAAATAAAATAAGCTCTGCTGTCACCCAAATTACCTATTATAATTTTATCATCTGCCACAACAGCCGCTACAGCTGTAGTTCCCATGCCTATTTTTGTAACATCTGCAGCTGCTTTATATAAGATTATATCGTTAGCTCTGCGAAATGTGTTTCTTATAAATTCTGCAGCTTTCTCTATCGTTTTAATACCGTGGTTATTCTCTGCACCTTTTACAAATGCATCTACCGCGACAGCACTTGCAACCTCACCTGCATTGTGACCGCCCATTCCGTCTGCAACAATAAAAAAGCCCAACCCTGAATCAGCTACGAAACCTCCGTAACTGTCCTGATTGATCTTCCTTACTTTTCCTTTATCGCTTACAGCAAAAAAGTTCATTTTACATGCCTCCGAAATGTATTAGCTTGCTGATTAAATCTTATTCTCATTTGCAGCTCTTCTGAGCTGTCCGCAAGCCGCCTCTATATCCTGTCCCAACGTACGTCGTACAGTGGCATTTACTCCGCCTTTTTCCAACATTTCCTGAAATGCTGCTATATTTTTTTTGGAAGCCTTCTCATAACCCGTTCCCTCTACTTTATTTACGGGAATCAGATTTACGTGACAAAGCTTGCCTTTTAATAACGATATGAGACGTGCGGCGTGCTCCTTCGTATCATTTACACCCTCAATCAAGGCATATTCGTAGGTTATACGCCTACCCGTACTCAGAGTATAAATATTACACGCATCAAGCAATTTGTCAAGCGGATATTTCCTATTAACAGGCATCATCTCCGACCTTTGGCTGTCAAAAGGAGAGTGAAGCGATATAGAAAGAGTGATTGGCAGTTTTTCTTCTGAAAGTTGAATTACTTTTTCTGCCAAGCCACAAGTTGACAAAGAAATGTTTCTATAGCTAATACCTAAACCTTTTTCATTTTGTGCTTTTCGTAAAAAATCCAACACATTATCGTAATTATCCAAAGGCTCACCTATTCCCATCAGCACCACATGTCCGATACGAATATCCATATCTGCATTCATAGAAACAATCTGACCTAATATTTCTCCCGATGTTAAGTTTCTCACAAAGCCGGCCTTTGTTGAAGCGCAAAACGTACAGCCCATTTTGCAGCCAACCTGCGTAGATACGCAAGCTGAATACCCATACTTATATTTCATAAGTACGCTTTCTACCAAATTACCGTCTCCTAAGTCAAAAAGGTACTTTACGGTTTCATCAACTTTCGAACACAGTTTTGCTTTTATCCCCAATCTGCCGGCGCGATATTTTTCTGAAAGCGTCGTTCTGAAGCTTTCAGGCAGATTTGTCATATCGCTAAAATCCGCACCTTTATACAACCATTCCCACAACTGTTTTGTACGGAATTTCGGCTGTCCCATATCTTTTACTGCTTCTTCCAGTTGTTCAATATTAAAATCAAGTAAGTTTTGTAATTTTGTGCCCATTGACATAATCTCCGGCTTTCATTCTTTTTCCCGATGGTCCTTGAAGCTCTGTTATTTTAATAACTCCATCTCCGGTTGCCACGTATATTCCATCTGCCGATGCCTCTATTACATCACCGGCTTCTTTACTGCTTGGTTTTTTTATATTGGTAAGTAAAGTGCTCCATATTTTTATTCGCTCGCCTTCTTCGTCAAACGAATAGCTTACAGGAAAAGGATTTGTTCCTCTTACAAGATTGTGTATTTCTAAAGAGGAGCGCGTCCAATCTATTTTTCCCGTTTCTCTGCTTACCATTGGTGAATATGTTGCCTCGTTGTGATTTTGAGGTGTTCTCGTAAGAGTTCCTGCTTCTAACTGCTCCAGGGTTTTTCTCAAAGTTTCTGCGCCCATCTCCGAAAGTTTGTCGTGAAGCTCTCCCATAGTCATATTTTCACTTATTTCACACTTATCAGCAATAAGAATATCTCCCGTATCCATACCCACATCTGTCATCATTGTGGTAATTCCGGATTCTTTTTCACCGTTTATAACTGCATGCCAAAGCGGCGCAGCGCCTCTGTATTTCGGCAGAAGGCTTGCATGTACATTTATGCATCCCTTTGCAGGAATAGAAAGAACTGATTCTGTAAGTATTTTACCATAGGCAACTGTAACGAACAAATCCGGCTTAAAAGAAACGAGTTCCTCATAAAACTCCTGAGTCTTTACATTTTGCGGTTGCAAAACAGGTATTCCCGCCTTAACTGCAACATCCTTTATCGGCGGTGGTGTTAACTGAAGTTTTCTGCCTTTTGGCATGTCGGGTTTTGTTACAACGCACACTACTTGATACTTTTGCGATTCTGACAACAGCATTTCAAGACAAGGCACTGCAAACTCCGGTGTGCCCATAAAAACTATACGCATTCCTTTTGTCCTCCATAAGCTTTAAATTTACCACCGTCACTCTTGTTCTGCAGGCGGTATCATTTCGTAAACTGTGGCTTTGTCTTTGTACAGAATGCCGGACAGGTGGTCTATCTCATGACACATAATAACAGCTAAAAAGCCCTCTGCTTCTATTGTGTATTCCTTGCCATCCGGAAAAGTAGCTTCTACAGTGACTTTCTCAGGTCTGATTACATTACCTCTGTATCCGGGCAAACTAAGACAGCCTTCGCAACTTTCTTGTTCCCCTTCGGTCTTTACTATTTTAGGGTTAATTAATGCAAACTCGCCTCCATCTCTATCATCAATTACGACTATTTGCTTCACGATACCTATTTGAGGAGCAGCAAGACCGACTCCGTCTGCTTCATACATCGTTTCGAACATATCGTCAATAAGACGAAGAACACCTTCTGTTATTTCTTTTACAGGTTTGCACTTTACGCGCAATACCTCGTCTCCCTCTTTCCTGATATTTCTTACAGCCATTTTTTGCCTCCTTGCTAAAACTACCGGTTCATTAAACTACCGTCCGTGAAAACTTATGGATTTTGCAACTTTACCTGTTGTTTTTAATATGTCTTTTTCTTGTGATGCTTTACGCAAAAAACGTGTTAATAATTCTCTGCTACAACTTTTTAAAGTTACAACCCATCTGTATTTATTGTTTACTTTGGGAATATCTGCTCTCGCAGGCCCCAATATTTCTACTGAAGCTTCCTTTAACTCTCTCATTTTACCACAAACTGCATTTGCAATGCCATATGTTTCCTTGTCATTTTCTCCCATAAATCTTATGATACATATTGAAGAAAACGGTGGATAATACAAAGCCTCCCTGACCACTATTTCATTCTTGTAAAACTCATCATAATCATGATTACTTGCTGCGGTTATAGCATAATCATCCACGCTGTACGCTTGAATGATTACCTTTCCCGGCACATCTCCCCTACCTGCTCTGCCTGCCATTTGAGTAAACAATTGGAAAGCTCGCTCTTGCGCCCTGTAATCCGGCATATTTATCAGACTGTCAGCAGATATTATACCTGCAAGTGTCACATTTGGAAAATCATGTCCCTTGGCAATCATCTGTGTGCCCACCATAAATTGTGCCTCTCCTGAAGCAAACTGTGCAAGAAGCTTTTCATGTCCATCCTTTACAGAAGTAGTATCTGTGTCCATTCTGACAATATTTGCATCGGGAAAAATCCTTTTCAATTCATCTGCTACACGTTGTGTGCCTATTCCACGCTTTTCAAAAGCATTACTTCCGCAAGCGGGACATATTTTCGGAGCAGGAGTTGTTCTGCCGCAATGATGACAAATCAATCTGTCGCCTTTTTCGTGGTATGTCATCGGCATGTTACATCTGCCGCATTTCATAGTACTGCCGCAACTTTCACAAAGCAGTTGCTTTGAATATCCTCTTCTGTGAACAAAAAGCATCGTCTGCTTGCCATTTTTGTAATTGTTTGTCATATCTGTTTTAAGCTGTCTGCTGAATATTCCGGAGCGGTCTATTCCGCCTGATTCTCTTTCTTCTTTCAGGTCGACTATTTCAACATCAGGTAAGGGTGCTTTGTTGGCTCTGTTCTTTAAAGACAGATAGTGTATTTCTTTATCTATCGCTCTGTAATAAGTCTCCACTCTCGGTGTTGCCGAACCGTAAACGACTGTTGCACCTTTTATTTTTGCTATCGTTTCTGCTATTTCTGCAGCATGATATCGGGGTGCGGCATCTTCTGATCTGTATGAGGCCTCATGTTCCTCATCTAATATTATAAGTCGTAAATTTTCAAACGGTGCAAAAACAGCCGACCTTGCTCCTATAGCAATCGATACTTCTCCGTTTTTTATTTTGTTCCAATGTATGTTTCTTTCTCTGTCACTGAGTCGACTATGAAGAACAGCCACATTATCTCCAAATCTGTTTTTAAAATGAGCTGTCATTTGTGGCGTAAGAGATATTTCCGGCACTAACAAAAGGGCCGCGCCACCTTCAGCTACGGTTTGTGAAATAAGTTGCAAATAAAGCTCGGTTTTTCCGCTGCCGGTAACGCCGTGAAGAAGGCATTCGGCAAACTCCCGCTTTTCTATAAGCCTCCATAAATAGTCATACGCCTTTTGTTGTTCATTATTTAGCGTATGTTTGTTGTAGGTATTGAGCTGTTTTGAATAAGAGCTTTCTATTTCATGCTTCTCTTCAAAAAAATCCTTCTCAATTGACACATACCCTCTTTTAGCCAAAGTATTAAAAACAGCTATAGTGCAACCGATTTCTTTAGCAAGGTCAGACACTCGTCTTCTGCCCTCTTTGAGGTTCTCTAAAATACGGATATGAACAATGT
Source organism: Clostridia bacterium (assembly GCA_017522515.1). The sequence continues at coordinate 83,941 of JAFWZH010000133.1, forward strand.
TTTTTAGCTGTCCGCTCGTTGCAAGCTCATCAACCATCTCAGGGGTTATGCAAAGCTTTGCATAGTTGACTTGTCTTCCTTTTGGGGCTTCAGGTGGTACCAAACATTTCACGCAAGAACTTATAGGGCAAAAATAAAGTCTGCTCATTTCCTCTGCCAGCAACATTTCTTCCTCTGTAAGAGGAGGTCTGACTTTACTGACTCCGGAAATTTCCTTTAATCTTATACTTTTATCTGCTTCTTTGTTCAAATTCCAAACAACGGCTGTCTGCAATTGTTTTCTTACACCAAAAGGAACATCGACAAAACTACCTCGTACAATTTCACCACTTTCAACAAGGGTGTCTTCTACGAGGTAGGTGTATTCGATGTCAAATGTCGCATTACTTTGTAATAAATGGACTCCGACTTGCTTCATGTATTTTTCTTATACGTATTTTTGGATAAAATCAGGAATTGCGTTCTCATCACCATTAATACTAATGTAAAAACGAACGTTGTTATTCTCCGAAATTCTCTCAAGACCTTCAAAAAACTCTTTCAATGATTCGGGTGTCTGGTGAATAATATATGTCAAACCATCTATAAAAATTGTTTCAATGTCATAATTTTGAGATGCCACACCGCAAATGAAAGCAAGGAAAGGCTCTGCTCCGTAAACAGGATAATCCTTAATGTTAACGAAACGAATTTTATGAGATAACTTAACGCTCAGCTCACTGCTGTCATCTATATAAACAACATTACCATTGCTACCGTTCACGATGTTGTTGGCGTTCTCCAACATCTGTTTAGTTTTTCCCATGCCTTTTTTACCGTAAAATACTTTAATCATATTTATCGCCTCCGTTTATTTTATATTTATACTATACTATACATTAATTTAAAATTCAAGATTAATTTGTATTTTTTTACCTCTGTCCCAATCAATCTTTTTCTTCATAAACCTCGCCGTCCTCATGCTTTGCAGTAGGCGAAAAATGCTTTTTGTGAAGAACTTTTATTTCATCTACAGGATATACCACAAGGTCTGTTTCTGTCTCTCTGTCAAGTCTGATTTTTACCGTTTCCCTTAAAAGATTTACTTCTGTGATAACACCTTGTCCCTCCGGAGTTTCTACAACGGAACCTACTCCGGGCAACCTGTGAATGGCGTCTTCATAAGCTTCTTGCTCATATTTCAAACAGCACATCAATCTGCCGCATGTTCCGGAAATTTTTGTAGGGCTAAGGGACAAGCTTTGCTCCTTTGCCATTTTGATTGACACGGGCTGAAACTCACCGGTCGCCGAAGCACAACATATTACTCTGCCGCAAATACCAAGTCCTCCTACTGCTTTTGCTTGATCTCTTACACCCACCTGGCGCAATTCAATTCTTGTTTTAAAAACAGCAGCCAAGTCCTTTACAAGCTCTCTGAAATCAATCCTTGTATCTGCTACGAAATAGAATAATATTTTATTGCCGTCAAAAGTATATTCTACATCTATAAGCTTCATTTGCAATTCGTGTTTAGCTATTTTTTCATTGCAAATATCAAAAGCCATTTTTTCTTTTTCTATATTGCTGTTATGAGTCTGCACATCCTCCTCGGTTGCAATTCTGATAACATCCTTAAGGGGCAATATAGCCTCCTCTTCATCTATTTCCTTAATGTCGGAAACTGCCTCTCCGAATTCTACTCCCCTTGCAGTTTCGACAATTACATTCATGCCGTTTTTAATTTCAAATCCGTTAGGATTGAAATAATACATTTTTCCCGTATTTTTAAAACGGACTCCTATTACTTTAACCATAAAAAACCTCCTGTATGCGAATTGTCAACGCATCCGCCATCAGTTTATAATTAACATTTTGCCCTGCCATACGCCACGACTTATTTACATGTTCAAGGCACCTTACTGCCTTATGATATCCCACGCAATCGCTTATTGCGTATATCTTATCTGCTATCTGTGCATTTTGTAATGATACTTTTCTCCCATATGCCGCAGCAACGGAAATATCACGCAAAATCGAATATAGCGTAAAGAAGAACAATTCTTTTTTCTCAGAATATTCGACGAATAAATTTTGGAAATTGCACAACGCGCGTCCACTGCCGCCACTGAGCTCTTTAAGCCCGTCGACAATCCTATCACAAATTTTACCGTATTCGTCAGAACTTGCCATCGACAGTGCTCTGCCTATGATGCCGTCAGCATACTCGCAAAGTAACCTGCTGTCTATGTTTTCCGAGCTTTTTCTCGTATATGCTTCCAGTATTTCACTGTTCGTATATCTTTTAAAATCCACCTTTGTTGATCTTGATTTAACTGTGTCCAATATTTGAGAATTATTAGACGAAATCAAAATCATCACCACATACGAAGGTGGCTCTTCTAAAGTTTTAAGCAGTGCGTTTTGCGCCTGCACTGTCATTTTTTCAGCATTTTCAAATATAAGCACCTTATATTTACCGAATTGCGGTGCAGTAGATACCTCTTCTTGTACAAGGCGAACTTCCTCCACACCTATAGAAGCCTTGCCCTCTTGTTTGCGTATGTGTATCACGTCCGGATTTGTGCCGCTTTTAAGTAAAACACATCCTTGACATTGCCCGCAGGGAATAACTCCGCCGGCACTGCAAACAAGTGCACCCGCAAAACATTCTGCCATCGTTCTGCGTCCAATACCCTCCGGACCACAAAACATGTAGGCATGTCCTATTCTTTCTGTTTGTATGCTTTCAATCAACAGCTGTTTAACTTGCTCCTGACCAATTAAGTCCTGAAATGTCATAAATCAGAATTTCTCAAAACGATCCACATCAACAACAAATACAGTTGCACCTCCTACGGTTACCTCTATCGGATATGACATATATCCCATTGTACCTGCAGAGGTCATTGCGGAATTTACCGTTTCCTTTCTTGCTTTTGATTTTAATTCTATTACAGATAATACTTTATCTACTCCTTCTTCATCTACACCAACCATAAGCGTAGTGTTTCCGGCTTTTAAAAAGCCTCCTGAAGAGCACATACGTGTCACACGAAAACCTTGCTTATTAAGCTCTTTTACTACTTTCGTTGCATCGTCGTCATGTACTATCGCGATAATTAATTTCATACCGTTCATACAGATTCCTCCCGTCTGATATTTGAAATTTAATATTTCTTAAAGACAGTATAGCGAATTTTTTAAAATTAATCAACAAATTCCTCTATTTGGAATTCTTCGCCGTTACACCATTTTATAGACTCCATACTGTTTTTTAATTGTTCTGTTGATTTGCAGCCAATTATCGGAAACACAGGAAAAGGTGCATAAGTAAGCCACGCCAAGGCCGCCTGCATAGATGTCATTCCGTATTTTTCACAAATCGGCAAAAGACTTTCATAACTTTTTATGTTTTGCTCGTTGAAATACCGTGCCCCTGCTTTCCCCTCCGGCTTTATATATTCGTCTCCGTTCTTTTTTAGTTTTGCAAAAAATCCTTTTGCTTGTGAAGAAAATGCGAAAACCGAATAATTTCTCTCTTTATAAAAATCGTATTCTGAAGGCTCCATCTCTACAAGAGTATCGTCCTCTCTTTTATCTTTCTCTGTTATCGCCAAACTCCACCTTATTTGCGAGGCTACCGGCTGCGCAAAGCCATTCCGTATTGATACTTCTGTTAATTCTCCTATCCTTTGTGAAGTCCAGTTGGAAACGCCATAACTTTTTATTTTGCCTGTTTTTACAAATTCATCCATCCAACCGGCTATTTCTTCTGCCGGTATGTTTTTGTTATCTCTGTGAAGCCAATACAAATCAACAGCGTCTACTTGAAGGCATTCAAGGCTTTCTTCTAAATCGCTTTTTACTTCTCGGTATGACAATCTCGATGCGTGCATATCCCCAACCACAGGAAATCCGCCTTTTGTGGCAATATAGAGATTTTTTCCCAATTCTTTTTTCTTGCCGCTTTTATTAAGCCACCTGCCGATAACTTTTTCGCTCATGTGCTTTTCACCGGGCAGATAATCCGAATATACGTGTGCTGTGTCGAGCAAATTGCCGCCTTTTTCACAGAATACTTCCATCAACTCATATGCGGTACTTTCGGGGATAGTTTTACCGTAATAATCCGTCCCTAAAACCAACGGGCACGCCTCAATGTGCGTGCCTTTAATTTGATTATATTTCATATGTTTGTTCCCTTAATTTTACAGACCGAGCTTAAGAGCTCCGATTTCACGTATTTCAAGCTCTATTTCTTTCTCTATTCTCTTCATATCCTGATGTATATCTTCAACAGTCTCTTCAGGCTTTACATCACGGATTTTTTCTCTTCGATTGTTACGGAAATTATTCTGCTGCTTTTCAGGGCGCTCTGTTCTCTCAACGCGCTCTGTTCTTTCTGCATTTTCTGTTTTCTCCACAAAATCCGCTTTCTCGGGTTTTTTATAATTTTGTTTTTCCTGTTGATGATTTACCTTAGCGGCAGACGGTGAACTGTTTTTGTTGCCATTTTCACGATTATCGTGATGTTTATTGTATCTCGGTTTGTTATATCCGTACCGTTTATTGTTATGCGGTTTATTGTTCCCGCCGTTGTTATTTACATTATTGTTGTTTGTTTGAGTTGCACCATTTTCTTGTGCCATAAAACGCATCCTTTCTCTACTGAATATCAGTTCTTATCACTATTAAACTTTGTTCTTACAATTGCAATAACCTCTGAGGATTTTTTGTCAATAAAAGCTGCAAATTCATCATTAAACTGCACCGTATATTCTCCCGAAGCGGCCTTCATGTTATAGTATGCATTAAGCGCCACATCCTTAAAGCTTTGAACAAGATCATCAGTCTTGTAAAAAAGACTGTCCCTGTACAATTGTTCAGAAGATTGATATAAAATCGGTTCGTCAAGGTCTGGGTTGTACCTTTCTATCATCTCCGGAAGTACCGTGCACGAAATAAGACAGCAAGGTTTCCTATACTTACCTAATTTATACTGATTTACCGGAATTATGCTTTTATTGTATAACTCTCCAAGTTCTCCCAACAAAGAATTATCTGCCACATACGCCCGACCTTCAGGTACGGTAATTTTTACCATTACATCGTCAGGATTAAGACTTATACCGTCACGAGGATGAAGATATGCCTCAAAACATTGAATTGGGCCGCCTTGAAGCTCTATTGTCTTTGTCAATCTGCTATTTAGTTTTAAGCCACACTCAATTACTTCCTCTGCCTCGCAAGCCGGAATAAAGCAATACACTTTCACACGCATTTCTCCGTTTCAGAATAACTTGTCTTTCCACTGCATTATATATGCTTTTTTTTAAAAAAGCAACTTAAACAAGTTACACATTATCTAATTGACAGTCAATATTATTTGATGTAAAATGCGTCTGTACAATTGGATTGGAGGTGCTTTTAGATGGCATATATTATTAATGACGAATGTATCGGTTGCGGTGCTTGCGCAGGAGCTTGTCCTGTAGAGGCAATCGCAGAAGGCGATGGTAAATATGTTATCGATGCTGACACTTGCATCGAGTGCGGAGCTTGCGCAGACGCTTGTCCTGTAAGCGCTCCTCAAGCAGAATAATTTACTGCTGTTTTATACTTAACAAAAGAAGTTTGCTTATACGCAAACTTTTTTTATTTTAAGGCATTTTGCTTATGTGTGAATTTTTACTAAACGACGACGAACAAATCGACAATCTTTTCTTAAAAGACTTAAAGATAATTCAAAAAAAAGGTTGCTTCCGCTACGGTACAGACGCGGTGGTTTTGTCTGATTTTGCGGCAAAATATATAAAAAAGGGCGCCAATGTTCTTGATATAGGTACAGGTACAGGCATCCTACCCATTTTGCTGAGTGCCAAGACCGAGGCAAAGAATCTAACCGGTCTGGAAATACAAGAAGAAATGGCAGAACTGGCAAAGCGTTCCGTAGAAATGAACGAGCTTGCCGGCTCACTTGCAAAAGACCGCATCTCAATAATAAACGGTGACATAATGAAAGCTACGGAATATTTCAGCAGCCGCTGTTTTGACGCCATTGTGACTAACCCACCATACAAACGCAGGGGTGCGGGAATTTTAAACGACAGCAGTCGTCTTAATATTGCAAGGCATGAAATTTCTTGCACTTTGAGCGATATTATAGAAAAAGCTTCATATTTACTAAAAAACGGCGGCGATTTTATGATGGTCAACCATACAGAGCGTCTTGCAGATGCCATAGAAGAAATGAGAAAACATAGAATTGAGCCAAAAAATTTGCAATTTGTTTTTTCTGACATTACCGCAAAACCCGTATTGTTTTTGGTTCACGGAGTATTGTTTGGCGGTAAAAATCTAATAATCGAAAAAGGAATCGAGGTTAAATAAATGCTTTACGTTGTTGCTACACCAATCGGTAATCTTGGTGATATTTCTCAAAGAGCTTTGGAAATTCTGGAAAATTGTGACATTGTTGCTGCCGAGGATACTCGTCACACCCAGAAGCTTCTTTCTCATTTCAATATAAAAAAACCTCTTATTTCCTATTATGAGCATAATAAAGTAGCTCGAGAGCCGCTGCTTATAGAAAAACTTACAAACGGTGAAAACATTGCACTCGTTTCCGATGCAGGCACTCCCGGCATTTCTGATCCGGGCGCCGATTTAATAAAAGCTGCGACAGATGCCGGTATCGAAGTTTCTATGATTCCCGGTCCGGTTGCCGGAATTATGGCTCTTGTTCTTTCCGGCTTGCCTACAGACAAATTTGTTTTTGAAGGTTTTATAGGTACAGATAACAAAAAGCGTCAAGAATTTGCCGATATGATTGTGGCAGAAACGCGCACCGTTATTATTTACGAAGCGCCTCACAGACTTTTAAAAACATTGGAATTTTTAGAAAAAAATGTATGTAACAGAAAAATCGCTGTATGTCGCGAGCTCACAAAAACTCACGAAGAAGTTCTTCGCGGCACAGCAGCTGAACATATAATTCACTTCACCGAAAACGAACCAAGAGGTGAGTTTGTTTTGGTAATTGAGGGTGCCGATAAAAATGCAAGCCGCACGGAGGCGGCTATCGTTACTGCTCAAGATGTTTATGACAAATTTAACGAAATTTCAAAAGACAGCTTAAACAAAGGTCTTCGCCGCAAGAAAAACGATATTATAAAGGAAGTGGCGGCGAGCTTTAATATTCCGAAGAACCAAGCCTATGATATGTACGAGGAAATCAATCTGCAAACTCGGGGCGACCTGTAAGATGTCCAACATCTTCCATTCCGTCAAAATCCAATTGTCTCATAGCTTCAAATGCTACAACTGCAACGGCATTGCTTAAATTTAGCGAGCGAAAATCAGGTCTCATCGGTATGCGAATACATTCTTCGTAATGCTCTGCCAAAAGATTTTCGGGAAGGCCTCTGCTTTCTTTGCCGAAAACAATAAAATCGCCGTCTTTAAATTGTACTTGTGTATGGCGGCGTGCGCCTTTTGTGGTGCAATAATAAAAATTATGGTCTTGCGAAAATTTATCTAACAACTGTTTAAAATTATCATAATAGCTAATGTCCACCAAATGCCAATAGTCAAGACCGGCGCGCTTTAAGTGCTTGTCTGTGACCTCAAATCCCAATGGTCTTACAAGATGTAAGTGTGCGCCTATACCACCGCAGGTACGAACAATATTCCCCGTATTCTGAGGAATTTCCGGTTCTACAAGAACTATATTAATGCCTTTTATGTTTTTATTTTCCATTTATTTTTACCTTCTTTTTATATGACTTTATTTGCTGTTTTTATTTCTTACGACAATTTTGTTAAGCCATGGCTTTTTAATTTTTACTGCTTTAAATAAGCAAACCTCTTGGCAACAGTAACATCGTATACAACCTTTTAAATTAACCTTTGCAAATTTCTTTTTGCCGTCGTTTTCTAATGTTATTACTTTTGCCGGACAACAATTTACACATTCATTGCAAGCTCGACACTTGCTCTTATTAAAAACAGGTCTCGGACGCATTGAATATGACATGATTTTACCTAAAATCCCATCAGAAAAGTGTAGTCTTGTTAAATCATCATTATATTTGACAATAAAATCTTCAACCGTAATCAATTGTCCATTTACTGTGCCATCTCCGATAGCGTCAATTTTTTCACAGTTTTGTTCTGCAAGACCTCTCTCCACGGCGCGCTTTAAAACAGGCACCCGCATGGCGTCAACATTTATCATTGAAGTTGCAACCACATCAAGTTCAAAAGCATCGGGTGAAGCTAAAATTTTCTTCAGCTCATACGGCTCTCCTGCTGTGGGGCCTTCTTTGTGCATACCCACAACTGCATCAATTATGTTAAAAACAGGCGCATTTGCCAAAAAAATATCAATAATACAATCAGCAAACTCATCATAATCAGATAATTGAAAGTGATATTGCGTCTTTTCTAAACCTGCAACAGAGCCAAAAAGATTTTTAACAGCCCCTGTATACACCATCATTCCGTGGGTTTTCAACTTGGCAATATTGATAATTTTATCAGCTTTTGCCAAAGGTGTTAAAATTTTTATTTTCTTTAAATATTTGCCTCTTGGATTTTCAACTTCTGTTACTGTTGTATCAAAATTTAACGTTGCTCCCGAATCTTTTGCGGCCTGTTCAATACCTGTAATTTTATATAAAGATTTTAAAAGTCCCGGCTCATAAAAGCCGCTTGGGCTTTCCGCAATTACAACCTCTGCACCGGCCTCTTTTAAAAGTTTGCAGACTGCCCAAACTACAGCAGGATGTGTGGTAGCTGCACTTTCCGGCGCTTTTTTACATACAAGATTTGGTTTTACCGCAATATTCAATCCCGAAATATCTTTTAGGACACCATACTGTTCAAAAATTTCTCGTATACATTCAAGAACAGTATCTCTATCATACGTCTCACAACTTTTAACGTAAACCATAATATCCTTCTGCCAACCTTCTTAAAGCCTGTCCTCTGTGACTTATGGTATTTTTCTCCTCCGGAGTAAGCTCCGCGACACATTTGCCGTATTCAGGCAAAAAGAGCACCGGATCATATCCAAACCCATTATCTCCGTGTGTTTCCCTTGCAATCACACCCGGCATATTTCCCTCTGCCGTAAGCAAAATATACTCCGGCAAGTTCGGCTTTATCAGTATTCCCGCAACAGCGCAGACGAAGGCGGCCTGCCTCTTTTCGTCAGGGATATTTTCCATCTCGTGAAGAAGTTTTTCTACATTATCGCTGTCTGTAGCGTTTTCGCCATTTTCAGAAGCGTATCTGGCTGAATACACTCCGGGCGCACCACCTAATGCCGACACACACAAACCTGAATCATCTGCGACAATTAAAATGTCGCTGTCTTGTTTTGCTCTCAAAGCATCTCCCAAAAAGTCATATAAAGCGGCTGCTTTAATAAAGGCATTTGCCGCAAAAGTTGTACCAGTTTCTTCCGGATCGCCGTATAAGGATTTTCCGTCAGAAAAGTTTTTCACAGCATCTGTCAGCGCCAAGACTTGAGCATTTCCGTCAGCCGCACTTGAGAAAATCTCTTTGAATTCAACGAGTTTATGTTTATTGTTTGTTGCCGCAATAATTAAAAGTTTGCTCATAATCAAGTTCCTATAACCTTACCTATAACACTGTGCTCAGGTACGCATCCTAATACTCTGCTATCGTCGCTGTGATTTCTGTTGTCTCCCATCACAAAAATATAATCATCCGGCACCGTTATGCCATTTTTAAGTGCTTCTGACACATTTGTGTAAATCGGTGCTTCTTCATTATTAATGTACTGCTCATTAAGAAGCTTGCCGTTTACATATACGCCATCTTCTTTTATCTGAATCGTATCTCCTGCAACAGCAATAACCCTTTTAATATAATAACGATTTGGCTGCTCCATATCGAAAAGCTTGTAGGAGATTGCGTTATACATGAGAGCTTCTTTAACATCTGTAAAGAAACTTCTCTCTTTAAAGTCAGAGTCAAAAATAACAATTTCATTCCTTTCTATACCGCCGAAAATATGAGGCAAACGAGTAAGGTATACAACATCTTTATCGTGGTATGTTTGCTCCATCGAGTGACCGGAAACCTTGCTTATTCTAAAGAAATAAGTATTAATCACAATTGCAATAACAACTGCCAATAACAGAGTAACAACCCAGCTCACTATTTCCCTCACAATTTTATTTTTGATTAAATACTTTTTCTCCGGCTTGTTTTCTTCTACGGAACACTCTTCGCACTCTTCACAAGCATCGCAAGAACTTTCTTCTGCTTGCTCCTCTGCAAGTTCTGCTGCTTCTTCTACGACTTCTGTTGTTTCAACATTTTCAACATTTTCAATAATTTCTTCTTTGATTTCTAAATTCTCATTATCCATTGCACATCATTCTCCATATAAAGATTTAATACAGCCGCAATATTTCTGTCTGTAAATGCCAAGTTCTCGTGCTTGCTGCTGTCCTTCACGAAAACCCTTTCTAAAATCCCTGTAAAGGAATTTAATCCCGTATTTTTTGCCTGTTTCCTCAAATATTTCCTTCATCAAATCATGTTGCTGATAAGGACTTACAAAAAGAGTACTGGTGTAATATTCAAAACCAAGTTCCGCTGCTTTTTTTGCAGTCATTTCTGCTCTTACAGTATAGCACATTCTGCATCTTTCTGCACGAGAACTTTCCCAAGCTTTCCACTGTTGTATATTATAGAAATCTTCTGCTATAAGCGGAATATTTTTGGCTTTGCAAGCTGAAATCGTAGAACCTCTTCTTCTCATGAGTTCTTCATAAGGATGTATGTTGGGATTTGCGTAATAACCTGTTACTTCCAACGATGTATTTTGCTTCAAATCATCTATACAATAAAGACTGCACGGACCGCAACAAATATGCAATAAAATATTATCCGACATAGTTAAATCCTTTCTGCAAATCTGCAAGAAAACGCATGGCACACAGCAATGGCCGCCGCATCGGCAGCATCGTCAGGCTTTATAATTTTATCCATATGAAATATGGTTTTTACCATTTGTTGGACTTGATTCTTGTCTGCTCTGCCATATCCTGCTACTGCTTGTTTCACTTGAAGAGGTGTATATTCGTAAACGGGTATTCCGCTTTTTACTGCCGCCATAATTGCCACTCCTCTGCCCTGTGCTGCGGCAATGGCAGTTTTCGCATTGTTATTAAAAAAGAGTTCTTCTATTGCAAAGGCATCCGGCCTATATTTTTGCATTATTTCTCTAAGCTTCTCATCTATTTGCAATAGACGCCATGTGAAAAGTTCGCCTGCTTTTGTGCTTACTGCGCCTACATCGAGAAGCTTTAATTTATTGTTTTCGTATTCAACTACGCTGTAACCCGTTATAGCAAAGCCCGGGTCCACACCCATAATAATCATATTCCACCGCCAAATTTATTCTATGTTATCAAAAAGCGTAGGGCGTTCTTCTGATTTTATATCACTACTGTCGTTACCGCAATTGTTAAGCAAATGAGAAAGTCCCAAATGGTTATAAGCTAAAGGCATCGCAATCCTTCCTCTGGGCGTTTTACTTATAAAGCCAAGCTGTATAAGATAAGGTTCGTATACATCTTCGATAGTAGTATGCTCTTCACCTGTTGCGGCAGCAAGCGTATCAAGTCCAACAGGGCCACCGGCAAATTTTACAATAATAGTCGTCAGCAGCGTCCTGTCTATGTTATCAAGACCTAATTTATCAACTTCCAATGCATCGAGTGCAATTTTTGCAATATCTCCTGTAATTCTGCCGTCTCCCTTAACTTGCGCGAAATCACGCACTCTTTTTAAAAGTCTGTTGGCAATTCTCGGCGTTCCCCTTGAGCGCAATGCTATTTCGCGGGCACCTTTTTCGTCTATTTCAGCCTGTAATATATTTGCAGAGCGTTTTACAATTCTTCCCAGTTCTTCGGGATTGTACATTTCTAATCTGCTGATTACTCCAAAGCGGTCTCTCAACGGTGCTGTGAGCAAACCGGCTCTTGTGGTCGCGCCTACTAATGTAAATTTTGGCAAATCAAGCCTTAAAGATCTGGCTGCAGGTCCTTTTCCCATAATAATATCAAAAGCAAAATCCTCCATAGCAGGGTAAAGTATTTCCTCAACTGCTCTGTTAAGTCTGTGTATCTCGTCTATAAATAAGACATCATTATCATTTAGATTAGTAAGTAAGCCTGCCAAGTCGGCAGCTTTTTCTATTGCAGGCCCCGTAGTAATTCGCAAGTTAACACCCATTTCCGAAGCGATAATTCCTGCTAAGGTTGTTTTTCCCAATCCGGGAGGCCCGTATAAAAGCACGTGGTCTAAAGGTTCTCCGCGACCTTTTGCAGCCTCAATAAAAACAGATAAATTACTGCGTACTTTTTCCTGTCCTATATATTCTTCGAATCTTTTCGGTCTTAAGCTGAGCTCTTCTATATCTTCAAGAGACACGGCTCCTGTTACCAAACGGTTATCCTCATAATCCATAATATCACCTTAATAATTTGCTAATTAAAATGCCTGTTTTAATGCTTGACGCACTGTTTCTTCTAATGTCATACCATCCTTATAAACCTTCGACACTAATTTTGCTGCTTCTTTTGAGCTATATCCCAGAACCATCAATGCCGACACTGCATCATTGCTTATATATCCTGTGGGCACCGGTTCCAAAATATCCTCTTTTGCCTGCTCCTGCGACTTTATATCTTTGCTGATTTTGTCTTTAAGCTCGAGTACAATTCTTTGAGCCAATTTTGGTCCGACACCTTTGCTTTTGCTGATTGCTTTAAAATCTCCCGTAGCAACAGCAAGACTGAATTCTGACGGAGACATGGCGGCAAGCACTGCTATGCCCATTTTAGGTCCAACACCGCTTACGCTTATCAGCATATTAAAAACGGAAAGCTCTTCTCTGGAGGCAAAACCGAATAATGATATCTCATCTTCTTTAACATTCATGTATGTATAAAGTGTAACTGTGTTACCGCTATCACCTATACCGGCTACCGTTATGTGAGATGTATAAATTTTAAACCCCACCCCGTTTACGTCTATTACACAAAAGTCTGTGCCTTTATATTGTAAAATGCCTCTTATATACTCGAACATCACTTTACCTCCGGTTTTCTGCGCCTAATTACAGTGCCTTTTGCCACATTAAACGGCACTTGCATTATTACTTTCATCATTGCATGAGGCGCTCTTTCGATTTTTTCTCCTTCGGAATTTTTCATTTCCTCTACAGTGTATTTTTTTACTGCTCCTTCTGCCGGTACAAATTCTAATTCTTCTCCCACGGAAAAAGTTCCTCTTTGTGTCATTACCAGCGTATAGTTACCGTTTTTTGTTTCTTCCTCTGCAGCTTCGCAAGAATCTACTGTCCCTATAAAGTCTGTTTCCCTTTTATATGAAGATGTTTCGTAAATTTGACTTCCTCTTTCTCCCATATAAAATCCTGTGCAATAGTCTCTGTGACTTACACTGCATACTTCGGCAAGAAGCTTTTGGAGAGTTTCTTCGTTTATTTCTTCTCCTTTTTCTATCAAATCTATTGCGGTGCGGTAAGCTCTTACAGTTACCGCAACATAGAATTCACTCTTCATACGTCCTTCTATTTTAAAAGATGAAACACCGGCATCTTTAAACTCTTTTAACTGTTTAAGCATGCAGAGATCCTTTGAATTGAACAAAAATGTGCCTCTGTCATTTTCTTCTATATCAAGAATTTCTTCCGGTCTTGTGGTTTCGATTATTTTGTAATTCCATCTGCAAGGTTGAGCGCAATCACCTCTGTTCGAGGAACGATTAACAAAATAATCACTCAGCATGCATCTTCCTGAAAAAGACATGCACATAGCTCCGTGGACGAAGGCTTCTAATTCAAGCTGACAATTTCTTTCATCCAGATTTTTTCTTATTTCTGCAATCTCTGCCAACGTAAGTTCTCTTGCAAGATTTACACGCACAGCTCCCATTTTTTGCCAAAACTCACATGTGCGCCAATTTAAGTTGTTTGCTTGTGTGCTTACATGAATAGGCAGCTCCGGTGCAGCTTCTTTTACAGTCAAAAAGGCTCCCGGGTCCGAAATAATCACTCCATGAACACCTGCCTGTGATAACTCTCTTGCATATTTTGCCATATCAGGCAAATCTCGGTTTCTGGCAATGATATTCATTGTAACGTATATTTTTTTGTGTATACTATCAGCATACTCTACACTTTCTGCAATCTCATCTAAAGTAAAATTATCGGCATTTGCTCTTAAACCGAAAACATCGCCTCCAATATACACAGCGTCTGCTCCGTAATCAAAGGCTGTTTTCATTTTTACTTTATTGCCGCCGGGTGCTAAAAGCTCAATCATTTCTTCTCTCCTATTCAAAAATACATACCTCAAAACTTCTTGCAAGCAACTGCCATTCCGTCTCCCACGTCAAGCAAAGATGCCTCCAAACGCCCGTCTGCCATCATTCTTTCCAAAAAAGCTCTCATATTTGTAACAATTGTGCGATGCTTGTGGTTTGTCTCTTCAGGTTTGTCCAAAACCTTACCGTAAAATATACAATTGTCACAAAGTAGTAGTCCGCCTTCTTTCAAGAGCCGCAATACATCGTCATAAAGATAAATATACTGTCCCTTTGCTGCATCCATAAAAATCATATCGTACGGCTTGGTTAAAGCAGCTAAAACTTCATTGCCATCTCCTGCAATTACTCTGATTTGGTTCTCCTTACCTGCTTTTTTAATATTTTGCCTTGCCAACACTACCGAATCCATATCAATCTCCACAGTATCTATATGACTAAGCGGAGCTGCATGGCTCATTATCAAGGCTGAATATCCTATTGCCGTACCAACCTCAAGTATACGCATAGGTTTTTTTATGCTTACTATTGTGCGTAAAAAAGCAGCAGCATCACGCCTCAAAATGGGCACGCGATACTCTTTTGCATAATTTCTTAATTCTTGTTCAATTCCATTTTCTGCCGGCAGCAGACTTTCTATAAAAATTCTTGTTCTATCATCCATATTGATTCTTTGCTTGCAGATGTTCCTGATAAGTTTTTGAGAAAATATGTGAGCCCACACCATCTTTTGCATTTAGCACAAAGAAATAATAATCACAACGCTCGTAATTAAGCACTGATTTTATAGACTCAATTCCGGGATTACAAATAGCTCCCGGTGTCAATCCGCGATACATATACGTATTATACGGATCGTCCTCTTTCTCATGTTCTTCTGTTATGTTTATTATGTCTTCGTTATATAATTTTTTATAAACATATCTTATTGTGGCGCAAGATTGAAGCTTATTGAGATTTTCGTCCTTGCTGTTAAGACGGTTAATAAAAACTCCTGCAATTCTCGCCTTTTCTGATTTGAGTTTAGCTTCACGCTCAACAATAGAAGCCAACACAACCACATCATCTACTGAAAGGCCCGCCTCGGTGGCTTTTTCGTAATAAGCAGGGAGATAAAGCTCATTAAATCTGTTAAGCATTTTATAAATAACATCTTCTACATTTGCTTTAACGTCAAACTCATATGTGTCCGGGAATAAATATCCGTCAAGTCTATGGTCGCGAGTCTTACCTGTTATACCGCTTAAAAATGGATAAGAAGATACATCTATTGTTTCTACTGCTTTCAAAAAGTCTTTTGCGGAAACTACATTATTTGCCTCAAGACGTGCCGCTATTTGTTCTGTTGTAAATCCCTCAGGGAATGTAACCTTAACAGTCTCCGGCTCACCTGCAAGTATAGTCATTACTTCATCATAAGTAAGGTCATCGCAAAGAGTATAAGTGCCTATCTTGTACTGTCCGTCAAAACCATTAAACTTCGACAAAAACCTATACATTGTCTTATTTTCTATAAGTCCCATATCAAACAGATTATCTGCAATCTCTTTTGTTGTCATACCTTTGTCAATTCTGAATTTCACAGAGGTTCCTTCGTCAAGATAAATAGATTCTATCGTAACGGGGTTTTCATATTTATCAACAAGATACGTATAAGACAAAAAAGCACTAAGAATTACAACTCCTATTAAAACGAACACAAAAAAAATCACAAGAGGTACTTTATATCTCTTATTTTTCATTTTCTTCGCTTTTTCACTTGTTTTTTTAACAGGTTTCTCCGTAGTGTTGACCATAGAAGAAGGTCTTCGCACACCGCGAGAATTGCCTCCGGCAGCATAACGCGAAGCAGGTACAGAAGAAGTCCTCTGCCTCTGCTCTTGTGAAGTGTTATTCGGTTTACGCGCTCCACCCGGCTTTCTTATACCACTGCTCAAGGAATCACCCCTTTGCTCTTACCTTTGCTCTTTGCTCCGTATTAAGAATTTTCTTTCTTAAACGTATTGTCTTCGGCGTAATCTCTACAAGCTCATCGTCAGAAATAAACTCAAGTGCTTGCTCAAGACTCAAAAGAACGGGAGGTGTTAATTTTAAAGCCTCATCCGATCCCGACGCACGAATATTTGTAATGTGTTTACGCTTACAAACGTTTATTACCAAGTCTTCATTTCGTGCACATTCGCCAACAATCATTCCTTCATAAACCTTTTCTCCGGGTCCTATAAACAATTTTCCTCTTTCTTGTGCATTAAACAAGCCGTATGTTACCGTTTCACCTTGTTCCCATGCTATTAAAGAGCCATGCTGCCTTGCATCTATATCTCCCTTATAAGGCTCGAACCCATCAAATATATGGTTCATTATACCATTTCCTCTTGTATCCGTCAAAAATTCTGACCTGTAGCCTATAAGTCCACGAGACGGAATTTTAAAATCTAACCTGACATAATTTTCCAAGGCAGGATGCATATTTATCATTTCGCCTTTTCTTCTGCCGATTTTCTCTATAACAACACCAACAGACTCCTCTGGAGTGTCAATCGTCAACCTCTCCATAGGCTCGTGAAGGACACCGTCTACTTCCTTATAAATTACCCTCGGACGTGACACTTGAAATTCATATCCTTGTCTTCTCATTGTCTCAATCAAAATCGACAAGTGAAGTTCTCCTCTTCCCGAAACCTTAAGCGTATCAGGTGAATCTGTATCTTCTATTCTCATACTTACATTAGTTTCCAATTCCTTCATAAGTCTTTCGCGGATATGCCTTGAAGTAACAAAAGTTCCTTCTTGTCCTGCAAAAGGACTGTTGTTAACAGAGAAATTCATAGAAATTGTGGGTTCATCGATATTTACAAAGGGAATAGGCTCAACAGCATCATGGCTACATATAGTATCACCTATATTTATCTCGGGAATGCCTGCAAGTACAATAATATCCCCGCCTAATGCTTCCTGAGTTTCAACTCTTTTAAGTCCTTTAAATTTATACAAATACGTAATTCTGGCATTTTTCTTGCTGCCGTCCTTGCTGTTGCAAACAACTACAGGCTGGCCTATTGTTACCTTTCCTCTGTCAACGCGAGCGACAGCTATACGTCCTACATATTCATCCATGGTCACATTTGAAACCAAGGTACGGAAAGGTGCTTCTACATCTGCTCTTGGCGCCGGAATTTCTTTAATGATTGTTTCAAAAAGCGGTTGAAGATTCTTTTTTTCTCCTCCGTCAGGCTCCAAAGATGCATATCCGTCACGAGAAGAAGCATAAACAACAGGGAAATTCAGTTGACTGTCATCGGCACCCAAGTCCATAAACAGCTCCAATACCTCGTCAAGAACCTCTAAAGGTCTTGCCCCGTCTCTGTCAATTTTATTAATAACTACAATCGGCTTTAAATTCATAGAAAGAGCCTTTGAAAGCACAAATCTTGTTTGGGGCATCGCTCCTTCGAAAGCATCCACCAAAAGAAGAACACCATCAACCATTCCCAGAACACGCTCTACTTCTCCGCCAAAATCAGCATGTCCCGGAGTGTCTACTACATTAATAGTGTAACCGTTATAATCAAGAGCTGTGTTTTTCGACAAAATTGTAATTCCACGCTCTCTTTCCAAGTCGTTAGAGTCCATAACTCTTTCCTGAACTGCCTCATTTTCTCTGAAAGTACCGCTCTGTCTTAAAAGTCCGTCTACCAAAGTAGTTTTACCGTGGTCAACATGTGCAATAATTGCTATATTTCTGATATCCTCTCTGAAATTTTCTGCCATAATAATCCATCTCTTCCCAATTTTTACAACTTCTTAATAAACCCAAAGAGTCCGCCAATACCCGATATTTTCTCGGGTACGGCGGACAGCATAATGTATCTTTTTATTAATTATTTACTCTCAGGCTCGTCGTCTGTTATAAGTTTTTTAACGTCACGAATAGCCCAGTTCTTAAACTCCATAAGAGTTTTATCAATTGATGTCTCAATTGTAATATTATCATCTTTAATGTTAACAACTTTACCAACGATACCGCCGATTGTTGTTACTTCATCTCCGAGAATAATACTTCCTCTCAATTCTTCTTCTTGTTTTTTACGTTTTTTATTGGGGCGGTATATAAGGAAATAACCTACCACAACAAAGAACAAAATATAAATTACAATCATGAGCCAAGCCCCACCTGTACTGCCTTGTTTGTTAGGTGTGTTTGCTGTACCAGTTGTAGCATTAGACTCAGCCGCAAATGCTACCATAGAAAGTGAAAGCATTGCCATAGCGATTATCATTACAAATGAAAGTATTTTTTTAACACTGTTTTTCATTTAGATCCTCCGTTATTATAATATTTTTCATAAAATTCCTTCCTGAAATCAAGAAGCCTGTCTTCAAGTATAGCACAGCGAATTGATTTCATCAAGTTAATAAGAAAATAAAGATTATGAATCGTCGTAAGCCTCATACCATACATTTCTCCCACTTTAAGCAGGTGTCTGATATATGCCTTTGTATGATCCTTACATGCAGGACAATCGCACTCATCATCCATAGGCGTAAAATCTCTGCTGTATTTTGCATCTCTTACTATAACTCTTCCTTTAGAAGTCATTACGGTACCGTTTCTTCCTATTCTTGTAGGCAGAACGCAGTCAAACATATCAATTCCTCTTATTGCGCCTTCTATCAAATAGTCAGGCGAACCAACACCCATGAGATATCTTGCTTTATTCTCCGGCAATTCAGGAATCGTTTCCTCTAGCATTTCACACATAAGCTCTGCAGGTTCACCCACGCTGAGACCACCTATTGCGTAACCGGGGAAATCCATCGAAACTAAATCTCTTGCAGAAATTTTACGCAAATCACCATACATACCTCCCTGCACAATGCCAAAAAGCGATTGTCTTTCAGTATTGGTATGTGCTTTCAAACATCTTTCTGCCCATCTGGTGGTCATGTACATGGATTTTTTTGTGTAGTTATAATCAGCAGGATACGGCGCGCACTCATCAAAAGCCATAATAATGTCTGCTCCAAGTGCATTTTCTATTTCCATTGCTTTTTCAGGAGAAATAAAATGCTTTGAACCGTCTATATGGGAACGGAAATGTACACCTTCTTCTGTTATT
This sequence comes from Clostridia bacterium, assembly GCA_017522515.1. The sequence continues at coordinate 103,434 of JAFWZH010000133.1, forward strand.
TTTCTTAACTTGCTTAAAGAAAAAACCTGAAACCCTCCGCTATCTGTAAGAATAGCCCTGTCCCAATTCATAAATTTATGCAATCCACCGGCTTCCCTTACAAGCTCATGTCCGGGACGCAAATAAAGATGGTACGTATTGGACAAAATTATTCCTGCATTCATTGCCCTGAGTTCATCAGGAGAAATACCCTTTACACTTGCCTGAGTACCTACCGGCATAAAAGTGGGTGTTTCGATTATTCCGTGGGGAGTGTGAAGTCTTCCAAGACGTGCTCCCGACTGTTTACATACCTTTATTAGTTCATATTCTACGGCTGCCACCGGCAAACCTCCTTTTCTCTGTGTTTCAATGTATTAATTAATCAGCATTGCATCTCCAAAGGAGAAAAATCTGTATTTTTCATTTACTGCTTCTTCGTATGCTTTTATAATATTCTCTCTGCCGGCCAAACTGCTTACAAGCATAAGCAAAGTAGACTCAGGCAGATGGAAATTTGTAATTAACGAATCTACAACCTTAAACTTATACCCGGGGTATATAAAAATACCTGTCCAGCCCGATTCTTCCTCCATAAATCCGTTTTCTTCTGCTACGGATTCAAGCACTCTGCAAGAAGTTGTTCCTACTGCAAAAACCTTGCCTCCGTTTTGTTTTGTGCTATTTATAACATCACACGTACTTTGTGTTATTGTGTAATATTCATAGTGCATTACATGGTCTTCAACCTTTTCTTCTTTTACGGGACGGAATGTTCCCAGCCCTACATGAAGTGTAACAAAAGCAACACTCACTCCCATTTCTCTTATTTCATCAAGGAGTTCCTTGGTGAAATGAAGTCCTGCTGTAGGCGCGGCCGCAGAACCTTTTTCTCTCGCATAGACAGTCTGATATCTTTCAGGGTCTTCAAGCTTTGCTTTTATATACGGTGGCAGCGGCATTATGCCGATTTTGTCAAGAATTTCTTCAAAAACGCCGTCGAAAGTAAAACGCACATAGCGATTTCCACCTTCAACAACACAAAGTATTTCTGCCTTTAAAATTCCTTCTCCAAAAGAAAATACTGCTCCCGGCTTAGCCCTTTTTCCCGGTCTCAGCAGGACTTCCCAATAACAGCAATTTTTCCCGTTGCACAAATCATTTTGTGACGGAATCTCAGATATTTCCTTCTTGATGTCCTCTTCTTTTATATTCTTGAGCAGAACAAACTCTATTGGTCCTCCTGTATTCTCTTTAATACCGAAAAGACGCGCCGGAATAACTCTCGTGTCATTTAAAATCAAACAGTCTCCCGGCTTTAAATAATTCTTAATATTCTTAAAGCTACTATGGGTTATTTCTCCGGATGTTTTGTTCAACACAAGAAGTCTGGAAGAATCCCTGTCTGCAAGCGGAGTCTGTGCAATCAATTCCTCCGGTAAATCATAATAGAAATCTTTTACGTTCACTTGCTTTCCTCCCATATTGTTTCCCAATACGTGTATGCTTCTTGCAGTACAGAACTTAAATCGATCGACTCATATACAGCCTTTTCAACCTTGTACTCATATTTGTCAGAAGACACCATATCAGCAACTGTTTTGTTTACATAAAAAGTTCTTGTCCAATCCAAAAGCGTTTCAGTATTTTTTAACTTTTCATAATCTTTAATATCATCAAGTCTTAAAACATATATAGCATAATCTGTTTTTGCTATGCCGATTTCTCCTTTTTCACTCGTTCGTACAAAATCATATATCTCGCTTGATTCTGTTTTATATATAGGATAAAACTCTTTTATTCCGTTTGATGCAATTAAAGATTCATTTTTACAGTTTTCTTTTAACAGCTTAACAAAATCTTCTCCTTGTTTCAGTGCGTTTACAATACTTTCTGCTTTTTTTGTGACCTCTTCTTTGGGATTGTCTTCATCTATTTCAAGCTCAATAACAAAGATCGTATACGAATATAAGTAATCATAGTATTCCTCAAAAGCAAGTAGTTGCGATTCTTCGCTTAAGTCCGCATCTTTTTCCAACAAACTTGTATGTTTATCTATTATGTACCAGTTTTCCCAGAATTCTTTATACATTTTCTCGCTTATGCCATAATAATAAACATAAAAATCCTCTGTGCTGAGAACCTTTGAATCTACCTCTTTGTTATTCTCATAATCTTCGTTAAACTGCTTTTCTAAATTTGTTATTTCTTCCTGCGAAAGCTTTATTCCCTGACTCTTTGCTTCTGCAACACGCACTAAATACTCATGCACAAAATTAGATGTGTACTTTTTTAACTCATCTTTATCGGAAATCCCTGTTGATGTATATAAAGTACGTACTGTCTCTTCTTCTTGATTTAAAATTAGTTTTGCAAAGAATTCAAATTGACTTTCTGTGACCTTTAAATCTCCCATTTGAGCCACAATCTTTTCTTTACTCGTCTCTTCATTACTGTTTTTTTTGCCCGACAATGATATCGCCATGCAAACAGCCGCCGTAATTACGCAGACAACACAACAACATAAAACAATAATACTCTGGCGAGTTTTATTTTCTGAATGCATAAAACACCGTTCCTTTTCTTTTGTACAAAATCAATTACGGTTCAAATGAATCGTCATAATCGTCGTTTTCTGTATCACTTGTTTCTTCTTTTAAAGGTTCCGTTTCTTCTTTTACGATTCTTTGTTGCGGAACTCGTGCAATATGCTTCTTCGGCTCCGGAATATCTTCTTTATAATCCGGATACAGATCGTCACGCATAGCAATGAATGTTGTAAAAACAAAATAGAAATATACATAATATAAGAACGATCGTAATATTGCTGTAATCGCTAACAAAATCAAACTCAATGCAACAGAACTGTGTCCATAATGAATAACAAACAGCAATACTCTTATAAGTGCTGCAACAAATAAAAACAAAGCTGTTTTAGGCAATAAGTACCATGCGTACATATTTGTCATTTTTATGCCTGAGTGAGCAGTTTTTCTCCTTAATCCTGCAATAGACGGTAAAACATAAGAGAAATACATTCCATAAAAAAGTATTGCAAACAAAACAACAATTACGGTAAGCAGTGCCATAAGAAGCATAGTAAATATAACACCCGTATCTCCGTCTAACAAAAGCTTTATCATGAACACTGTAGGAATAGCAGAATACAAAATCATAAACGCAAAAGGTATTGTCATAACTATTGCTGTAAATATGTATAAAAAGGTTTTTAAAAAGTTTCTTTTTATTCCTGTAACAAACTCGCCTTTTGTCTTTGCTTTATCTTCAACGGAAGCAATAAAAACATTGACATACCCTGATAAAAAAACGGCAACAAGTGCTGAAAAAGCCAGAATCCCCAAAATACCCAACAATATAAAGACAAAGGCTTTGCCGTCATCAAAAAAAGCGCCTATTTTTGAAGTCCATCCTGAAAGAGTTTCTATATAATTATAATTTAATATATGCTTAAATGAACCGAATTTTCTGATTACCGGATTATACGCTTCTATAGCACTTAATACAAGTGACAGTAATAACATCCCCGTATATACAAAGGGTCTGATTCTTATTCTTTTAAAAAACTCTTGCATTGAATTCATATTTATTTCTCCCAATACAAATTTAATTCGAGATGATTATACCATTGTAAATCAAATCATGCAATTGTCCAAATTGTTTTTACTTATTTATAATCAAAAACAAATAGAAATTACATCCTGTATGTGTTATACTTTAGTCTCACTACAGCATATTCTTTACTGTGAGGAGTAGATTTTCGTATGAACAATGAAAAAAAAGGACATATACATTTCATAGGAATCGGCGGTTCAAGCATGAGCGGTATAGCAGAACTGGCTTTTAAACAAGGTTATACCGTAAGCGGTTCCGATAGAACAGATTCAGACAAACTAACTCATTTACAAGAAAAAGGAATAACTGTCTATCCATTCCATTCGGCACAGAATATTTCCGAAGATGTAACACTTGTCGTTTATACTCTTGCTGTTCCTCAGGACAATCCGGAGCTCATAGAAGCAGCTCGAAGAAATATACCGATAATGGAGCGTGGTGTTTACCTTGGAAAAATATGCTCTCATTATAAGTATTCCGTAGCTGTAGCCGGTACTCACGGTAAAACATCAACAACATCAATGCTAAGTTCTATTTTACTTTCCGCTAACATAAATCCCAGTATTCACATCGGCGGTGTTTTCCCTCGAATCGGCAGTAATGTGCTTGCAAATGACAGTGACTATTTCGTCACAGAAGCATGTGAATACCATGCCAACTTTCTTAATCTTCGTCCTTTTGGCGAAATAATCCTTAATATAGAAGAAGAACATTTAGATTATTATAAAGACCTTAATCATATAATCGGTTGCTTCTCCGAATTCGTTTCTTATTGTCCCGACGATGGTTTTCTTGTTGTATGTGCAGATGACCAAAATGCCATGAAAGTGTCACAAAAAGCTTCAACAAAAATTGTAACCTATAGTATAAAAAATACTTCCGGCGATTTTTATGCAGGAAATATTTCCCGTCGCCAACCCGGTGTCATCGGTACCAAATACACACTTTATAATAAGAATATTCCTATTACAGACATAGTTTTAAACGTTCCCGGTTTACATAACGTTTCTAACTCTGTAGCAGCAGCTGCTGCAGCCGTACAACTGGGTTGCTCCACAGAAAGTATCAAAGCCGGTCTTGAGGCCTTTTACGGTACAGGAAGACGCTTTGAAAATAAAGGCGAAATCAATGGTGCTCTTGTTATAGATGACTATGCGCATCATCCTACAGAAATACAAGCAACTCTTTCAGCTGCAAGAGAAGTAGCAGGAAACAATAAAATATATGCAGTATTTCAAGCACACACATATTCACGTGCACTTGCTTTTATTAATGATTTTGCAGAAGCTTTAAAAGAAGCTGATTTTGTGGTTGTTACCGATATTTTCCCTGCAAGAGAAAAAGATCCCGGAACTATTTCCGGGGAATCCATGTCAGAATATTTTATTAATAAAGGCATAAACTCAAAATACATATCAGATTTCAGCGAAACAGCCGCCCTATTACGCTATGTTGCAAAAAAAGGAGATGTAATAATAACCTTAGGTGCCGGTGATGTAAACAAAGTAATTTCTAAGCTTATTTAAACCCTTTTAAAAGCAATTATCGTGTAATTGCATAACGTCGCTTCTTATCGCTGTCCATGTCATTGAGGATGTTTATACAACCTTGTACAACACAGTACTGCGGATTTTCTGCAAGCATAACATCAACGCCGGTACTCTTTCTGATAAGTTCATCAAATCCGGCAATCTGAGCCCCGCCACCTGTCATAACAATTCCCTTGCAATAAATATCTGCCGCAAGCTCAGGAGGCGTTTCCTCCAAAACTGCATGAATACCATCCAGAATCGGAACCGCAGTATCAATAAGTGGCTCAAGAATCTCCTCAGAAGTAATAATTCTTTCACTTGGGAGTCCTGTTATTAAGTCACTTCCTCTGATTTCTATTGAACTCTTTTTTGCTCCATGGTAGAGACAGCCGACTTCTATTTTTATCTCTTCAGCTGTACTGTCACCAATCATAAGGTTATGTTTTTTCTTTAAATAACTCTTTATTGTATCATCAAAGGTTTCTCCCGCAACACGGACACTTTTACTGTTTACAATGCCCTCGTACGAGATAACAGCTATATCTGTTGTACCTCCTCCGATATCTATTATCATATTTCCCGTAGGCCTAGAAATATCCAAACCTGCACCTACCGCAGCAGCCAAAGGCTCCTCAACAAGAAAAACGCGTCCTGCTCCGGCGCCGATAGCGGCTTGATATACAGCCCTTTTTTCTACATTAGTTGTCTTACTCGGTATACAAATAAGAACATCCGGCTTGAATTTTCTGGAAAGGGGATTAGAAATTGCTTTATTCAGATAATAAGCAATCATTTTTCTTGTTATAGTGTAACTTGATATAACACCATTTTGTACAGGACGTACCGTTTTAATATCAAAAGGGGTTCTTCCCATCATAAGCCTGGCTTCTTCGCCTATTGCTATAACTTCATTTGTACCGTCCTTCACCGCTACAATTGAAGGCTCTTTTATAACGACACCTTTGCCGCCGACACTAACAAGGACAGTTGCTGTTCCTAAATCTATTGCTATGTTTTGTTTAAAAAAGCCCATCTGTAAACACCCCAAATTCAATCAATCTACACCGTTAAATATTACCATAAGCTGTTTTTTAGGGCAAGCAGAAAATAAGCCTTGATTCAGGAGTGCCAAATCCTATTTCATAGCCGTCATTTAAAGAAAAAGGCCTTTCCGAAGCAATTCTTGTACCGTTGACAAAGGTGCCATTTTTAGAATTTAAATCTTTAATAAACCATGTATCTTTTTCTTTATATATTTTAGCATGTTTTCGGCTTACATATATTATGTCAACAGCCACATCCGCCCATTCTTCATCGCGCCCAATATTAATACATTCCGGTATATTGCCATTCAATACGTATTTTATATCTTTTAAAAGCATTTCACCATTTAATCTCATTCCGCAATCTCCTTCATCAACATTAAATTTTTTTATGAAGCAATTAAATAATTCACAAAAAGTATTCTTTAAGTATTTTCCTACGCGGAATTGTGTGCTTGCCGCCTCTATTAATGGTGATAATTCTTCTACAGGAAAAGTATCAACGTTTGGCTGTTTCTCCCATTCAGACAAAATTGTCAATGCTTGCAAAACATCTTTTTCATTTTTCAAACTTTGTTCTGAGTTGTTATATTCAATATAAAGCGCAACAATTGATACCATATCACTGCATTTATTATATGCTATTACTCCATCTTTATACGTTTCACTATCCGGAGCATATATAAATTCCGGTTGAGTAACAGATTCTCCAACAAAAATACATTCATAATCAAATACAAATTCATGAGGATCAATATTGTTTTCTTTAGCGTTTTTAAATAAAGATGCAATACTTTTAATAAACAAGAAAAATTCTTCTTTTGTTATGCCATTTTCACATACATACTCCTTCAATGATTGCCTATGACTAATATAAAAAGAATAATTCACCCCCTCCCAACTTACATCAGACGGAACAAACACGTCATTCATGTATTCTGCCACGATATTCATTTTTTCTTTTAATTCTTTTTGAGAATATAAAGAGCTGACCGTCAGGCCGCGTCCCGTTCTATCTTTGTTTAATTTCATATTGGCCTCCCACAAAATTAATATTCTAAAGCGAGTTTATTGTGGCATCTGTTTTTGCTTTTATTTTGTCAAAAATCATCCCGGCCATATCCATAATAAAATTTCTAAACACCAGTGCAAGAGCAACTAAAACAGCAATAATAATTATCACTTCGATAGTACCCATCCCCGATTCGCCTTTTATTAACTTGTCAAAAAAGGCTTTCATTTTCAAATAAAAAAGAACACTCACAATAAAATACCTCCCAATATATAAACTTTTAATTAAAACCCATTAAACAGCTCCATTATTGCAGGAGCAAGAAGCATCACTATCAATGCCAACAGCACAAGAGTCGATGGTATCAGCAATAAGGTTGCAGCTTCATCTGCCAATTTGCCGGCTATTCTTCTTCTTTCATTTCTGTATAATTGCGCCTGTGCAGTAAACAAGTTACTGATTTCACCGCTTCCTTTTCGCATATTTTGTATAATTGTTGTGCAGAAATTGCTTAAAGCAGGTGATTTTCTGACTTTTGCCAATTCCTCCAAACCTGTAATAAAATCTTTTGTTGCTCCTTTCCTTACTTTTTCAAAAACAGATGTTAAATCAATATATAACGGTTTACTTTGAACGCCTGCTCTTGTTGCCCTTTCTATTGCATCCTGTAAACCAAGTCCGGCTTCTGTAAACATCGCAATATGAATCATAATGTCCGGTAAATCCATTTCATAACTTCTGTTCCTGTTTTTTATTTTTTTCTGCTCTGTTACTCTGATTGTCACAAAGCTTAAAACACCTGCGACACCACCTATAACAACACAAAAAAGTATGCTCTCGCCCATCAGTAGTGCAATGCAAAAAAAAGCGACACCACAGATGAAATAAATTAATTTACTTTTTATTTTCACTTTATCCTCCCGAAAAACTAATACTCTATTTCACCAAGCTTACTGCCAAACCACCAAGAGAACAGAATAATCAACAAAACGCCTATCATAACAATCCTGCCTGTACCATAATAAAGCGGAGCCATATAATACGGAGCAATTTGTTTGAATAACACTATACATACAACAGGCATGGCTAATATAATACGATTGTTGAATTTCGGTGCATTTAAAATCCTTACTATTTCACTTTCTGCATCAAAACGCATTCTATATGCAGAAGCAAGCCACCTCATTAAAGCGGCCAAATTAATTCCCGCCGGCACACCCACTGATAATATCTCAGAAAAAGTCTTAATTGCCATATTTCCTGTTCTTTTATATAAAGTGAAAAAAGCAACCTCCGGCGAGTAGTTATTTTGCAACATTCTGTAAATACTCTCAATCTCCGCATTTAATAATCTGTATTCTCTTTTGCCTGTAACCACAGCTTCTTTCAAACTGTTCTCTAATGACATTCCTGATGACATAGACAAAGAAATGCTACTTAACAGTTGATAAAATTCTGCTTCTATTTGTATTTGTCTTTTTTGAGAGAGATACTTTTTGAGTTTTTTTATAACCATCGGTAAACCGAAAAGCATTAATGCTATACTTACCCACCAGCTGTCAAACATAGCATTGAAAACAAAAACAGAACAAAGTAAATATATAAAAATATAACTAAACAACTCGTTCCAATATAATTTTTTCTTTTTCACTTTTATCAACCTCTGCAATCTCTTTAACACGTCTGCCTTTTTTATTTCTCTCAAGGAAAACAACTGTATCCACACCGGAAATAATCATTCTTTTTATTGCTTCGGAATGAACGTGTCCCTCCCATAAAGCCATAGTTTCAAGCCTTACAAGCGTATCTTCCGCGGAATTTGCATGTATTGTTGACATAGAACCGCTATGTCCCGTACACATTGCAGTAAGCAATTCTAATGCACTCTCATCTCTTACCTCTCCAATCAAAAGCCTATCCGGTCTCATTCTTAACGCTGCCTTTATTAATGCTCGCATTTTAATCTCGCCATATCCCTCTGTATTGGCATTTCTGGTCTCCATTCTTACAATATTTCTGTGTCGTATATTTAACTCTGCAGAATCCTCTATTGTAATAATTCTTTCTTCTGTCGGTATAAAGGAAGTAAGCATATTTAAAAAAGTTGTTTTGCCCGAAGACGTACTTCCCGAAATGATTATGCTTTTGCCTGAAACGACAGATTTTTTCAAGTATTCTGCCATTTTTTCTGTCAATGTGCCGTTTTGTATAAAATCTTCAATTGTGTATTGTTGTTTTGTGAATTTTCTGATAGTAACAATGGGCCCGTTGATTGCCAAAGGATTTAAAACTACATTTATTCGCGCTCCACTTGCTAATGTTGCATCTACAATAGGTGTGCTCTCATTTACAGTTCTGTTACTTTGAAAGAGCATTGTTTGGATGTTATGAAAAAGTTCTTCTTTACTGTCATAGCGAACTCCCGAATCAATAAGTTCGCCATTAACTTCTATAAAAATACCGTCTGTGCCGTTTATCATTATTTCATTTACTGCAGTATCTTCTAAAAAAGGCTGTATTATGCCCATACGCCGTCTGCTATTAAAAACCTCTGCTGCAAGTTGCTTTGTGTCTACTTCTGAATTCGGAAGCCTCATAACAAGTTCTTCTAAGCAACTGTCAATCAATCGTTTAAGCTCAGCATCACTGTATTCTCTGGACATATCCATTTTACCTGCCAATTTTCTTTCTGCTATTTCAATCAAGTATTTGCCATCTATGAAATCACCTCCTTTTGTTTTGGTGGGTTATAATATATTCCATTTACCTTTGCAAAGCAAGAACTTTCGTTCGTCTTTTTTTGCCACCTTTCGACCAAATTCGACTCTGTCAACACAAACAATTGACACATCCTTATTCTTCGTTTAAACTTGTGTACAGTTTTCAAACACGAGGTTACTTTATGAATTTTGAACGAAACGGCGAAATAAAAAACAACACAACTACGCAAAACCTTGAAGCTCTGAGCAAATTGCAAAAACACATTCACCCCATTACGCTTCAAGGCAAAGAAACGCGTCTCGAAGTCCAAAACAACGTGTGGCTTGCTCCCCTTGCCGGTGTTACAGATCTTCCTTTTCGCCTTGTTTGTAAAAATTCTCCATATTCACCGGGATTGGTTTTTTCTGAAATGATTAGTGCAAAAGGTGTCCATTACAAGGGCAACAACAGCCTTGCGCTGGCAGATTCCGACGACAAAGAAGCGCCTTTGAGCGTGCAAATTTTCGGAAGCGAACCAGATATAATGGCAGAATGCGCCGCAATTTTCCGTAATAGAGGTGTAGTCTCCATTGACATAAACATGGGTTGTCCCATGCAAAAAGTCACATCTAATGGTGAGGGTAGCGCACTGTTAAAGAATCCTCTTTTAATTGAAAAAATCGTGAAAAGTGTATCAAATGCCTGTGGATTACCGGTTACCGTAAAGATTCGCAGAGGATATGAAATTGGCAATGAGTTATGCGTAGAAGCTGCTCTTGCTGCGGAATCCGGCGGTGCTGCTGCGGTTACGGTACACGGAAGATTCCGCGATGAATATTATTCCGGCAACTGCAATACAGATGCCATAAAAAAAGTGGTAAATGCGTTAAAAATTCCCGTTATTGGCAACGGTGATATTGTTTGTGCAGAATCCGCACTGAATATGTTTGAAACCACCGGTTGCAGCGGCATTATGATTGGACGTGGTGCTCTTGGCAAACCGTGGCTTTTCAGGGAACTTTTGACACCTGCGGAAAATCCTTACACACCATCAAAAGAAGATATAATATCAATAATCAACAATCACACAGAGCTTGCCGTTCGCTTAAAGGGCGAAAGTCACGGCATTACCGAAATGCGTAAACACTTAGCTTGGTATACAAAAGGGGCTAAGGGTGCTGCCTCTGTGCGTGACCGTATTTTCAAAGCTCGCACACTTGATGAAGCTTGTTCTTTAATAAATGAAATTTTTAAATGAGCTTTAATTTTCTCTGTGCCATCTCTTCGCTTCGCTTCATATAATCTTCTACACTTTTTACATTAAAGGAACGGATTATATCATTTTGGCAAACTTTGGTTACACCACCTGCGCCGAAAGCAAAAATAGTCTGATCTTCTTCCATAATATGTATATTATACGGGCTTTCGCAACCGGGGCGGCAGTAGGAAACATTTTCGTGGTTTCCCAGCATGTTTTTTTGTCTGTACATATAAAAAGGTATCATTCCCATAGAAGATGCACACTTTTGTGATTCAATAAGCATTTTTCCTGTAATATCATGGCGTAAAAGCTCTGCTTTAGCATCTCTTTTAAGGTCTGCCGCGCGTTTAACGCTTAATGTATGTACCGTAAGTCCATCCGGCTTAAGTTGTGCTATTTTTTCTAAGGTATATTCAAAATGCGACAAATCCTCTCCCGGAAGTCCTGCAATAATATCCATATTTATATTGTCAAAATTTTCCATTCTTGCCATTTCAAAAGCTTTAATAACTTCCTCTGCACTATGGCGACGACCTATTAATTCTAACGTGGCATTGTTCATTGTCTGTGGATTTACACTTATTCTCGTAACTCCCGACTTTTTTGCAATGCGTAATTTCTCCGTTGTAATACTGTCCGGTCTGCCTGCCTCCAAAGAAAATTCTTTTAAATTTACAGGATTTACAATATCTGTAACAAAACCCATAAAATTTTCAAAAGATATCTCTGATAATGATGTGGGTGTTCCTCCTCCAATATATAAAGATTCGATATTGTACCCTTTTTGCAACAAAACAGGCACAACTGTGCGTAATTCCGCTTCCAATAGTTCTAAGTATTTATCTACAATTTTATTGTATTTTCCTATGGGATGTGATGTAAAAGAGCAGTACAAACATCTTGTAGGGCAAAATGGAATTCCCACATATATGGCAATGTTTTTAGGATTTTCTATTTGTTCCTTCAAGAAACCTTCTTGATTGCATGCAGTTTTTACAGCCAATTCTGCCTTTTCGCTCCTTGCCATGTAAAATTTTTCTAATTCTTCCAATGCTTCTTGATATGTTGCTCCCGAATTAAAAAGTCCATTGACAATTTTTGCAGGTCGTACCCCTGTCATACACCCCCAAGGAGAGGTATACCCTGTAAAATCACTCATTATTCTATATATTTCGCGTTTTTGCAGCTTGTGTTCAAGCTTTTCATTTTCTTCGCCAAAAAACGGAATATCGTACCTAACCTCACCCTTTTGCAGCCATATTCCGCTATTTTTATCCGTTTTAATGCCACTATTAGGTACAAGCTCCGGAAATCCACCGCAATCGTTAAATATCTGCACTGCCTCGTATGCGTAATGAGGCGGCAGTTCTTCAGGGAAGCCCATATAAATTTTACTTTCTTTATAGGTATTCATTTCCGATAAATCACTCATATAATAAAACTCTCATCAAAAATACAGATACGGATTTTCTTCTCTTTCTCTGCCAATTGTCGTTTTCGTCCCATGACCGGGATAAACCTCAATATCTCCGTCCAGAGAATAAAGCTTTTCTATGGATTTAGCCATCAAGGCAACATCTCCCGCCCCTAAATCTGTTCTTCCAAAACCCGAATAAAACAATGTGTCTCCGGAGAACATTATTTTATCAATTAAAATGCAAATTCCTCCCGGTGTGTGTCCCGGAGTAGAAATTATTTTCAATATATTTTCTCCTAAGTTAAGCTCATCTTCGTCAACTACGGTGATATCCGCTTTGTCGTATACGTGAGCCGAACCAAAAAGGAGAGAAGCATTCAGTCGCGGATTCTCAAGCAGTAAATTATCGTCCTGATGAATTACGACTTTTGCCATAGGAAAAGTTTCCTTAAATTTCGGCAAATAATGAATATGGTCAAAGTGTGCATGCGTTAAAATAATATATTTAAGCGACAGCTTTTCTTTATCTATTATTTCTTTTACTGCCGTGTCAGAATTTCCTGTGTCTATAACAGCAGCTTCAAATGATTTTTCGTCCCATACAACATAAGTATTAGAGCCAAGTAAGCCTTGGGTAAATCGCTTGATTTTTATCATAAAAACTCCTTTATTGCCAAAACCTTTTATTTTACAGTTCTGCTTACATCTAACACATTTTCAAGACCACTGATTTTTTTCACAAGCCTATCAAGTTCGCTTCTATCTGTAATCTCAATTGTAAGATCTATAAGTTCATAATTATCTCTTGTTGTTCTTGCATTTATAGCTTTCATGGGAAGTTTTAATTCAGCAATGAGTTTTGCTATTTGCAAAAGCAAATTACTGTTGTCAACAGCTTGAATTGAAATATCAACAATATATGTGCTTCTGCCTTTGCCTGCCCAGCGAACATCAATTATACGATTCTCCGTCTCACTCATGGATACCACGTTAGGACAGTCTGTTCTATGAACCGAAACACCTCTTCCTCGTGTAATATATCCTACAATTGAATCTCCCGGCACCGGATTACAACATCTCGAAAGACGTACAAGACAGTTGTTTTGACCGTTGACAATAATACCATTATCAGAGGTATGTTTATGCTTTTCTTTTTTGTTTTTAGAGCTGTCAATCTTAGCTAACAGTTCTTCTTCTTTGCTGCCGCTTACGGACTTAATATATTCTTCTCTGAGAATATTAATGATTTTCTGAGCGCTTATTTCACCGAAGCCTATAACATTCAACAAATCTTCATACGAAGAAAACCTGTATTTCTTTAAAATCGGCTCCAACCACTCGTTTCTTATAAGCTGTTCATACTTGTAGCCTTGTTTCTTAAGCTCTCGGTCAATAATTTCACGTCCGCGTTCAATATTTTCATCGCGACACTCTTTTTTAAACCACTGCCTAATCTTACTCTTTGCTTCTGAACTTTTAACTATACTTAGCCAATCTCTGCTGGGTCCGTGATTTTGTGACTGAGAAGTAATAATCTCCACAAAATCTCCTGTTCTGAGCTTGTGGTTAAGAGGTTTTATCTCTCCGTTTACTCTTGCTCCAACCATCCTGTTACCCACCGCACTGTGAATAGCATACGCAAAGTCAATTGGTGTAGAGCCCTTAGGCAAACACTTTACATCTCCTTTTGGCGTGAAAACAAAAACCTCATCAGTGAAAAGGTCCATTTTAAATGTCTGTGCAAACTCATTTGGATCCTCAATCTCTTTTTGATTATCAAGAAGATTGCGCACCCACTCCAGTTTACCATCGTATTCTGAAGTTTTCTCGTTGCCACCGCGTCCGCTGCTGCCTTTTTCTTTATATTTCCAATGTGCAGCAATACCGATTTCCGCTGTCTTGTGCATTTCCCAAGTACGAATCTGCGCCTCAAAAGGCTGTCCGTCAGGACCTATAAGCGTAGTATGAAGTGACTGATACATATTTGGTTTAGGCATTGCAATATAATCTTTGAATCTTCCCGGCATGGGAGTATACATTTCGTGAATTATACCTAAAACGGTATAACATTCTTGCACCGTATCTACAATAACTCTTATTGCCAACAAATCATAAATTTGATTAAGCGCTTTATTTTGAGCTATCATTTTCTTATGGATACTGTAGAAATGCTTCGGCCTGCCATCCAAAAAAGCTTTAATATTTACCTCATCAAGTCTGCCGCGAATAGCATCTAAGACCTTTTTTATATATGCCTCTTGCTGATCTCTCCTTTGTGTTATCTGTGCCACAAGGCTGTTATAATACTCAGGTTCAAGATATTTAAAGCATAAATCCTCAAGTTCCCATTTAATTTTTGTCATTCCAAGACGGTGTGCCAATGGCGTATAAATCTCCAGAGTTTCTCTTGCCTTGGTAATCTGAGAATCCGTATTCATATATTGAAGCGTTCTCATATTGTGAAGTCTGTCCACTAATTTTATTACAATTACGCGTATATCCGAAGCCATCGAGAGAAACATTTTGCGCAAATTCTCTGCTTGCAATTCTTCCTTGGTAGAAGTGGGAATTCTCTTAAGCTTTGTTACACCATCCACGAGATACGTAATCTCTTGCCCGAACATTTCTTTCATTTCTTCTGTTGTAACAGAGGTATCTTCTATAACATCGTGAAGCATACCCGCAACAATAGAGGGCATATCCATGTCCATTTCCGCAAGCATCGTAGCAACAGCAACCGGGTGAATAATAAAAGGCTCTCCGGATTTTCTTTTCTGCTCCTGATGCATACTATCTGCAAGCTCAAAAGCTTTTTCCAGGATAGAAATGTCATTATCTGCATTTTTTTCTTTTAAATATTTTTTTAAATTTTCAAATTGGGCTACATACTCCACGCAATCTACACCTCCACCTGTGCCATTCTGTAAATTTGAGATGTTTCCAGCTCTACTTTCTCCGAAACTTTCTCGATACAGAAATTTTGTTTGTCTTTTCTCGCAATTAATCCCAATTCTGTAAAAATATCCAAACCGCTGCGTATTTCGTACCATGTACAAGGAATACCGCTTTTTCTCACACAATCTCGTATGCGAAACAAGTCATTAAACTTAAAAGAATCTCCGTATTGGACAAAACATTTATACATTGCAGCCAGCGTTTTTCTCTTCGGAACAAACCCTCTGCCGGTAATGTAATCGCTATTATACACACATTTTAAAAGGTTATCAATATTATAATCTCCATCGTGTATGTCAGAAATAACCAAGGAAACACTTTTTCTTCCTTGCCATTGATTAATTTCGGCTCTGCAAACAACACAGCATACATTTCCGATGCTTTTTATCATATTCTCGTATGGTCCTTGTGAAAAAGCAATTCCTTCTACGGAAAACCTTCCGCCCTCCGGTCTTTCATAAGAAAAAGCAAGCCTTAAATGTTTGCCACCTTCACCAACTTTGCTGCAACCGACGAGAGTTAAATTTCTGACACATATCATCGGTTGACTGTTTCCCTGACCGTAAGGCTCTAACTCTTCAAGTCTTTCGACAGACTTAACCGTAAGCTCGTAAGGCGAAACCACTGCATCTATCTGCAAGTTTGACGGCTCTTGATATTGGTTATTTTTCTCTGCATACGCATTCATGCTTTCTATAAATTGAGGAATGTTTTTCGTCGGAATACTTAGGCCCGCCGCCATTTCATGACCGCCAAACTTTTCAAGCAGAGAGGCACATTCCGTCAAAGCTTTATGTAAATTAAAACCCTTCACAGAGCGAGCCGAACCTCTCGCAATATCATTTTTTCCTTCGCTGTCTTTTTCTATTGAAAGTACAAAAGAGGGCTTTTTGTACTTTTCGGTAAGCCGCGAAGCTACAATACCAATAACTCCGTGATGCCAATTTTCTCCCATTGCCAATACTATACCGTCCTTATCTGTCGTTTTGAGGCTGTCCTCTTTCATGGCTTTTTCTGCTATTTCTGCCTCAGTTGCCTGCCTTTTTGTATTTTCTGCTATTAACTCCTCGGCGAGACGTGCCGCTTCGTTTATTTCTTCACAAACTAAAAGTTCAAAAGCTCGCATCGCATTACCTAATCTGCCTGCAGCATTAAGTTTTGGAACAAGTTGATACGATATAAACATAGAGGAAATTTTTTGCTGTGATGATTTACCCTCTGTAATTTTGGATATCAAGCTTTCCAATCCTATCCATCCGAAATCGCAAAGCTTTTCCATGCCGTATTTCACTATAACTCTGTTATCGCCTGTCAATGGCACGACATCGCCCAGCGTTCCTATCATCACAATCGGAATATATCTGTTTATTTCTTCATAAACACCTATTTCGTCAGCCAACGCTCTTATAAGCGTAAATGCAACACCTGCACCACACAAATTATTTAGCGGTGTTTCTTCTTTTAATATACACGGATCTACCACAGCACAACATTCCGGCAACACATCTGCGCACTTGTGATGGTCTGTAACTACTACATCTATACCTAATTCGGCTGCGTGAGCTATCTGGTCGAAAGCGACAATACCGTTATCAACCGTAACAATTAAGGTAACACCTGCATCACCGAGCGTATCAACGGCTGCAACGGATATTCCGTATCCCTCTGTAAGGCGATCAGGAATATAACTGATAACATTGGCTTCTGCAATATTTTGCAGAAAATGGTATAAAACTGCTGTTGCAGTCACTCCGTCTGCATCGTAATCACCGAAAACTGCAATTTTTTCGCCATCCTCCACTGCTGTTAGTATCCTGTCAACAGCTCTGGCCATATCCGGCAAAATATACGGATCAGATAAAGTATCAACACCTCCGGTTTTGCCTTCGATGCCTCGTTTAAACATAATTTCGTCGACAAATGATGTCTCCAATCCGTTAGCATTGCAAAATTCCAAATAATCCTTATGCTGTTTTATGTTGAAAATCCATTGTTTGTCAAACATAAAGTACCGCCATTTCAATTTAAAAATAACAGTATTTACAATATCATATTTTATTGGGAAATACAAATTTAAATGTTGTTTCCCCGCCCTCAACACTGCTCACGGAAATGCCAACGCTATGCCTTGATGCTATCTGTTTTGCTATAGCCAAACCAAGCCCTGTACCATTCTTATTTTTTTCTGAACGCGATTTATTAAATCTTTCAAAAATCATAGGAAGCTCCTCTGATTTTATACCAACACCTGTATTTGTGATGCTTATACAGCCTTCCTTCATATCTACGACAACACTGTTTTCGTTATTGTCTGTAAATTTGACGGCATTATCAATTATAATGAGAAGCATTTGTCTTACGCGGTCATAATCGCCATTTACAATATAAATGCAATTATCATAATTAAACTCTATGTTTATTCCCTTTTCTGTTGCTATTCTTCTGCCGCTTCTTACGGCATCGCTTACACAATCATATAGATTAAATTCTGTAATATTTATACTGAAATCCGGATTCTGCAACCTTGAAAGATCAAGTAAATCATTTACCAACCTTTGCATATAGATGCTCTCGCCCAAAAGCTGCCTGTGATATTCCGTAACCTTATCCGAGTCTGTAACTATGCCATCGCAAAGGGCCTCTAAAGAGCCTCTTATAACCGTAACCGGTGTGCGCAACTCGTGAGAAATGTTTGCAACAAAATCTTGCCTCATTTTTTCTAACTTTTCACTCTCGACCTCAGCTTTACGCAATTTTTCTCCCATTTCATCCATGGTCTGCGCCAGTTCGCCTATTTCATCATTGCTTCGGACTTCTGTTTTGACGGAATATTCACCATCAGAAATCATCATCGCCGCTACGTTTATTTTTTTCAATGGTTTTGCGATTGTTCTTGATATAATAATCGAAATAAGCATTCCTATAGCAAAGGCCATTATTAGACTCATCAGCAAAATAAAGAAACCATTCTCAATTGCCTCTGTCATCTGTCCTTTTGGCGTATGCAGAATAACTGCTCCGGTCACTTCTCCTCTGCGAGTGTATATGGGAACGCCTACTGTCATGCAGTTTTCTCCAAGAACATCCGAGAAACTTTCTCCAAAAACTTCATAACCCTTATCTTGGTAAATTTTAAGTATAAAACGCTGCGTTTCTCCCGGTAATTCTCTGAAAATATATCTTGAGCTGTATTCTGTTTCTGAATCTTGTGAAGTTGTTAAAATTGTATATTTAGAATCTATCAGCCACACGTCTGCCTCAGTGATTTCTTTAACAAGACGTATAAGTCTCGGCCCGTCAATATAAACGGCTCCCGGCGGCTTTCTGTTCTCTCCTTTTTCCGAAAAAGCCTCCCACAATGTACTGCCTTCATCTTCACGAATGACACTCTCCATTATTTTGGAAATGGAACTTGCTGTCTGTTTCATGTTCTCGCGATATATCTCCTCAGTATGTTCGCGAAACAGCAAAGCAAACACAGTACCTATTACTATCGCAAACAATAGAATAGATATTGTAAAATACAACGTTAACTTAGCCGATATTTTGAATTTCCTTGTTTTTTTACAGCTCATATTTGTGTAATATCTTTTTTATTATTCTTGCTTTATTGCAAATTTATATCCTACGCCCCAAATTGTTTCTATTTCCCAACCTTCGTGTGGGAATTCATCTAATTTTGCTCTGAGTCTTTTTATATGTGAATCAACTGTTCTGCTGTCTCCGTAAAAGTCAAAGCCCCACAACTTATCTAAAAGTGAATCTCTCGAAAAAACTTTATTTGCATTTGATGCCAAAGTCCACAATAATTCTATTTCTTTTTTTGTGAGTCTGATAGGTTCGTTTCCGATTTGAACAACATAATTCTCAAGATTTACGGAAAGATTTCCACACGTGAAAAGCTTGCTGTTATCTGTACTTATACTTAATCTTCGAAGAATCGCTCTGACACGTGCCATTACCTCTCCGCAAGAAAAAGGCTTTACAATATAATCATCTGCACCGATATCCAAGCCCATGATTTTTTCGAAATCTTCGCCTCTTGCTGTTATCATTATAATCGGCACGTTTGATTCTCTCCTGAT
The DNA here is from genome assembly GCA_017522515.1 of Clostridia bacterium. The sequence continues at coordinate 123,051 of JAFWZH010000133.1, forward strand.
ATCACGGCAAACTTCAAAGCCGTCCATACGCGGCATCATAACGTCAAGCAATATTAAATCGGGACAAAAACTTTTGAATTTTTCTAAAGCCTCTACACCATCAGTTGCTATCTCTACGGAATACCCTTCTTTCTTTGCATATTCCGTCAGCACCGATGTAATCTGTTTATTATCGTCAGCAATCAGTATTTTAGCCATCATAATCTCTCCAACACGTATTTATTTTTTATATTGTAACATAAAAATATGGCATTTTAATGTCGTTTTGGTATGCATTTTTCGTGTAACCCAGCACATATTTTACCTTACCATTAACAAGGCAACTTTTTATACTTTGTATTTTTTCCTTTGCCATACTGAGTTAATATTCCGTTTTCTGTCATTCTTTTTAATATTCGGTAAGCTGTAGTAGTACCAACTTCCAGCATTTTCTCAACCTCGGACCGAGTAATTATTTCGTTTTGCTTCAAATAATCAAGTATAACATGTTCTTCCGAATTTTCTTTTTCTATTTGCAAGTAATTACTATTCGGCAAAATTATTTTAAACGCGTTGTCCGACGTCTCAATACGAGGTGTCTTTTTACAGCATTTGTATGCATTCATAATTTTTTGTATTCCCGTGCCATATGCTTCAATCAACTGTAAACGATAGAAAACATTTGCTAAATTAGGATTTCTGCAAATTGACATGCCAAGCAATACATCATTTAGAGCAATACCGGGCAACAGGCCACCAACAGATATAAATTCAATTCTATCGGTAAAAATGCTGATAAAAGAGCTTGAACGGAAAGAATAATCCCTGTGCACCAACAAATTAAGCAATGCTTCACGCAAAGCAATTTCAGGATAATCTCTTGTATCAACTCTGTAAAGTTTATCAAAAGTAGATTTTGTTTGATTATGAAAATCTATATAAGTATACACTTCGTTCATTTGTTGAATAAGAGAACCTGCAAATTCACGACGATCTTTAAATGCACTTTGGTCTGTTCCTTGAAAAACAGCAACCTTAATTGTATGCACACATTGTTCCGACAAAAGCAACCCAAGATTTGTATAAACACCATCTGACGTCAACAATTTAAGAGTTTGCTTTTGAGGCTGTTCAAAAAGGATATGTCGACTTAAAAACTCATCGCTTGTTGCTTTAAACGTCAATTCTTGATTCAAAGAACGCATTTCCTCAAAGCTTTCACCATCGGTTTCCTTTATCATTTGTCGTATAGCTGTATCGGTTGCCGGCACAGCAGAATTTCCTTGGCGCACATATACTCCTTCAGGTCTCAAGCCTTTTTTTGCAATATAGTACGGCCTGTTTGTGCCCATTTGAACATCAATTTCAATAATTTTCGAGCCGATAACGTCCAGTGTTTTATAATGAACAAACATAGTTACATCCGGCTTGATATTATCTCGAATCATATTGCTGATTTGCTGTATTGCAGCATCTTCATCATCAACGCCAATTATCTCCCCTTCATCATCAACGCCTACATAAATCTTCCCTCCCCTGCAATTTGCAAAAGCGATTACTTCTTTCTTTATATCATCAACGACGACTTCTTTTAATTCCACGGTTTCACTTTCTCGAAAAATCATTATACTAACCTCTTTAGAAAATGTATTTTTTCATAGTATACACTTTCTTTTCAATCTTTTCAACATGTTTTTGAACCGATTGGAAAGATTGGAAAGAATAATGTGGATTTCATTAATTTATCTCTCCTCATTTATTTATATTCGAACAACATTCTACCCCCGAAAAATTGACTTTTTCAAATAATTGATATTAAATCAATATTGTGTTATTATAAAAGGAAAGTGCATTAACGCACAATTTTATATTAATGACTTTTGAATTATTTGAAAGGAATGATAAAAATGCAAAGAACAGAAATTGCTAAAATTTACGGTTCACCGGAAACCTTTGCAGAAAAAAGAATCACTGTTTGCGGATGGGTTCGCACAATACGTGACTCTAAAGCTCTTGGCTTTATCGACTTAAATGACGGTAGCTATTTTAAAGGCATACAGATTGTTTTTGAAGAACAGGCAATAAATAATTTCACCGAAATAGCAAAACAAAACGTAGGTACTGCTTTGGCTGTTACAGGAACTTTAGTTCTCACTCCCGAAGCAAAACAACCTTTCGAAATAAAAGCAGAAGAAATTGTCGTAGAAGGTACATCCTCTCCTGAGTATCCGCTTCAAAAGAAACGCCACTCAATGGAGTATTTGAGAACTATTGCACATCTTCGTCCTCGTGCAAATACGTTTAGTGCCGCTTTTCGTATTCGTTCTGCTGCTGCTTTTGCAATTCATCAATTTTTTAATTCAAATGGTTTTGTTTACGCCCATACTCCTTTAATCTCTTGCAGTGACTGCGAAGGAGCAGGAGAGATGTTTCGTGTTACAACACTTGACGTAGACAACCCTCCTAAAAACGATGATGGTTCTGTAGATTACACACAGGATTTCTTTGGCAAGAGCGCCTATCTTACAGTTTCAGGACAGCTTCAAGGAGAGGCAATGGCTATGGCTTTCGGTAAGATATATACTTTTGGCCCTACTTTCCGCGCAGAACAGTCGTACACAGCTCGACATGCTGCTGAGTTTTGGATGATTGAACCGGAAATAGCTTTTGCTGACTTAGCCGATGATATGAAGCTTGCAGAAGAAATGATAAAATACGTTCTTAATTACATTCTCAAAAGTTGTCCTGCCGATTTGGAGTTTTTAAATCAATTTTATGACAAAGAATTAATTGAACGTCTTAATTTTGTTGCATCATCTGATTTCGGCCATGTAACATATACAGAGGCAATTAAGCTTCTTGAACCTTATAACGAACAATTTGAATATAAAGTTTTCTGGGGTTGCGATTTACAAACAGAACATGAACGTTGCCTTACAGAGAAAATCTTTAAAAAACCTGTTTTCGTTACAGATTATCCAAAAGAAATCAAGGCTTTCTATATGCGTCTTAATGACGATGGTAAAACTGTAGCTGCTATGGATCTTCTTGTTCCCGGTATTGGTGAAATTATCGGCGGCAGCCAGCGTGAAGAGCGTATAGATATTCTGGAAAAAAGAATCGAAGAACTTGGCCTTGAGAAAGAAGGATACGAATGGTATCTTGATTTACGCCGTTTTGGCGGTACAAAACATGCCGGTTTCGGTCTTGGCTTCGAACGTCTCATAATGTACGCAACAGGTATTCCGAATATTCGTGATGTCCTTCCTTTCCCAAGAACAACAGGTTCAGCTTTATTCTGATATTTTATTTCATCCAGACATTATAACGGTCCGCCAGCATAGCAATATATTCTGTGTTGGTGGGCTTTCCTTTTTGTAAATTTACGGTAAATCCAAAAACCTCTTCAAGTATTTCCATTTTCCCCCTGCTCCAGGATACTTCTACTGCAGTTCTGATGGCTTTTTCTACACTGGCAACTGTTTTACCGCTTTTGGCCGCCAAAGTGGGATATACTTCCTTTGTCATGCTGTTAATAAGTAACGGATTTTCGATTACCATGCACACAGCATCTCTTAAATATCCATAACCATTCAAGTGAGCCGGCACACCCAAATCATGCAACAAGCTTGTTACTCTTTTAAAAGTAGAATCTTCATTATTGTACTTCATTATCCTATAAAAAGCTCTTTCTGCTTCTATTGTCTCTCCGGCTGCTCTTGCATAAAATCCGGAGACTGCTCTCACAAGCTCCCCTGCTCTGTCAAGGAGCTGTTCATAGGAAACAGGTTTTCTCACAAAATATGCATTTGGGATATCATTTATTAAATATCGTTGCATATCGTTCGAATAAGCAGATGTAATAACAATTATAGGCTTATAAGATAATTCTTTTTGAAGCATACGGATAACACTTATCCCATCCAAAGCCGGCAAAGTTAAATCCATAATAATAATGTCCGGATTTTTTTCCTTAACAATAGGCAAAACTGCATCACCGCTATATACTTTACCACACAAAGTCATATTATTACGCGCAATAATACGCATTCCCAATGTGTCTGCAAACTCTTGGTCTGCATCCACGATTAAAACTGAATAAGAATCTTTTCTCACAGCAATCACCTTTCTCATTTGTAAATTATTTCTTTTGTAATAATATCGGTATGCTGCGATTTATCTGTATTTTACCGAGTAGGCGCATTCTATCACAGGCTGTCCTAATATGTCAAAGTTATCATTATTTCCCGGGAAATAATAACACTCCGTCGATTTCCGATATTTCCATTTTTTTCTAACTATGTTTGACTTTTTTCGAGATGTATGATAATATGCTTACATAAAACATTCGCATGGAGGTATATGCTTGAACCAAAACAACTGCTTAAAAATAATTACTGCAATAGAGAACACAGAATATCTAAAAAGAATTTCCGATAACATTGCAGGAATAACCAATGTATCTTTATTGGCTTCCTTGAGGAACTCTTCTGATATAATAACTCTTTGCAATGAATTGTCCCCTGATATATTAATATGCGATTTATCAAATCAGAAATGTCAAATGAGTGCTACAATAAAAGATATATGTCTTTGCAAAGGCAAGAATTCCGTACGAGTAATTGCGACAGCCTCCTCTAAAGAAGGAGAAGCTCTAATATCAGATTCTATGCAAAACGGAGCTGATATTTTTATGGAAAATTTGGATAATCCTGACATATTAAAAAGTACACTCAGAGTTATCAGCAGTCAAAAAGACGGAGATATAAAGGCCAATGACAAAATATATATAAAAGCAGATGAAATTCTTCATCAATTAAAGCTTCCTGTTCACTTTTCCGGTTATCATTATATGAAAGCTGCTATAATTAGCACTGCACTCAGAGAGACAAAGCTACCGGAAATTTCTTGTAAAATGTATGAAAGGATTGCAAATGAATTTAATACAAATCCCAGACATGTAGAGCGAGCAATTACCAAAGCAGCGAGGCATGTTAATTCCGTATGCCCTAAGGATTATATTTTAGATACCATATTGGGATACAGCGTTAACGGCTACAACTATTCACTAAATGCAAAAGAGCTGATCGCACTTATCGCAGACCAGCTCCGTTTAAAATATATTTCTTTATAAATAAAACTTAAGAAATAATTTTGATGCCTCCAATAAAAGGAAGCTCTCTTACTTTGCCTTGGAATGTAAATACCATACCAAATACTATGTAAGCAACAACTATTAATCCAAGTACAGAGCTTATTAATAAGCCAACAATAGGAATAAATCCCAAAATACCACCTACTATACCTATTATTACATCAAGAATCAAAATTAAAAGACCATTGTTTGAATGGAATTTGCAATACTTTGATTCCTTTGTACCTGCTACTAAAGGAAGCCAGAAAAGAATCGGAATATATGCTAAACCGCAAACAACCTTATTTTTTTCGATTTCTTCCTTTGTATACTCATTTGTAGTATCCTTCGTGTCCAAAATTTTACCAATGCCGGATTTCTCTGAATTTGCATTAGTTTGTGCACTACAATCTGCACATACTGAACCCTCAGGAATTTCCTTACCGCATTTTTCACAAAAAGCCATAAAAAAACCTCCACTGAAATTTATCTCCCCTACATTATCTCTTATTTTGTCTAAATATGCAAGCCTAAAAATAAATTTTTTGCATAAAATTAAATTTTTGACAAATAGTATACACAAGAGAATTTTTCTCTATGATAAAAAATAAACTTTCGGAGGTTTAATATGAATTACAAGAAATTAATAATCAGCATTTTATCTATCGCTGTACTTTGTATGACTCTTTTCCTTTGCGGTTGTACAAAAAAAGACGGTGACATAGGTGACAATCCGGATCATTCTTCAAGCAGTTCGCCATCTGCAACAATCACTTCAAATCCAACTTCTGACCGTACAGAAAGCCCTTTGGAGTCTATGATACCGGATGTAATGAAATAAAAAGCAAAAAACCGGATTTACGCATAAAGCGAAAATCCGGTTTTATATTATTGATGGTACAATTTAAGTAAATAAATTACTTAACCTCAACTTCTGCTCCTGCTTCTTTAAGTTTAGCTTCGATAGCAGCTGCATCGTCTTTGCTGATTTTCTCTTTGAGAGGCTTGGGAGCTTCGTCAACGAGCTTTTTAGCTTCCATAAGTGAAGCACCTGTAATTTCTTTAACAACTTTAATAACGTTCATCTTGTTAGGGCCTGCGCTCTTAAGAATTACGTCAAACTCTGTCTGCTCAGCAGCAGCCGGAGCATCGCCTGCAGCAGCGGGACCTGCAACAACTGCAACAGCTGCAGATGCAGATACACCAAATTCTTCTTCCATAGCTTTAACGAGCTCATTGAGTTCGATTACTGTTAAAGCTTTAACATCATCAATAAATTTCTGTATTTTTTCACTAGCCATTTTAAATTTCCTCCAATTTAAATTTTAATTTACTTTTGCCTGTTATTTTAGCTTAAACTCAGGCTTCAAGCTTTTTTGCGTATTCATTAAGCGCAATAGTAAGTCCTGTAATAGGTCCGTTCAAGCTGCCCAAGAGTCTTGCAATAAGAACTTCTTTTGAAGGCAAACTTGCCAATTCCTTTACAGTGTCTGCTGAAATTGCTTTACCCTCCATGATACCGCCTTTAATCTCAACTGCCTTATTCTCCTTAGCGAAATCGTTGATGATTTTTGCTGCGTCTGTCAAAGTGGGGCATGCTGCAACTGCTGTAGGTCCCTTGAGGAATTCATCTACTCCTTCAAGACCTAACTGAGCAACAGCCTTTGTTGTCAAAGTATTCTTACGAACTTTGTAGCTAACATCAGCTTTACGAAGAGCTGCTCTAAGCTCAGTGTCTTTGTCTACTGTTAAACCTCTCGCATCAACGAAGATTACAGTAGCTGCATTTTTAATATCCTCTGCAATCGAAGCTACGATTGCTTCTTTTTCTTTTAAAACTTTTTTACTTGGCATCCTTACAAACACCTCCTTATGAAATTGTCCCATCATTGTATAAAATCAGAAAACCCTTTTATGCCAAAAACACAAAAGGGTAAAGATCTGTTGAATCAATTAACCTCGGCCGGTCTTATACGCATATGCGACGCCTGCTGTCTTCGGCAAAAGAATATTCTGTTTTTATTGTTTTAATCTCGAATTAAATTAAGCCTTTGCAGGATTAATTTTTATTCCGGGTCCCATTGTTGTAGAAATTACAATGCTCTTCATGTACTGACCTTTTGCTGCAGCAGGCTTAGCCTTTAATACTGCATCATAAAGAGTAGCGTAGTTTTCCATTAACTTCTCTGCACCAAAAGAAGCCTTTCCCAAGGGACAGTGAATAATATTGGTCTTGTCCAAACGGTATTCAATTTTACCGGCTTTCAATTCCTCTATTGCTTTTTTAACGTCCATTGTAACTGTACCTGCTTTAGGGTTAGGCATCAAACCTTTAGGTCCGAGAACCTTACCGAGACGGCCTACAAGACCCATCATATCAGGTGTAGCAACAACTACATCAAATCCAAACCAATTTTCTCCCTGAATCTTAGCTACGAGATCCTCTGCACCAACAAAATCTGCACCTGCAGCTTCTGCCTCAGCAGCTCTGTCTCCTTTAGCAAAAACGAGAACTTTCTTTGTTTTACCTGTACCGTTAGGAAGAACTACGGCACCTCTAACTTGCTGATCCGCATGTCTTGAGTCAACACCAAGTCTGATATGAACTTCTACAGTTTCATCAAATTTAGCTTTTGCAGTCTGCACTACAAGACCAAGAGCTTCG